>NZ_JBVJDS010000010.1:0-318615 GCF_055582185.1 Streptomyces sp. NPDC042201 | reverse complement strand
AGCTTCCGTCGTCCCTGTGGCTTCCGGTCGCCCCGGACCTCGAAGTCCATCGCACCCCTTGAACTGGGGTGTTGCAACGACCACTAGAACGCAAGCACACAGCCGGGGCCCTGTGCTGTGTGATGGGGAACTTTGCGCGCAGTGGGCCCAATGGCGGGAAATCTACCTAGTATGTCGATCTATCGGCTGATGGCGGCTCATCGACCTGCCGATCGGCTTTGTCGGATATACCGCTATGAGGAATTCATGCGAGAACTATTCCGCAGAGGAGGTGTCGTCCTTATGGTTCAGGACATCCGGGGTGGAGCTTCGAGCAGCTCCCACGGGCTGCGGCGGGCATCGCCGTTCCGGTCACGAGGAGGGCAGCGCCATCTATATCGACGTCCACGGGCATGTCACCGCCCCTGACAAGCTCTACGCATACAAAGCCGGGCTGTTGTCCCACCGCGGCGCTCACGGGCGCGGGCGTTCGGGGGTGACCAAGGAACACGTGGTGGAGGCGCTCAACGCGCCGCACCCGAGTTTCGGCAAGATCTCGCATCTGGACCATCTCGATCAGGCCGGGGTGGACCTTCAGTTCATTTCGCCGCGGCCGTTCCAGATGATGCACAGCGAGAGCCCGGCCGCGCTGGTCGAGTCGTTCACCGCGGAGACCAACGACGTCATCGCCATGTGCTGCGAGGTCGACAGCCGCTTCCGCGGCGTCGCGGGCATGCCGCAGTCGATGGAACTCGACCCGGCCGCGTGGACCCGGGAGCTGCGCCGCTGCGTCAACGATCTGGGCTTCGTCGGCGCGACCCTGAACACCGACCCCTACGAGGGACTGCGGCAGCCGCCCGCCATCGGCGACCGCTTCTGGTACCCGGTGTGGGAGGCGCTGTGCGAACTGGACGTGCCGGCCATCATCCACTCCGCGGCCTGCCGGCCCCCGGCCCGCGAGAGCTACTCGCTGCACTTCGTGCAGGAGGAGACCTTGGCGGTCGCCGGGCTGCTCCAGTCGTCCGTCCTCGACGACTTCCCCGAGCTCAAGATCGTCGTGTCGCACGGCGGCGGGGCCATTCCGTACCAGAAGGGCCGCTTCTACCCCGCCGCCCTGCGGGCGGGCACGACCTTCGAGGAGCGCCTGCGCCGCCTCCACTACGACACCTGCCTCTACACCCGGGACTCGATCGAGTTCCTGCTGCGCACCGTCGGCGTCGACCGCTGCTTGTTCGGTACGGAGAAGCCGGGCACCGGCTCGGTGAAGGACCCGGAGACCGGCCGGTGGATCGACGACATCCACCTGCTCATCGAGGACATCGACTGGCTGACCGACGAGGACAGGGCGGCGCTGTTCGAAACGAACGCCGTCAAGCTGTTCCGCCTGGAGGTGTGAGCACGCATGGCCGATCTCGTGCTGGGCGTGGGCACCTCGCACGGCCCGCTGCTGAACACACCGCCCGAGGACTGGGGACAGCGGGCCGCGGCCGACCGCGCCAACTCCGCGCTGGTCTACCGCGGTGCGGACTATCCGTACGCCGAGCTGCTCGCGCTGCGCGCACCCGGGTTCGCCGACGAGTGCGCGCTTGAGGTACGCCGCCGCCGCCACGCGGCCTGCCGCGAGGGCATCGAGGAGCTCGGCCGGCGGATCAAGGCCGCCGAGCTCGACGTCCTGGTGGTCGTGAGCAGCGACCACAAGGAGGTGTTCGGTGATGAGCTGCTGCCGCAGTTCGCCTTCTACTGGGGCGACACCATGCGGCACGAGCCCTTCACCCAGGAGCAGCTCGACGGCATGAAGCCGGGCCTGGCCGTCGCCGAGGTGGCCAATGTGCCCGACAGGAGCACCGTACGCCCGGGCGACTCCGCGCTGGCCAGGTACCTGATCGAGCAGACCTCGGCCGCGGGGTTCGACCCGGCCGCGTCCAGGGGACTGCCACCGGGGGAATGGGGCAACTCGGGCATACCGCACGGCTGGGGCTTCATCTTCCAACAGGTGCTCGGCGGTGGCGATACGCCGCCGACCGTCCCGGTCTTCGTGAACACCTTCTGGGAGCCGAATCCGCCGTCGGCCGACCGCTGTTTCGACTTCGGCGTCGCCCTGGGCGAGGCGATCCGGCGTTACCCGGGCAGCCCGCGTGTCGGCATCGTCGCCTCCGGCGGACTGAGCCACTTCGTCGTCGACGAAGAGCTGGACCGGGCCTTCCTCTCCGCCCTGACCAGTCGCGACGCCACCTATCTGCGCTCGTTGCCGGACGCGGTGCTGCGCTCCGGGACCTCGGAGATGCGGAACTGGATCGTCGTGGCCGGCGCGTTGCAGTCCTCCTCGCTCAGTGCCGAGCTGGTCGGGTACGAGCCGTGCTATCGCACCGAAGCGGGCACCGGCTGCGCGATGGCCTTCATGACTTGGCAGGCCGACCGTCCCGAGGACATGGAGGGGCGCCGATGAACGAGGTACGGACGCCTTCCCCCGCCGCCACCCTGGTGGAACGGCTGCGGGCGCTGGACTCCTGCGCGGTCTCGGACGCCCTGGACGCCTTCGGCATATCCGCGGTGGTGCTCGGGCCCGAGCCGGTGTGGCCGGTACGGCACGTCGTCGCCGGCCGCGTGCGCACGGTCACGGTGGGACCGCGCCGTTCCGACAAGCCGGCGGGCCATGTCGCCGCCGCGGCCGTGGACCTCTCAGGCCCGGAGGATGTGCTGGTCATCGCCAACGAAGGACGCCTGGACGTGTCCTGCTGGGGCGGGATACTCAGCCGCGCCGCGGTCGCCAGGGGCATCGCCGGGGTGGTGGTCGACGGCGCCTGCCGGGACGCGAGCGAGAGCCGGGATCTCGGTCTGCCGGTCTTCGCGCGTGCCGTGGTGCCGGTCAGCGCGCGCGGCCGGGTGGTCCAGCACGCGATGGACGAGCCGATCACCTTCGGCGACATCACCGTACGGCCGGGCGACTATGTCGTCGCCGACGGCAACGGCGTCGCCTTCGTACCCGGGCCCGACGCCCAGCGGATCGTCGCCTTCGCCGAGCGCATCGTCGCCCGCGAGGCGGCCATGGCCGACGCGGTCGCCCAGGGACGGCCGGTCGCCGACGTCATGCACGACAGTCAGTTTCCCGCTATCGAGGAGTCCCGGTCGTGACCAACGATCTTGTCGCCAGTGAGCCGCCCACGGCCGAAGGCCCGGCGCACCCCCTGCGGGGTTACTCGACCGCGACCATTTCCGACGCCCTCGACCGCATCGGCAGGGACGGCTGCCTTCTCGGCATCGGCCCGCTGTTCGACGGCGCGGAGATCTTCGGGCGCGCCTACACCGTCTCGTACGTCGCCGCCGGGCATCCGGCCGGCACGGTGGGGGACTACCTGGACGAGGTGAAGCCGGGTGAGGTGGCGGTGCTCGACAACGACGGCCGCACCGACTGCACGGTCTGGGGCGACATCCTCACCGCGATGGCCGACAACCGCCGTATCGCGGGCACGGTGATCGACGGTGTCTGCCGTGATGTGTGGCGGGCGCTCGACGTGAGCTATCCGCTGTTCACTCGGGGCCGTTACATGCGCACCGGCAAGGACCGGGTCGAGGTCCGGGACGTCCAGTGCCCGGTGAGCATCAGCGGGGTGAATGTCGCGCCCGGTCAGCTGATCATCGCCGACGACGACGGCGCGGTCACCGTGCCGCTCGACGTCGAGGACGACCTGGCGGAGATCTGCCACACCATCCATGTCCGTGAGTCGCGCATCGTCGAGGACGTACTCGCAGGGCGCTCCCTGACCGAGTCTCGTGCCGCCCATGGCTACCACCTGTTGCAGAGGAGCCAGGCATGACGACCGCCGCGTCCGAAGACATCGACACCGCCGCGTTCCTGAGGCTGGGGACCGCGACGCTCTACGAGGCGTCGAAGCTCGACTGCTTCCTTCCGCCCCGCATCCGGCCGGTCTGGCCGGGCGCCGCGGTCGTCGGCCGGGCACTGCCGGTGGCCACCGCGCCGGCCGACAATCTGCCGCTGCACCTCGCGCTCGAAGTCGCAGAACCCGGCGATGTGCTGGTGGTCGACGGGCGGCAGGAGGCCTGCGGTTACTGGGGCGAAGTGCTCACGGCGGCCGCGCAGGCGCGCGGGATAGTGGGGCTGGTGATCGACGGCGGTGTACGCGACGTCGACCGGCTGCGCGAGCGTGGCTTTCCCGTCTTCAGCTCGGGGATCGCGGTGCGCACCACGGTCAAGGACGACGCGGGCACGGTCGGCGTCCCCATCACCCTGGGCGCGGCCACTGTCAGCCGCGGTGACCTCGTCGTGGCCGACGCTGACAGCGTCGTCGTGATTCCGCGGGCGCTGGTCGCTTCGGTGCTGGAACGCGGCAAGGCGCGCGAGGCCGCCGAGGCGGGCTATCTGAGCCGGATCGCCGGGGGCGAACTCACCCTCGACATCTACGGGTTCCGCCCCACCGGTACGGACTGAGCCGGCATGGCTGATCTGGACCCCCTCGCACACCGGTCGCTCCTGGTCGAACAGGTACGTCTGGAAGCCTCCGGGGTCGTCTCGCTGACCCTGGTCGATCCGGACGGCGGTGAGCTGCCGCCGTGGGCGCCGGGCGCGCACATCGATCTGCGCCTGCCCAGCGGCACGGTCCGCCAGTACTCGCTGTGCGGCCCACTGGACGATCCGCGCTCCTACACCGTCGCGGTGCTGCGTGAAGAACACGGCCGGGGCGGATCGGTGGAGGTGCACGACTCGGCGCTGGTCGGCCGGGTGCTCCGAGCCCGGGGACCGCGCAACCACTTCGCCCTTGTCGACGCGCCGCACTATCTCTTCCTCGCCGGCGGCATCGGCATCACGCCGATCCTGGCGATGATCCGTCAGGTCGCCGCGCGCGGTGCCTCGTGGGAGCTGTATTACGGCGGGCGCACGCGCGACACCATGGCGTTCACCGAGGCGCTCTCGGCCATCGGCGCCGAGCGCGTACACATCGTGCCGCAGGACGAGCGCGGCATGCTGCCGGTCGTCGAGCTCGTGGACGCTGCGCCCGACGGCGCTGCCGTCTACTGCTGCGGCCCGGAGGGCATGGTTCTGGCGGTCACCGGGGCATGCGCCGCGGCCAGGCCCGGTGCCCTGCACGTCGAGCGCTTCGGCGCGCCGGCCGGCGGCCTGCCGGGCCGCCCGGTGACGGCGAGCGCACAGGGTCCGCCGGCCGGCGCGGGCCACTTCACCGTGGAGCTGCGGCGCAGCGGGCTGACCCTGGAGGTCCCGCCGGACAGAACGCTGTTGGACGTGGTCCGTGAGGCCGCGCCCGATGTGGGCTTCTCCTGCGAGGAGGGCTACTGCGGTTCGTGCGAGACGAGGGTGCTCGCCGGTGTGCCCGAACACCACGACACCGTGCTCTCGGACGAGGAACGCGAGCGCGGCGACACGATGATGATCTGCGTCGGGCGGTCGGCCTCGGCGCTGCTCACATTGGACCTCTGAGCACCGCTATTCCATATCAAGGAACTTAGCGAACAACTATTTCTCTATAAGGTATTCCTGGTTAAGGTCGTGTGAACCAGGACTGATCCGAGGAGTGCAGATGTCTATGAGGGCGAGCACGACGGACCGCCTCAAGGGCCGGGTCACCGGCTCGATGGACAAGACTTCCGGTGAGCCCGAGGTTCAACTCCGGCTGTCCGGTGTGACCAGAAGGTTCAACGACGTCATAGCGGTCGACCAGATCGACCTTGAGGTGAAGGCCGGCGAGATATTCGCTCTCCTCGGCCCGAGCGGCTGCGGAAAGAGCACGTCGCTACGGATGATCGCGGGCCTGGAGAAGATCGACGAGGGCTCGATATCCATGCGGGACAGGGCACTTGCCGATGCCGGGCAGGGCACCTTCCTGCCATCGGAGAAACGCAACATCGCGATGGTCTTCCAGTCCTACGCGATCTGGCCCCATATGACCGTCGCTCAGAACGTCGCCTTCCCGCTGCGCATGCGCCGGGTGAAGCGCGCGGAACGGCGTCGGAGAGTCGAGGAGATTCTCGCGGTCACCGGACTGGAGGCGGTGGCCGACCGGCCCGCCACCCTGCTCTCGGGCGGCCAGCAGCAGCGGGTCGCGCTCGCCAGGGCGCTCGTCTACACCCCCGACCTGCTGCTGCTCGACGAGCCGTTGTCGAACCTGGACGCCAAGCTGCGCATCCAGATGCGGCGCGAGATCCGAAGACTCAACCAGGAACTCGGTATCACCATGCTCTTCGTCACCCACGACCAGGACGAGGCACTGTCCCTGGCCGACCGCCTCGCGGTGATGAACAAGGGCAAGGTCGAGCAGGTCGGGCGGCCGATGGAGCTCTACGAGCACCCGAAGACGCCGTTCGTACGTGACTTCCTCGGCCGGCTCATCGTCGTCGAGGGCGTCCTCGCCGGAGACGCGGCGCTACGCCGGGTCCGGCTCGACACCGGCGGCCGGCGGGTCGGCGAGATCGTCGGCCCGGACGTGCCGGCGGGGCTGGGCGAGGGCGACCGGGTGGGCGTGTACCTGCGGCCGGAGGACGTCGACATCAAGCCGTACGACGCCGCCGAGCCGGCCCCGAACCAGGTGATGGCACGCGTGCTGTCCTCGGCCTACCTCGGCGACAGCTTCGAGTACGTGCTCGACATCGCCGGGTCCAACGTACTGCTCAGCGCCCCGCGCCGAGTGGTCCACCACCCCGGTGACACGGTCGTCGTCGAGGTCGACCCCCAGCGCGCGATGGTGTGGCCGTTGTGAGCGGCGTCCTGCCACCGGTGGCCCCGGACGATGTCGAAGCGCTGCCGGGGCCGGTGCGGAAACTGATCAGCGCGCGCCGCTCCAGCGGCTCCCGGGTGACCGGTGTCGTCGTGCTGCTGCTGGTGGCCGCCGTGACCGTCGTCCCCATCACGCTGTTGCTGCTGAACAGCCTCAATGTCGCGGAACCCGGCGACCCGGCCGGCTACGGCCTGGACAACTGGCGGCAGGCCTTCGCCAACGGCGCGATGTGGGAGTCGGCCTGGAACACCTTGCGTCTTGGCGTGCCGAGGGTACTGATCGGCATGGTGATCGCCACGGTCGTCTCGTGGCTGATCGCGCGCACCGACATGCCGGGCGGCAAGGTCATCGAGGTGTTCCTGTGGTTCTCGTTCTTCATCCCCTCGCTGTCGATCACCCTGGGCTGGATCCTGCTGCTCGACCCCGCCAACGGCGTCGTCAACCAGGTGATCAGGATGCTGCCGGGGCTGGGTGACATCAGCGACGGACCGCTGAACATCTACAGCTACTGGGGCATCATCTGGACCCATCTGACCGCCACCACCGTGCCCATCATGGTGATCCTGCTGGTCCCGGCGTTCCGCAGGATGAGCCGGTCGATGGAGGAAGCCGCCCAGATCTGCGGGGCCAGCCGGCTGCGGACCCTGGTGCGTATCACCGTGCCGATGATGCGGCCGGCCATCATCGCCGCCACCCTGCTCAGCTTCGTCTACTCGCTGAAGACCTTCGAGATCGAACTGCTCCTGGGCACGCCGATCAATCTGAATGTGTACTCCACCCAGATCTACAACTGGCTGCAGTCGTCCCCGCCGCAGTTCGGCACCGCGACCGCGCTCGGCTCGGTGTTCATCCCCATCTTGATCATGCTGGCGATCGTGCAGCGGTTCGCCGTACGCAGCCGCAGTTACGTCACCGTCGGCGCGCACACCTACAACGACGAGCCCATGCGACTGGGCCGTATCCGCCGCTGGGTCGTCGCCGGGGTGCTCTCCCTCTACGTGGTCTTCACCGTGGTGCTGCCCATGGGCGCGATCGTGCTGGGCTCGTTCATGCGGCGGTTCGGGTTCTTCCAGCTCACCAACCCCTTCACCACGGAGCACTGGTCGGCGCTGTTCAACGACAACCTGTTCGGTTCTTCGGTGCGCAACACCCTGATCATCGGCCTGATCGCCACCCTGGTCGGTGTCCTCGTCTACTTCGTCATCGCCTTCGTCATCGTCCGCAGCGAGCTGCCGACCAGAGGCGGCGTCGATGTGATGGCCTGGCTGCCGGCCGCCGTACCGGGCATGCTGCTGGGCCTGGGGCTGCTGTGGGTCTATCTCGGTACCCCGCTGCGCACCGTTCTCTACGGGAATCTCTTCGGCCTGATCATCGCGCTGGTCATCAGCCACATGGCCACCGGTACGCAGCAGCTGAAGGCCGCCATCCTCCAGGTGAGTCCCGACCTGGACCGGGCGGCACGCATCTGCGGCGCCAGTCCGGTGCGCTCCTACGTCTTCATCCTCTTCCCGCTGCTCGGTCCTTCGGTGGCCGCGGCGGGGGTCCTCACCTTCCACTCCGCGGTGAGCGACGTCAGCACGGTCGTCCTGCTCAGCAGCAACGACTCCCGGCCGCTGTCGATCCTGCTCCTCGAATACAGCACCAGCGGCGTGCTCGAACAAGCCTCTGTGCTCGGTGTCCTCATCAGCATGCTCACCGTCGGTGTGGCGCTGCTGTCCCGGGCCCTCAGCGGTGGCCGGCTGCGCTCGTCGCGGTCGGCCCGCCGCCTCCGGATGGCCGGCGGTCCCCCGCCGTCATCCCCCTCCGCAACGAAAGCAGGTGTGTCATCAAAAGATTCATCGCTCACCACAACTGGAAGCTGATATCCGCAGGCGCCGCGGTAGCACTCGCCGCGACCGCGTGCGGCGGCACCGGCGCCTCGGACACGACGACCACGGGCAGCGCGTCCGGCAAGGTCAGCACCGACTGTCCGGATCCCTCGGGCGCGCTGGTCGCCAAGGCAAAGAAGGAGGGCACGGTCGTCATGTCGGGCCCGCCCACCGACACCGTGCGCCAGCAGTTGCCGCAGGCGTTCGAGAAGACGTACGGCGTGAAGCTCGACTACATCGGCACCAGCGGCAAGGACAACGCGGCCCGGTTGCAGTCCGAGCGCAAGGCCAAGATCTACTCCCAGGACGTGTTCGTCGGCGGCGCCGACACCATGGCCAACACGTACCACGCACAGAACTGGATCGCTCCGCTGACCGGCGTGCTGACGCCGACGGAGCTGGACACCAAGGCATGGCGCGGCGGGGCCCTCCCGTTCGTCGACGCGGACAAGAAGATCCTGAGCATCAGCCGGTACGTCAGCGTCCCGGTGGTCATCAACACCGACAAGGTCAAGCCGGACGAGATCAAGACCTGGAAGGACCTGCTCGACCCGAAGTGGAAGGGCAAGATCGCCACGATCGACCCGCGGAGCCCGGGCGGCGCGATCTACAACGTCGGTATGTTCCAGGCCGCACCGGGGTACGGCGACGACTTCGTCAAGCAGCTGTACAAGGACCAGAAGCCGATCCTCCTCAAAGACTCCCGGCAGGGCACCGACGACCTGGCGAGGGGCAAGTACCCGATCGCCCTGGGACTCGGCCAGCTGGACGTCGACACGGCGGCGGACGACGGGCTGCCGGTCGAGGTGGTCATGCCCGATCTGCTCCAGACCACCAGTGGTTTCGGCTTCCTGGCCGTCTCCGACAAGCCGCCGCACCCGAGCGCGGCCAAGGTGCTGGCCCAGTGGCTGGCCTGCAAGGACGGCAACAAGGCATGGAACGACGCGTACGGGAGCATCAGCACCCGCGCCGACGTCGAGCCGCCGGCGAACCTGCCCGCCTGGCAGGTCCCGAAGGACGGCGTGACGTACTTCGACACCAACTCCTGGGCGTTCCTGACCAAGGGCGTCGGAGAAGCGACGGATCTCATCGAAAGCCTCATCGGTACCAACTAGCGCCCAAGGAGGCACCGGATGACGGTCGCCGAGACCGAGTTGCCCACGATCAAGCGCCCGACGGCCTACGAACAGTGGCTGGCCGACGAGGGACTGAAGGTCGTGGAAGGGCTGTTCATCGAAGACCTGCGCACCGTCGAGCTGGGGGACTGGCCGCGGCGGGAGTGCCGGGCCGCGGTGGCCCGGCTGGAGGGCACCGAGGACGTCAATGACGCCCACATCATCGAGATCGCTCCCGGCGGGCAGATGGCACCGGAGCGCCATCTCTACGAGGAGATCACCTATGTCGTCTCCGGGCGGGGCTCCACCACGGTGTGGAACTCCGCCGGGACGCGGGCGACGTTCGAGTGGAACGCCGGCAGTGTGTTCTCCGTACCGCTCAACGCGTACGCGCAGCACTTCAACGGCAGTGGGTCGCAGCCGGCCCGCTTCTACACCGTGACCAGCGCCCCGCTGGTGATGCGGATGTTCCACAACCGCTCGTTCATCTACGACTGCGACTTCGACTTCACCGACAGGTTCGGGTCGGACAAGGACGACTTCAGCGGCGCCGGTACGGCCTACCAGGCCCGGGTGTGGGAGAGCAGGTTCATTCCCGACGCCGCCGGCATCGAGCTGAAGTCGTGGGCCGCGCGCGGTGCGGGCGGCAGCAACGTGATGCTCGAGATCGCGGACAACAGCCTGTGCGGCCACGTCTCGGAGTTCCCGGTCGGTACGTACAAGAAGGCCCACCGGCACAACGCCGGCGCCCATGTGATCATCCTCGGCGGCACCGGCTTCTCCCTGCTCTGGCGTGAGGGCGAACCGGTCCGCAAGGTCGACTGGCAGCAGGGATCGATCGTGGTGCCGCCGGAGCGGTGGTTCCACCAGCACTTCAACACCGGCACCACTCCGGCCCGCTACCTCGCCCTGCGCTGGGGCAGCAAGAAGTACCCGCTGTTCAAGCAGTTCCTCATCGACCGTCCCACCACCGAGGGCGGCGACCAGATCGAGTACCAGGACGAGGATCCGTCGGTGCGCGCGACCTTCGAGGCCGAACTCGCCGAGCACGGTACGCACAGTCGCATGGAAGCGGTCTACGCCCGGGCCGGCCTGCGGACCGGCTGACCGGACCGCGACGGCGCCGCAGGAAGGAAGGAGGCGAAATGATCACCTTGGAACGTCACTTCGACGAGGACTTCTACGTCGCTGCCGACGGAGCGACGCTGGCGATCGACTTCTGGAGCTATCTGAACGCGCTGCAGGCGAGGCTCGGGTGGACCTCCGCCGACGACCGGACCTGGGGTTATCTGGAGGAGCTCGTAGGCGACATCGAGCCGCTCATCGAGGCTCTCCCGGACGCCGACGGGGACGCGGACGCCGAGCCGTACCTTCGCCGGCTCATCGACGCGTGGGCCTCGCACGGAGCCGGGGAGCGCGACGACCTCCGGCAGCGGGTCGCCGCCATGCTGCGGCAGGCCCTGCGGGCCCAGACCGCGGTGACGCCCGCCGGGGCGGCGCGTCATCCGTGACCCGCGCCCCCTCAGGAATCAGCAGGCAAGAGGAGCACGCTCATGATCAGTGAAGCCGACAACGAATTTCTCACCCGGGTCGGCCCGGGCACCCCGATGGGAGACCTGCTGCGGCGGTACTGGCAGCCCGTCGCCGTCACCGCCGATCTCTCCCCGGACAAGCGCACCAAGCGGATACGGGTACTGGGCGAGGACCTGGTGCTCTACCTGACCGACGAGAACACCTACGCGCTGGTCGCGGAGTCGTGCGCGCACCGGCGGGTGTCCCTGTACTACGGCTTCGTGGAAGGCTGCGAGATCCGTTGCCCGTACCACGGCTGGAAGTACGACCGCACCGGCCAGTGCCTTGAGCAGCCTTTCGAGCAGGAGAACCGGCGGGCCAGGGAGCGCGCCCGTATCGACGCCTATCCCGTACGGGCCTACCGCGGCATCGTCTTCGCCTATATGGGCCCCGGCGAGCCGCCCGTCCTGCCGGAGTGGGATGTGCTCGACCGGCGCGACGGCCACCTCACCCTGTTCATCGAGGCGGACCTGAACTGCAACTGGCTGCAGCCGATGGAGAACGCCGTCGACACCGTGCACACCTTCTGGCTGCACGGGCACACGATGCGCGTGAAGGGCATCGACCGCGGCAGTTACTACTACCGCCCCATCGAGAAGTACTCCTTCGAGCAGTTCGAGTGGGGCATCATCAAGCGCCGCGTGTACCGCGACAAGGCCGGTGAGCTGGAGGAGGAGACCGGGCATCCGCTGGTGTTCCCCAACATCCTGCGGCTGCCCGAGGGTCCGCTGCAGGCGATGCACTGGCGGGTGCCCGTGGACGACGAGCACACCATGCTCATCCGGGCCGGTCTGCTGCCGGACAAGCCCGGCGAGGAACGGGTGCACGACGAGGAACCCAGCGTGGTCCGCATCCCGCCGGAGCTGACCGCCGACGGTGATCACGCGATGAACACCTTCACCAGCCAGGACCGGATGGCATGGGAGACACAGGGCGCCGTCTACGACCGTACGAAGGAGATGCTCGGCGCGGAGGACAAGGGGATCGCCATGTACCGCCGCCTGCTGCGGCAGCAGGTCGAGCGCGTGCGGGCCGGCGAGGACCCGATGGCGCTCATCCGCGACCCCGCCAAGTCCGTGGTCACGTTCGATGTGTCCCAAGGCCAGGCCCGGGTGGCCGTGGCCGAGGGCCGGGTGTGATGACCCCCGCGGCCGAGCGCGTCGCGGCGGCCTGCCGGGTCCTCGGCCGGCTGGGGCTCACCCGCGAACCGGCCGGCCACATCAGCATGCTGCTCGACGACGGGACCGTGGCGGTGAAGGCCCGCGGCCCCTCGGAGTCCGGTCTCCGCTTCGCCGGTGCCGAGGACGTGGTGGTGGTCGACCGGGACGGGACGCTGCTCTCGGGCGGGCCAGGACTGACCGCACCTCAGGAACTCGCCATCCACCTGGCGGTGTACCGGGCACGCCCCGACGTCACCAGCGTGGCGCACGTTCACCCCCTGATGCCGGTGCTCTTCGGCATCTGCGATGTCCCGCTGCTGCCGGTGATCGGCGCCTACGACCCGTACGCCCTGCGGCTGCTGGCCCGCGGTGTCCCGACCTTCGAACGCAGCGTGCTGGTGACGACCCCGTCGCTGGGGGACGAGGTGGCCGCCGTGCTCGGGGCGAGCGCGGCCTGTCTGATGCGCGGCCACGGGGTGACGACCGTGGGCGCGAGCCCGGAGGAGGCGGCACTGAACGTCATCAAGCTCAGCGAGCTGGCCGAACTGAACTACCTGGCCCGACAGCTCGGGGAGCCGCGGCAGATCGATACGGCCGAGCGTGAGGCGATCGTCGGTACCGGCCGGACCCGGCCGGAGCTGATCGACTCCGCGTGGCGCTTCTACCGCAGGCTCGCGGACGAGAAGGCCGAGGAGCGGTGAGAACATGTCCGACAGCGCCCTGACCGCCGTACAGCAGTACGGCCACCAGCACGGCCACCGTCACGACCACGACCATGGCCACGACCACAGCGACGACCATGGCCACGACCACGATCACGGCGTGAACATCTCGCCCGACGACCCGGAACATCCGCTGTGGGAACGCGATCAGATCGTACTGACCAGCGTGGGGATCGACATCGGCTCGGCCACCAGCCAGTTGCTCTTCTCCCGGCTGACACTGCGCCGGCTGGGCCGCGAGTTGTCCAGCGCCTTCGTCGTCGTGGACAAGCACGTCATCCACGAGTCGGCCGTCGCCCTGACACCCTACGCCGACGGGCTGCGCATCGACGACGAGCGGCTGAAGACCATCGTCGACGAGGCATTCGAGAGCGCCGGTATCTCGGCCGACGAGGTCGACACCGGAGCGGTCATCCTGACCGGTGAGGCCACCCGCCGCCGGAACGCGCGAGCCATCGCCGATCTGTTCGCCGCTCGGACGGGCCGCTTCATCTGCGCCACGGCCGGGCACGACATGGAGGCGGCACTCGCCGCCCACGGGTCGGGCGCGGTGGCCAGGAGCGAGCGCGACCACGCACGCGTACTCAACATCGACATCGGCGGCGGCACCACCAAGCTGTCGGTGGCCGAGTCCGGCACCGTCCGGTCGACCAGCGCGCTGCACCTGGGCGCGCGGCTGATCGTGGCCGACGACTCCGGCCGGATCGTCCGGCTGGAGCCCGCGGGCAGACGACTGGCCGCGGCGCTCGGCAGGGACTGGTCGCTGGGTGACCGGGTCGGAGCGGCCGAACTGGCCGACCTGGCCGCGCTGATGGCCGACACCGTCATCGCGGCGGTCAACCGGACGCCGGCGCCACTCGGCGATCTCGACTGGATCCGTCTGACGGAACCTCTGACCGAGCACGGTCCTTACGACGCCGTTCTGTTCTCCGGTGGCGTCGCCGAGTACGTCTACGGGCGCGAGGCACGGGAGTTCGGCGATCTGGGGTTGCTGTTCGGCCGCGCGCTGGCCGAGCGGACCGGCCGGCTGCCGGGCCCGGTGGAGGACAGCGGCCGGGCGATCAGGGCGACGGTGCTCGGGGCGTCCCAGTACACCGTGCAGGTGAGCGGGAACACCATCCACATCAGCGACCCCGACCTGCTGCCGCTGCACAACCTGCGAGTGGTCCGCCCCGATGTGGACCTGGCGGGGAGGGTCGATCCGGATCAGATCGCGGCCGCGATCGAGAGACACCTGTCCCGCGCCGAGGCGGATCCGGACGACGCGCTGGTCTTCGGATTCCGGTGGAGCGGACTGCCGAGCTTTCCCCGTCTGGACGCCTTCGTCGAGGGCATCCGGCGTGGTCTGAGCGGCAGGATCGCGGCGGGCCTGCCGCTGTGTCTGCTCTTCGACGGCGACATCGCCAGAACCGTCGGAGGCATCCTGCTCGACCAGGGAGTCACGACCCCGGTGGTCTCCGTCGACGGCATCGCGGTCACCGAGTTCGACTTCGTCGACATCGGCGCGGTGCTGCCCAAGTCCGGGACCGTACCGGTCTCGCTCAAGTCGATGGTGTTCTCGCTGTGACCGGCGGTCCCGCGTGGGCGAGGCCGCCGCCGTTACCCCCGGCCGTCCGGCTCAGCCCGCCTTGTTGAAGGCGTCCCGCACCGACGCCTGCGCCTGGACCAGCAGGTGCGCGAGTTCGCCGGCCTGCTC
Source organism: Streptomyces sp. NPDC042201 (assembly GCF_055582185.1). Taxonomy (NCBI): domain Bacteria; kingdom Bacillati; phylum Actinomycetota; class Actinomycetes; order Kitasatosporales; family Streptomycetaceae; genus Streptomyces; species Streptomyces sp. NPDC042201. Next base: position 303,757 of record NZ_JBVJDS010000010.1, on the reverse strand, counting down.
GACGGTCTCCAGCCGAGAGCTCGGTACGGCCACGGCGATGGCCGCGAGCGGGTAGCCGATGAGATCGTAGATCGCCATTCCCACGGCGCAGATGCTGCTCTCACCCTCGCCGAAGTTCACCGCATAGCCGTTGTCCCGGATTTCGTCGAGCTCGGACTCCAACTCGCGCCATGTCGAGATGGAGTTCGGTGTGCGGGTGTCCAACTGCCGGGTGGGGTAGCGCCGGTCCAGGTCACTGGCCGGCAACGCCGCCAGGATCGCCTTGCCGCCGGCCGTGCAGTGGGCCGGCAGGACGATCCCGGTGCGGGTGGCGACGCGCACCGACCGTGAGCCCTCCACACAGTCGATGAAACGGACGGAATCGCCTTCGAGCAGCAGCAGACTGACCGTCTCCTGCGTGTCTTCACTGAGCTGTTCGAGCACCGGCCGGGCCGCGTGCCGGATGTCGACGCGGCCGATGGCCGACAGACCGATCTCCAGCAGGGCGGGGCCGGGGCGGTAGACACCGTTCGGCTTGTCCTGCGTCACGAAGCCTTGCCGGCGCAGTGCGGTCAGCAGCCGGTGCGCGGTGGAACGGGCGACGCACAAGTCGTCGGCGGCCTCGGCGACGCGCAGTGCGCGGCGCTCGCCGATGAGACGCAGCAACTGCAGGGCGTTGTCGACCGATGACAGGCCCGTCTGTGCCGAGTTCGGGACGGAGGGGCGGGGTTCATCGCGAACAGTATTCTCCATGCCGGAATAGTAGCGCCAACTCTTTCGTGGCGCGGAATAATCGCTAAGGTTTGGTGCTATGACATTCGTGTCGAATCATCCTGGGCCGCCTGTGCTCATCCTCGGCGGCGGCCCCGTCGGCGCCACCGCGGCCTGGGCGCTCGCCCGGGCAGGCGTACAGGTACACCTCATCGAACGTGAGCCGGAGCCGCGTACCGACTGGCGCGCGTCGACATTTCATCCGCCGACCCTCGAACTGCTCGACGAACTCGGCCTGGCCGCTCAGATGCACGCGGAAGGGCTGGTGGTGCCGCGCTACCAGTACCGCGACCGGCGGGCCGGCCTGGTGGCCGAGTTCGACTTCACCCTGTTGAAGGAGGAGACGAAGTACCCGCACCGCCTTCAGCTGAACCAGCAGCACCTGGTCCGGATGCTGGTGGAGCGGCTCGTCGACGCGCCGAACGTCACCCTGCACTACGGCACGGAGGCAACGGCGATCCACACCGACGACGACGGGGTGGTGGTGGAGGGGCGGGGCCCGTCGGGCGCGGTGAGTCTGCGCGGCGGTTTCCTGGTGGCCGCGGACGGTGCGAGCAGCACGGCCCGCGGACTGCTCGGCGTGGAGTTCACGGGCTTCACCTACCCGGAGCGGTTCCTGATCGCCAGCACCTCGGCCGACTTCCGCTCGCTCATCCCCGGCATCGCCGACGTCAATTACGTCGCCGACCCCGAGGAATGGCTCTTCCTGCTGCGCACACCGGAGTCATGGCGCGCGGTGTACCCCCTCCCGCCCGGTCAGACGTACGAACGGGCCACCGACCTCGCGGAGATACAGCAACGCCTCCAGGGCATCGCTGCCCTGCCGGGCGGCTACGAGATCGGCGACCACCAGATCTACACCGTGCACCAGCGGGTGGCGAACTCGTTCGTGGCCGGCCGCTGCGCGCTGATCGGCGACGCCGCGCACATCAACAGCCCGCTCGGCGGGGTGGGGCTCAACAGCGGTATCCACGACGCGGTCGACCTCGCGCGCCGGCTCGCCCGCGTCCTCAACGACGGAGCGGACGAGGACGCCGAGCTGGCGACCTTCGCCGAGGTGCGCCGGCAGGTGGCCGTCGAGTACGTACAGGCGGACACCAAGCGCAACACGGAGCGGATCGGCGAGCGCGACGAGGACAAACGGCGGGCCAACCACGACGAGCTGCGCGCCGTCGCGGCCGACCCCGACCGGGCACGGGCCTGGTGCCGGCGTGCCTCCCTGCTCGAGTCGGTGGCCCGCTTCGGCATCGGCCTGCCGCCCCAGGACGTCCGCCGCCGCATCGACGCGGCGGCGAACTCCACCCCCTGAGTGCACCGTTGCCGCCGGCCCGCCCGGGCGCGGCACAGGCGAAAGAGGACCCATGACGCTCGATGAGACCCCACGCGCGCGGACCGATGAAGACGATCAGCTGGCCTCCCTGTACACGGATCTGGCAGCCGTCGACCTCTACCCGCTGTGGACGATCACCCGTGATCTGCTCACGCCCACCCCGCGCCCCCGCTCGGTCCCATGGCTGTGGCGCGCGCGGGTACTGACCGAACTCGCCGAACGCGCACTGCGGTTGGTGCCCGTGGAGCGCGGCGGGGAACGGCGGGTGCTGAGCCTCGGCAATCCGGGCCTGGCGGGACAGCCCTACGCGGCCGGAACCCTGTGGGGCGCCATTCAGTGCCTCGGCCCCGGTGAGACGGCGCCCGCCCACCGCCACACCCCGGGCGCCATCCGGTTCATCCTGTCCGGGGACGGCGTCGCGACCACGGTCGACGGCGATGTGTGCGACATGCACCCCGGGGACCTGATCCTCACCCCGTCGTGGAACTGGCACGATCACAGCAGTACGAGCGACGGCCCGATGCTCTGGTTCGACGGGCTCGACCTGCCGATGATCGAGGCACTCGACGCGGTGTTCTTCGAGCCGTACCCCGATGTCCGGCAGCCGGGCGCGGAACCGCACAACCGGTCGGAGGCCGAGGCCGGCCCGGGGCCACGCTTCGTCAGCGGGGCCGTACGCGACGTCCTCACCACCGAGCACTCCCCGCTGCTGGTCTACCGGTGGCCCGACACCGACAGGGAGCTGTCCCGGCTGGCCGCCGAGAGCGGCGCACCGCTGGTGAGCCTCGAATACGTCAACCCCGAGACCGGCGCCAGCGTGCTGCCGACCATGAGCTGTGGCATGCACCGGTTCGTACCGGGCGCGAAGACCCTTCCCGTGCGCCGCACCGGCAACAGCGTCTTCGTCGTCCACCGCGGGTCCGGCTGGTCGGTGATCGACGGCCAGCGCTTCGACTGGTCGGCCGGTGACATGTTCGTCGTCCCCTCCTGGGCCGCCGTCGAGCACACCAGCGGCGAGGGCGCCGACCTGTTCAGCATCAGCGACACCCCGGTGCTGCGGGCACTGGGACTCCACCGAGAACTGACCCTCGACGCCGCCCAACAGGTGACCGGCGTCTTCACCCCGGCGAACCTGGACACGGTGAGCGTATGAAACTCGCGATCTTCGACGACAACCGCCTCGGTGTCGTCACCGGTGACGAAGTGGTGGACGTCACCGGCGCACTGCCCTGGCCGCACGAGCCCGATCCGCTGCTCGCCGGCTGGTGGCGGGCGCTGTGCCGGGACTTCGCCGCCCTCGCACCCGCCCTGGAGGCGGCGGCCAGGAGCGGCCGGGGGCAGCCGCTGGACTCGGTGCGCCTGGCCGCGCCGGTGCTGGGGCCGACGAAGATCATCGCCTCGGCCAGCAACTACCAGGAACACATCGACGAGATGCACTCGGTCCAGCAGCGCACCCTGGGTCAGGTCGAGTCCTGGATGATGAACTTCGACATCTTCCTGAAGGCGCCCTCGTCGATCGTGGGGCCCGGGTCCGGCATCGTGCTGCCGCGCGACGTGCTCGCCGAGGGCAGCGAGATCCACCACGAGTCCGAGCTCGTCGTCGTGATCGGCACCGGCGGCAAGGACATCGCCGTCGAGAACGCGCTGGACCATGTGCTCGGCTACACGATCGGGCTGGACATCACCGTACGGAGCCCGGCCGACCGGTCGCGGCGCAAGAGTTACGACACCTTCAGCCCGCTCGGCCCCTGGCTCACGACGAGCGACGAGGCGGGCGATCCCGCGGACTTCGACATCCTGCTGACCTGCAACGGCGAGACGCGCCAGGCGGTCAACACGTCCACGATGATCACCCCTGTGCCGCAGATCGTCGCCTATGCGTCGCGCATGATGACGCTGCACCCCGGAGACGTGATCTTCACCGGCGCACCCCCCGGTGTCGGGCCGATTCTGCCGGGCGACGTGCTGGACACATCGATCAGCCGGCTCGGCGCCATGACGATGACGGTCCAGGCCGAGGATGCCATCTATTCCTGATATAGGAATACTTGCCAGGACTATTCCTGGGGAGCGAACTTCGTGGCTATGGTCCTGACACTTGCCAGCCAATGGCTCATTCGCACCGAAAACAGGTGAAGGCAATGTCAATGACGACGAAGGCCAGATTCATCCTCCCGGCGGCCGTGGTACTGCTCCTCAGCGCCTGCGGGGAGAGCCCGTCCACCGCTCCCGCCGCCGGCACCGCTTCCGGCAGCGCCGGCGGCAAGACCGTCTCGGCGGGGTGTCCGGACCCCGACGGCGCCCTCGCCCAACGGGCCAAGAACGACGGGGAGGTAGTCATGACGGGTACGCCGGACGGCAGTGTGCGTACCGACGTGCCGAAGGCGTTCGAGCAGACCTACGGCGTCAAGGTCACCTACGTCGGCGGCCGCAACAGCGACATCGCGGCCAAGCTCCAGTCCGAGCGCAAGGCCGGCATCTTCACCCATGACGTCTTCGGCGGTGGTGGCAACACCATGACGAGCACCTACTACGGCGAGGGGTGGATCGGCTCCCTCAAGGACGTGCTCGACCCGGCGTTGCTGACCGCGGACAACTGGCGCGACGGCGCGCCCAAGTGGGTCGATCCGGAGAAGGAGATGATCCTTCAGCTGTCGAACTACGTCGACTCCGGCGTCGTCGTCAACACCGACCTGGTGAAGGACGGCGATCTGACCACCTTCGAGGACATGCTCGATCCGAAGTGGAAGGGCAAGATCGTCGTCGACGACCCGCGTTCCAACGGCGGAGCCATCTACGACGTCGGCACCTTCGCGCAGGCTTACGGCGAGGACTTCGTCAAGTCCCTCTACGTCGACCAGAAGCCGACCCTGCTGACCGACCAGCGCCAGGAGCTGGACGACATCGCCCGGGGCAAATACGCCTTCGGCCTGTCCCTGCAGAACGCGGAGACCGAAGAGGCGCTCGCCGAGGGGCTGCCGCTGAAGCAGCTCAAGCTGACCGGCGCTCCGCCGGTGGCGACCGGCGGCTCCAGCCTGCTGGCCATCGACAACAAGGCTCCGCACCCGGACGCCGCCAGTCTGCTGGTCAACTGGCTGGTCTGCAAGGACGGCAACTCCGTGTGGATGAACGCCCTCCAGGTTCCCAGCACCCGCGCCGACGTGCCGGCGCCGGCCGAACTGGGCGCGACCGTCCCCGAGGCGGGCAGCGAGTACTACGACAGCTACGGCTGGGACGTACTGACGAAGGACGTGAAGCGGCTGCAGAAGATGCTGGTCGACCTGCTCGGTCCGCAGTAGTCCGGCCGTCCGACGGTGTTCCGGTCGCATCCTTGGAGGAATTCATGACAGCGCAGCCGTCCGCCACACCACCGACCGCGTACGCGCGGTGGTCCCGCGGCCAGGGCATCGACATCATCCCTGGCTTCCACATCCCCGATCTGCGGGCGGTCGCCCTCAAACCCTGGGCACGGACGGGCGGCTACGGCTGTTTCATCACCCACGACGACAGCGACCGCAGCAACGACTGCTATCTGAGCCGGATCCCGGCGGGGGAGAGCCTTCACCCGGTGCGTCATCTGCACGAGCTGATGATCTACGTGCTCTCCGGGCGGGGAAGTACGACGGTATGGGGTCCTGACTCGGTGCCGCAGAGCTTCGAGTGGGAGCGGGGCTCGCTGTTCGCCATCCCGCTGAACGTGCGCTACCAGCACTTCAACAGCAGCGGTGAACAGCCGGCGACCCTGCTCGCGGTGACCAACGCGCCGGTGCTGATCAATCTGTTCGACGAAGCCGAGTTCCTCTTCAACTGCCCGTACGACTTCCCCTCGCGTTTCTCCGGGGCAGCCGGCTACTTCAGCGGCGAGGGCACGCTGACCGGCCGGCTGTGGGAGACCAACTTCGTCCCCGACGTGCGCGGCTTCCAGCTCGTGGACTACCGCGAACGCGGCGCCGGCGGCACGAACGTCCAGTTCAAACTGGCCAGGAACACGATGATGGCGCATGTGTCGGAGTTCCCGGTCGGGACGTACAAGAAAGCCCACCGGCATTCGCCCGGCGCCCATGTGGTGATCCTCAGCGGGACCGGATACAGCCTGATGTGGAAGGAGGGCGAGCCGGTCACCCGCTACGACTGGTCCGAGGGCTCACTCGTCATCCCACCGGGTGAGACCTTCCACCAGCACTTCAACACCGGCGCCACACCGGCCCGTTACCTCGCCCTGCGCCATCTCAACGCACGCCGTGATCCGGCGACCGGGCTGCCCATGTCCACGGTCAGCACCCGGCTGGGCGGCGACCAGATCGACTACGAGGACGAGGACCCGGTGGTCCGGCGAATGTACCGCGACGCGTGCGCCGAGAACGGCATCGCGTCGCGTATGGAGGAGTTCTATTCCTGAGTCCTGTCCAGAGAAAGGAATGACTGATGGCATCGTCCGGCCGGGCCCGGGAAACGTTCTACGACAGCTGGATGCGGAAGGAAGGCCTGCCGGTCCATCGCGGCTACGGCATCGCCGACGTCCGCACGCTGGAGCGCGCCGACTGGGCACGCACCGGCGGCAAGGCGGCCTTCGTCCATCTGCACGGCATGGAGGGCTTCACCGGTATGCACATCGGTGAGATCGCCGCCCGCCGGTCGCTGGACCGCCAGCAGCACCTGCACCAGCAGTTCATCACCGTCCTGTCCGGGCGCGGCGCGGCCGACGTCTGGCTGCCGGGCGACTCGCGCAGGACCACCTTCGAGTGGGCGCGGGGCAGCTTCTTCGCCATTCCGCTCAACTGCTCCTACGTCCTGCACAACACCGGGTCCGAGCCCGTCGTGTACATGGCTGTCAACGACGCGCCCATGGTGATGGACCTGTTCCACAACGAGGACTTCATCTTCGCCAACGACTACCGCTTCACCGACCGGTTCTCGCCCGGCGACGCGTACTACTCGACCAGCGAGCGCTACCAGAACTACTTCGGCGGCGTCGCCGAGACCAACTTCATCGCCGACATCCACCGGATCGCGCTGGACTCCCTGGGCGTCAAGGGCAGCGGCGTGGACGCGACCGTCTTCGAGATGGCGGGCAACACCGTCGCCGCGCACATCACCTCCTGGCCGGTGGGGCGCTATCACAAGGCCCATCACCATCTGGGCGGGGCCATTCTCTACGGCCTGCGGTCGAGCGGGTATGTACTCATCTGGCCCCAGGAGGCGGGCAGCCGGCCGTATCTGGCGGGCAACGGCGACCGGGTGGTGCGGGTGGAGTGGGGAGAGGGCTCCGTCTACAGCCCGCCGAGCAAGTGGTTCCACCAGCACTTCAACACCGGATCGGGGACCGCCCGGCAACTGGCCTTCCGCGGCGGGGTGAAACACCCGACGGGTATCCGCCGGGCCGGTAATCCGATCGTGGACGGCCGTCCCGGAGTGCTCGTCAGCGTGCGGGAAGGCGGCAGCCTGCTTCCGTACGAGGACGAGGACCCGCGGATACGCCGCGACTACCTCGACGCCCTGGCCGCACGCGGCGTCTCACCCGATATGCCCGACGAGCTGTACGTGAGCTCGCCCTGATCCCCGGGCGGAAGCCCCGGGTTCGACGGCGGGGCGGTACCGACGGCCGGTGAGCCGTCGGTACCGCCCCGCCGGTGATTACGGTGTCTGCTTCAGCAACTCAGGTTGGCGCCCGGGTCGACTCCGAGGATCTGTGCGAAGCCCTTGTAGCTGTCGATCCTGCTCTGCACCTGCGCGGGGTTTCCGCCGTTGCATTCGAGGCTTCCGTTGATGCTGCGAATGGTCTCGCCGAATCCCACGCCGTTCACCATGGCGTTGTGCGGTGTCATGGTTCCCGGACCGTTCTGGGTGTTCCAGTACCAGAGGCCGGTCTTCCAGGCCACGGCGGAATCGTTCTGCACGAGATCGGGGTTGTTCAGCAGATCGATGCCCAGTGCGTCGCCCGCGGACTTGTAGTTGAAGTTCCAGCTGAGCTGGATCGGGCCACGCCCGTAGTACTTGTCCTGGCCCGCCGGGCAGCCATAGGGCTGGGACGAGTCGCAATAGTGCGGGTAATTCGCTGTGTTCTGTTCGACCACATGGACGAGGCCGCCGGTCTCGTGGCTGACATTCGCGAGGAACGCGGCGGCTTCCTGCTTCCGTACGGTGTCACTTCCCGTGCCGGAGAAGCCCGGATAGGCGCTCAGGGCGGCAGTCAGACCGCCGTAGGTGTAGAACGAGTTCCGGTTCGGGAACATCTGGTTGAACTGGGCCTCGCTGACGACGAAATCGGCCGCCGGGGCCGACTGCGCCGCGGAGGACGGCGCGAGAGACAGCAGGGAGAACGCGGCGGCCGAGGCGGTCGCGGTAAGCAGTCCGAGGATGCGCTGACGCACGGTGACTCACTCCTTGGATCCGGCCGCCGTACGCGCGGCGGCCCAGGCAGGTGTGTGGGGGGATTTCAGGCACGCGTGTGTGCACCGGCAGGCGGCCTGGTGGGGGGTGGGGCGAGCTGGTGGCGCGAGAGGGTGCGGCGAGAGGGTGCGGCGAGCTGTGGCTCGTACGGGTGAGCCCCCGCCTGAGGTGTCAGGGGCTCACCCTGAGTGAGTCGGGTCCGGAGGACCTCAGCCGCCGACGTTCACGTCGATGCAGGCGTAGAAGGCGTTCGTGGTGTCCGCGACATTCCAGACCGCCAGGACCTTCTGATGACCCGACAGGCCGCCGAAGTTCACCTGGTGGGTGACGGTCGCTCCCGGCTTCGCTCCGTTGTCGTTGAATTCGGCGATCTGCTGCCCGCCGGCGAAGTACTGCCAGGTGCTGGTGGCGTGCTGCGCGGTCAGCTTCCACTGGAATGACGTGGTGCTGCCCACGGGCGTCACGGTCCAGCCCTTGGAGTCGTCGTCCAGCTCGGCGAACCGTGAGTTTCCGCCGCTGCAGCTGGTGAGCCCCTTGGGCCCTTCCACGCTCTGCGGTTCGTAGGTGATATCGCCGCAGCTGACCGTTCCCGCGGCGCACTGGGCCTGCCTGCTGGGGGGCGAGGAGATATATCCGTGGGCGCTGGCGGAACTCGCGGGGAGGCTTATGGCGAGAACCGGCGCGACAACGGCGCCGAGGGCAGCGGCCAGCTTCCTTTTGGCATGCATGAAGTACTCCTTCACATCAGGTCTTCCTGCGCGATTCCGGGTTGTGGGGAACCCGGATACGGCAGGTCGGCCTCTCGAGTGTGGGGGCCAAGAGGCGCGAAGGTCGGCGGTGGATTCCCTTCCGTGCGCAGCGGAAATGACGTTGCATCCGGGAAAGGTCTCTACCACTTGGCCTAGACCATACAGGTCGACGTGTTCCCGTCAAGGGTGCTGTGCGAACGCCTTGTTGGGGCCGCGGCCGGACTGATTGACGTGAGCGCGTCACGGTCATACGTTCTGGGAGCGCTCTCGGTACCCCCTGTCCTCGCTCATGTCGTCCGACCCCGGAGCCGCTCATGTGGACAACGATGTCAGCTCGGATGCGCCGCCTGGTGGCGCCGGTCGTCACCACGCTCGCCGTCACCCCGCTCGCCGTCGGTACTCTCGCCGCGGCGGACCCCCAGGCCGTCGCCGCCCCCACCGCCGCCATCTGCAACACGTACTGCGACGCCCGTGACCCCGCGCTCGCGCCGCAGGACCGCGCCCCCGTCTCCGCGGCGCTCTTCTCGCGCTCCATCACCCTCCACTTCGACGACCAGGACGCGATGGGCTGGGCCTCGCTCGGCGACGGCAGCCCCGGCGACGAGGTGTGGCTGGACCGGTCCTTCGACGGCGGGCGCACCTGGAGCTCCGGCAGCCGCCTCGGCGCCACCACCGTGCCCGCAGGACAGCGCGGCTGGCGCACCCTCATGTACAACGTCGACGACTGGAACAACCACGGCGTCGGCGCCCTGCGGGCCTGCGGCAAGGCCGGCGACCGTACGGAGATCGCCTGCACGCCCTGGGCGCGTACGACCTGGAACGCGGGCGACCGGCGCAAGGCCGCCGCCACCGCGCAGATGCAGTTCTACAACAACGGCACCGGCCTGTTCGACACCACCGGCTGGTGGAACTCCGCCAACGCGCTCACCGCCGTCATCGACAACATCCGGGTCTCGGGCATGCCCAGTTACCGGTACGCCATCGCCAACACGTACGACCGTCAACTGAACGCCCAGGCCGGCCAGTTCCGCAACGACTACATCGACGACACCGGCTGGTGGGGGCTGGCCTGGGTCGCCGCGTACGACGCCACCGGCGACAGCCGGTATCTGAACACTGCCCGTGCGGACGCCGACCACATGGCCGCCTACTGGGACGGTACCTGCGGCGGCGGCGTGTGGTGGAGCACCGCGAGGACGTACAAGAACGCCATCGCCAACTCCCTCTACATCCAGCTCAACGCGGCGCTGCACAACCGCGTCGCGGGAGACACGGCGTATCTGGGCAGAGCGCGTGCCGGATGGTCCTGGTTCCAGGGCACCGGCATGGTCAACGGCTCGCACCTTGTGAACGACGGCATCGATCTGGGCACCTGCCGCAACAACGGCGGCACCGTCTGGTCGTACAACCAGGGCGTGCTGCTCGGCGCGCTCACCGAACTGCACCGCGCCACCGGGGAAGGACAACTCCTCACCGCCGCACGGCAGATCGCCGACGCGGCCACCACCACGTCCTCGCTGAACACCGCCGACGGCATCCTGCGTGACCCGTGCGAGAGCGGGGACTGCGGAGCCGACGGACCGTCCTTCAAAGGCGCGCACGTACGCGGTCTGGGCGCGCTCAACGCCGCGCTCTCCGATCATCCCTACACGGCGTATCTGACGAGGCAGGCCGACGCCGCGTACGCCAGGGACCGCAATCCGCTCGATCAGTACGGACTGCGCTGGAACGGACCGCTCGACAAGGCGGACGCGGCTCGCCAGCAGAGCGCCCTCGACCTGCTCAACGCCGCGCCCTGAGCCCTCACTTCACGCGGGTCCGCTACCTCGTTCGAGTGGCTCTGGCGGAAACGGCTCCCGCCGGGGACCGTGGGCTCTCTAGTCTCGGTGTCAGCCGATCTCAGGGAGCCCGTGATGCAGAAGCAGCCCGCCACGCAGCCCCCGTCTGTGGATGTCGCACAGCTGGCCTGGGCGGTGCTCGTGCTGGAGCAGGCGCAGCAGCTCCTCAAGGGGGCCGAGGACGCCTGCCGGCTGCACACCGTCACCGGCGGGACGGGCGAGCACCAGGCGGGCCTGTCCCTGCTGGCCTCGGGGGCGACCGAGGCCGCCGTCACCATGGCCTCGGCCCTCGGCTTCGCCACCGCCGGTCTGGACACGAAGGCGTCGTGGAAACTTCGCGGCGCCCGCTATCTCGGCAATCTCCCCACCGGTGTCAGCCGCATGGACCGTCCGCTCGAACCGGCCGTGATCGAAGGTCTCCTGCTGGTGCGTCAGGTGGCCGAGTTCTACAACCCGGACACGGTGCGGGAGATCGACGTCGCGCTCGCCGCGACCGCCCCGTCCTGGCCGCCCGCCGGCCGCGAGATGGGCTGAGGGCAACCGGCTCCGCCCCTCGGCATCACTGCGGGTGAGTGAGCGGACCGTATCCGCTGCGGATGCGGGATCGCTGGTCAGCGGCGATGGTGGGAGGGAATACGTTTCGAGCGAGGAGCCGAACATGTCGATGCTCGACAAGCTGAAGGGCCTCATCAAGGGGCATGAGGACACGGCACGCAAGGGGGTGGACAAGGGCGGCGACGCGTTCGACCAGAAGACGCAGAACAAGTACAGCGGCCAGACGGACGCCGCCCAGAAGAAGATGAATGAGCAGCTCGGGAACGAGCCGCCGTCGGACAAGCGTCCCCCGCAGAGCTGATACGCCGCACAGTTGACGTCGTCGTCTGACGTCGTTGTCCCGCACGCGCGCGCCACCGGACCGAGTGTCGTCATCATCGACGGACCGCCGACGGATCGGTGGCTTGCGTGTGCCTTTGCGTGTGCCTCAGGCCCCCGCCGATACCGTCTTCTTCTTCTCCAGGGCGACTCGCACCAGCGCGGAGGCGAACACCGCCGGGTCGGCGTCGCCGGCCAGGCGTGCCAGTGCCTCGGGGTGGTCGGGCAGCCCCAGGCGATGTGCCCCTTGGAGCGCCTTCTCGTCCAGATACGGCGCGAGCTCCGGCCAGACGGCCTGCGCCTCGCGCAGGAAGATGTCCACACCGACGGGACCGAGTCCGGGCACCTCTCGCAGCAGTCGGCGCAGGGCGTCGATATCCGTGCCCGCCGCGTCACGCAGCCGCCGCAGATCGCCGCCGTACTCGTCGAGAAGCAGCTCGGCCCCCTCGCCGAGCTGGGTCGCGGTCCGTTCGTCGTAACGGCGGTAGCCGCCCCGGCCCAGCGCGTCCACGCGCTCCTGCCAGCCGGCGTCCGCCATCCGCCGGGCACTGTCCAGCCCGGAGTCCGTGAGCGCACGCGAGGTCGCCACCGCGGTGTCGCTGCGGATCCGCGCACTCAGCAGACAGGCCAGCACCAGTGTCTGGTAGAGCGGCTGGGGAGTGTCGCGCAGACGGATGTGTGCTTCCGCCGCGTACGTACGGCCGTGGGTGTCGAGCAGTTCCCGTACGGTCTCCTGGTTGCCGGTTCTCGTCACCATGCGCCTCCTCCGTGAGGCAGCCGCCGCGGCGCTACTCCTCAACCACGCGCTAGTCCCTGCCCCCACTATTGTCACTCGGCCAGGTGCCGGTCGCACGCTCGATGGCCTTGGCGCCCGACCGGTCCACGGCGCTGCGCACGACCGCGAAGATGGCGCCCTGGACGGCGGCCGCCAGCAGGACTTCGCCCCAGCCACGGTCGCGGTCGAGGGCGTCCGGGGCGTTGTCCTCGTGCCGCAGGGCCTTCCATGTCGTCTGGAACGCCAGCCCCGCCAGCGCTCCGCCCGTCCAGCCGAGCACGAACCCGACCGGCCGGTAGGCGAGCGTGAGTTTCTGCTTCTTCTTCACCCGAGTCTCCTTCGCTGACTGCGCCGGCTGCGCCGGTTGCGCCGACCGCGTGGATGGCGGCCGTGTCCTGCCGGTTGGCGCGACAAGAGGTCGGGTGCCCTCCTGGGATGGATGCACACAGGTGATCGCGACGGCCCCCGCGCCTCCTCCGGCGTGGGGACACGGCGCGTGCCGTGCGTGGGGGTACGCGGCACACGCCGTGTGTTCATGAGGCGGCCCGTGCGGGGCCCGCCGTACACGCACTACACGATCGGCGGACCCTCCCCGTATGACACCTTCCGGAGTGACCTGCGTCACATGGGCTCAGTCGGTGAGGCACTCCGGCACGTCCGGCGCGTCGCGGGTGCGGACCCCCGGCAGCCAGCCGTGCCGGCCCTGGGGGGTCCGCACCAGATACCAGCGGGTCGAGGAGATGCCCGACTCGTCCTCGGTCCTGGTGCCGTCATCGATCGCACAGCGTGCCGTCAGCCGGTCGTCGTGCCAGACCGGCGTGACCCGGTTGCCCTGCGCCGCGTAGCGCGCGTACGGATCCACCGCCAAGCGCAGCGCGCACTCCGTCGTGCGCGGTCCACGGCAGCCGCGGACCGCGTGGTACACGCTGATGGCCGTTCCCGCGCTGTCGGCGGGCGGCGCGAGCTCAGGTGCCGGCCGGCCGGCACCTGAGCTCGTCGGCCACCACGCCCCGAGGGCGACCGCGGCCACTGACGCCGCCGCCAGCACGGCGGCCAGGACGGGGTGCGGAAGCCGGTCCGCCCTGCGGGGCGCCGACGCGGGGGAGCGGACGCGCTCCCACAGGCCGTGCGGGAGACCTATCTCCTCCTCGGCGGCCCGCAGCCGTTCGCGCAGGGCCGCGGCCACGGGGTCGTCGTCAGGCCTGCTCATGGCGCTCTCCGTCCCGGATGTTCCGGCCCTCCCGGGCGTCCTGGCCCTCGGCAGCCAGGGTGCGCAGTTTCTCCAGCGCGCGGGCGCGGTGCCGGGCGGCCGTACCCCGGTGCACCTTCATGATCTTCGCGGCCTGGTCGATGGTGTAGCCGTCGAGATCCACCAGGATCACCACTCCGGCCTGCCGCGCCGACAGCCGGCTCAGCAGCCGCAGCGCTTCCCACTCGCTCTGCCGCCGCGCCAGTCCGCCGTCCCAGCCGTGAGCCTGTGCCGCGCCGGGGTCCTCGGTCGGCACCTGCCGTATCTCCTTCCTGCGCGCGTCGCGTACGGCGCTCAGCAGCGCCGCGAAGGCGTAGGCGTACGGCTCCGGGTGGGCCAGCAGCCGTTCCGGGCCGGCCACCAGCTTCAGATACGTCTCATGGACCGCGTCCTCCGCCGACTGGCGCGCCCCGGACAGCATCACGGCCCTGCGGTACAGCCTGGGCAGCAGCGCGCAGAACAGGGTGTCGAACGGCGTCCGTCCGGGAGGAGGGGGGCCGGTCTCTTCGTCGAGGGCCATCGGTCCCCATGAATTCCCACCGTGGGCCCCGGCCAACCGGAACGCCCCCGGGGTATCGGGACCGTCCGAAATCCGTTCGAAAGTCGAACCGGTAGCGCTTTCTGTGCGTGCCATTACTGACATGAGCACGACCATTACTGGAGAGGGACCAACCCGCAATGAACAGACCGGAGTTACCCCGCGCCTGGCGCGCGGCCGCCGTCCTCGCCCTCGCTCTCGGCACCGTCCTCGCGGTCCCGACCGCGTCCTTCGCCCGTACCACCGCCTCCGTACCGGCCACCGCCCACGCGCCGGCCGCCACCACCCCCGTCGTCACCTGGGCCGCCAGCGCCGACCGGCTGGACACGGCCGTCCCCGCGCGGACCCACCGGATCGTCGTGCACACCAGCGCCGGCGGCAGCGGGCTGCGGATCCGGCTGTCCAACGCCTTCGGCGAGCAGCCGGTGACCTTCGGCCGCGCCTACGCGGGTGTACGGTCCTCCGGCGCCGCCCTGGTGCCCGGCAGCAACCGCGCGCTGTCCTTCGGCGGCGCTCCGTCGGTGACCGTCCCGCCGGGCGGATCCGTCTACAGCGACCCGCTGCGCGGCACCGTGGGCCCGCAGTCCGATCTGGCCATCAGCGTCTACGTACAGAACGCGGCCGGCACGGCCACCGGCCACCGGCAGGGGCTCCAGACCTCGTACATCGCGCCCGCCGGCAACCACGCCGCGGAGGAGGCCGCCACGTCCTACACCCAGCAGACGGGCTCCCGTTACTACCTGGACGCGGTGGTGGTCGACGCCCCGGCCGGCACCGGCGCCGTCGTGGCTCTCGGGGACTCGATCACCGACGGCTCCATCTCCACCGGGGACGCCAACCGCCGCTGGCCCGACTTCCTCGCGGGCCGGCTGCGGAGCGACGCCGGTACCACCCTCAAGGGTGTCGCCAACGAAGGGATCTCCGGCAACAAGGTCCTCTCCGACGGCGCCGGGCAGAGCGCGCTGAAGCGGCTGGACCGGGACGTCCTGTCGCAGCGGGGTCTGCGCACGGTGATCCTGCTCGAAGGGGTCAACGACATCAAGGCCAACCCCGCGCCCACGGCTGCCCAGCTGATCGACGGATACCGGCAGATCATCGAGCGGACGCATGCCGCCGGCGCCTGTGTGGTCGGGGCGACCGTCATGCCGTACCAGGGCTGGCAGGAGTGGAACGAGGGCGGCGAAGCGGTCCGCCAGGCGGTCAACTCCTTTATCCGGAGCGGCGCGTTCGACGGGGTCGTGGACTTCGATGCGGCCGTCAAGGACCCGGCCGCCCCGGCGAAGATCCTGCCCGCGTACGACAGCGGGGACCATCTGCACCCGAACGACGCGGGCATGAAGGTCATGGGGGACGCCGTCAGCATTCCGAGCCTGCGCTGCGACCGCTGACCCCCGCCCGCTAACCCGCTAACCCGCTGACCTGGCCTGGGGGCGGAGGCCCGCGCCCTCGCCCCCTTGTCGGTGACCCGCCGAAGAGGCGTATCGAAGGTCACCCGACAGGCTCTCAGCCGAGCAGCCGCAGCGACGTCGCGGATCTGCCCAGCCGGACCGTCTGACCCCATGTCAGTTCCAGCGCGTCGCTCTCCATGCCGTCGCCGAAGGCCACCAGCCGGTCGGACTCGACGGTGAGCCGCAGCCGTTCCGTGTCGGCCAGCACCCCTTCCACCAGCGAGGTGCCGGTGGCAGGGGAGGGCCAGGCCTCCCTGACGTACCAGATCAGCCGGTTGTCGGTGGGACCGGGAAGCGGCAGGGCGCTGCCGCGTTCCCGCCGCAGCGAGCGCAGCCAGCCCGTGGCGCCCGTGCCGGTGCCGACCAGCACGCCGGACGATGCCTGGGCCTCGCCGGGAGCCGTCCCGTCGTCAGGGCCGAGGCGGTAGCGGGCGGTCTGGTGGCCCGGCCGGCCGAGATAGATCTCGTTGAGCGCGAGCAGCCGCTCGCTGTCGTCGGCGACCGCCTCCACCATGGTCAGCTCGTCGACGGAGCCGGCGCGGGCAGCCGCCGCCCGCAGCAGTCCGGCCGCGTCGGCCGCCCGATGGCGCACCAGCACACCCGGGTTGCGGCCCGGGTCCGTGTCGATCCCGACCACCGGCTGGCCCGACAGATACTTGGCGGCGTTGGCGACCAGTCCGTCCTGGCCCACCACGATCACCACATCCTCGGGGGCGAACAGGAACCGGTCCAGGTCCGCCCGCTCCACCCGGGCCTGCCGCCACTGCAAGGGCACGGCGGCCGCCACCTCGGCGAGCGCCTTCCGCGCCCGGTGGTGACGCTCCGCCACTTCCTCGATGGACCGGCCGCGCGAGGAGAGGAAGAAGGCGGCCTGGCCGTGGGTGCCGTGCCGGGTGAGCAGCTCCTCGTACTCACTGGTGCGGTGCACCAGCACCGCGCGCGGCGCGAGGCTCACCGCCGCTCCCCGCCCGCCCCGCCGAGCTTGGCCAGCAGGCCGGTGAGGACATCGGGGGAGAGGGTGACGCTGTCGATGCGCGGCAGGTTCTCGGCGAGCCGGGTGGCGGCCAGCGCGTGCAGCGTGGCGGCGTCCGCATCGCCGTGGACCCGCAGCCAGGCGGACTGGGCGCCGGCCCGCGCCTCGCCGGTCTCCCGCGCGGCCTCGGCCTGCGCCTTGGCCAGCCGTACGGTACGCAGCGCCTCGGCCTCGGCACGTATGGCGTCCGCCGCCGCGCTCTCCTCGGCCTCGCGACGGGCGTTGGCGCCCTGCTGCTCGACCAGCCGCTCCTCCCTGCGGGCCAGTTCGATCTTGCTGGCGAGTTCGTTCTCCGCGATGGCGCGCTCGCGCTCCACGGCCACGGCGCGGCGCTCATAGGTGGCCCGGTCCGCCTCCTGCTGGATCTGCTCCCGCGTGGGGGTGCGCAGCGCGCGCTCCACCTCGGGCTCCGGGCGGATGGCGACGACCCGGGCCGCCACCACCTCGATCCCGGTGGCGGGCAGCCGCGGTTCCGCCGCCAGACCGCCGGAGATCCGCTCCCGTACCGACGCCACGCCGTCCGCCAGGGTTTCCGAGAGGGAGGTACGGGCCAGTACGTCGAGCGCGTGCTGCTGGGCGGTCTCGGTGAGCAGGGTGGAGATCTGCTCCAGCGGGGCGCCGCGCCAGACGCCGGTGTCCGGGTCGATGGAGAAGTCCAGGCGGGCGGCGGCGGTGGCGGGTTCGCTGATCCGGTACGTCACGGTGGCCTGCACGGTGACGTCCTGGAAGTCCGACGTACGCGCGTGGAAGGCCATCGCCAACTCGCGGTCGTCCACCGGGATCTCGGAGAGCGCCGCGGTCAGCGCCCGGAACCAGAAGCTCAGCCCGGGACCGTCATGGACGAGCCGGCCGCGCCGGTGGTGGCGGATGTGGGCGGTGGGCGCGGAGCGCAGATGGCGCCGGCCGAGGCGCCGGGTGATGTCGGCCATGGAAAGGACCCCCTCTTCTCGTCAAGGAGACGCTATCGAGGGTGCTCGTTATCGTCAAGGTGACGAAAGAGGGGGCGGGCCCGCTCGCCGGGGAATCCCGGGGGTCAGGCGATGGACGCCGAGATGATCGCGGAGACCGCGATGTTGCAGGACGCCGTCACCCACACCGCCGGATGCGGCTCCGGCTCCACCAGCGTCGCTCCCAGCTTCCCCGGCGTGACGAGATCGACCACCAGGAACGCCACCGCCATCATCACCAGGCCCAGCAGGCCGAACAGGGCGGTCGACGCGAGCCCCTTGCCGAAGTCGTCGTACGTCGTCCAGATCGACGTGAACACGATGCCGCCGATTCCCAGCAGGGCCGAGCTGAGGAGGATCGCGGCGTTGCGGTTGCGCTCCTCCCAGATCTGCTTGCCGAGCTTTCCGGGCGTCAGCATGTCCACCAGGACGATGCCGAGGATCAGCAGGACCACACCGAGTGCCCCGTAGGCACCGGCCCGGCCAAGTCCATTGACTATGTCGCTCATTGAGTAGTCCGTCTCCGCGGCAGAAGGTGGCTGAAGGTGGCTGAAGCCGATCGAGGCAAAGGCGCCGCAAAATGTATCGCACGGACCCCGCGCCCCGTCTGACCCGTACGGCCCAGCAACGCTGACCCCCCGCGCGCCGCGCCGCAGAGAGTGGAGTCGTACGTCCACACCTCCCCGACACCCGGAGCCCGCCATGACCCGTCAGAACCGGCATGACCTCGGCCTGCTCGCCCTGCGGCTCGGCGCCGGAGCGGTGCTCGCGGCGCACGGCACCCAGAAACTGTTCGGCTGGTTCGGCGGCGCCGGGATCAACGGGACCGGTCAGGGCATGGAGGCCATGGGCTTCCGGCCCGGCAGGCCGAGCGCCGTCGCCTCCGGGCTGGCCGAGACCGGCGGCGGGCTGCTGCTGGCCCTCGGCCTGGCCACCCCGGCGGCCGGGGCCGCGGCGGCGGGCGGCATGGCGGGGGCGGTCTCGGTCCATGTCCCCAACGGGTTCTTCAACGCGGCGGGCGGCCTGGAGCATCCGGGCTTCCTCGGCTGGACCGCGGCGTGCATCGGTCTCATGGGGGCCGGACGCTACTCGCTCGACCACGCCACCTGTCACCGTCTCGACCAGAACTGGATGGTTCCGGCCGCCTTCGTGACGAGCGCGGCCGCGGCCGCGGTGATCATCCACAAGCGGGCCAAGGCGCTGGAGGCGGCCGCCGACGAGGGCGCGAACTGACGGCGCGGCAGGGAGGCAGCCGTCATGGCGGACATCGATATCCGCGACAACCGGCCGAAGGGCCGCCTGGAGGCGTACGAGGACGGCCAGGTCGTCGGCCTCATCGTCTACTTCACCCTGGACGCCACCCCCGCCGCACTGGTCGCCGTGCACACCGTGGTGGAGGAGGGCCATGAGGGAAAGGGCATCGCGGGCGCGCTGGTACGGGAGTTCTACGCGATGGCCGGGCGCGAGGGCGTGCCGGTCGTACCGCTGTGCCCGTACGCGTCCGGATGGGCGCGCCGCCATCCTGACGAGGCCCCCGCGGCCCCGGCCGGTGCGGTCAGGGCCGCGGAGGAACAGCTGAAGGCCGGCCCACCGCGCCGGTGAAACGCGCCCGTGGCACAACAGCCCTCAGAGCCTGTCGGGCTCTTACGACCTGGTGCACGATAGCCAGCGGGCTCCCGACGCCCTGCGACTCCGCCTCCGGCGTTGTCGTCAGTCGACGACGCTCCGCGTCGCCTCCCTCCTCCGCCTTGGATGCGAAGCCGCAAGACGCCGCTCGCTGATCCACTGGCTATCGTGCACCAGGTCGTTAGCATGGCGATCATGCTTGCGCTGCTGCACACCTCCCCGGTCCATGTACCGGTCTTCGACGCGCTGCGGGACGCCGGCCATCCGGGGCTCGTCCTGCGGCATCTGGTCCACGAGGACCTCCTCGCCCGGGTTGTGGCCGAGGGGCCCCAGGCCGTGGCGGCCGATGTCGAAGCGGCGCTCGCCGCCGCCGTCGCCGCGGGGGCGAGCGCCGTGCTCTGCACCTGCTCCACGATCGGCGGGGTGGCGGAAAGGGCCGGCGAGGCCCTCGGCGTGCCGGTGCTGCGCGTCGACCGGCCGATGGCGCGCGCGGCGGCCTCGGCCGGCCGGGTCGTGGTGGTCGCCGCGCTGGAGAGCACACTGGAATCGACGGCCGAGCTGATCCGCGAGGAGGCGGCGGGGCGCCCTGTGGATCTGCGTACGCTGGTGGTGGAGGACGCCTGGGCACGCTTCGAGGCCGGTGACCGCGACGGCTATCTGGACGCGGTCGCCGCCGCCGTCGACAGCGTCACGGCGGCGGATGTGATCGTGCTGGCCCAGGCCTCGATGGCCGACGCGGCGCGGCGCACCACCAACGACACGCCGGTGCTCTCCAGCCCGCGCCTCGGGCTGCACGCCGCCGCGGCCGCCGCCGGGGCTTGACGGGCGGCCCCGCGGAGCACCCTGACGGAGGCCCCGCGGATCATGAGTGGACCCGGCGCGCGTGGGCAGGCGCACCACGAGACATTGGGAACGCACGACTCCCGCACTACTGGAGGTCAGGCATGACCAGCCCTTACCCCGACCCCGTACCGCCCTCGCCCACGCCGACCCCCGGCCCGCCAGGACCGGAGCCGGGCCCGCTGCCGGGACCGGCGCCCGTTCCCTCGCCGCCGCCGACCCCGGCGCCCCCGCCGCGCCCCTCGCCGGTGCCCACGCCGGACCCGATTCCCAGCCCGCCGGGCCCCGACCCCGTACCGGAGCCGGAGCCCGCACCCGGGCCGCTCGGCTGATCAGCCGGCCGGGACCTCGGAACGGTCGCCGCCCCACAGGGTATGGAACGAGCCCTCACGGTCGGTGCGCCGGTAGGTGTGCGCGCCGAAGAAGTCGCGCTGCGCCTGGGTGAGCGCGGCGGGCAGCCGCTCCGCGCGCAGCGCGTCGTAGTACGCGAGCGCCGCGGAGAAGCCCGGCGTCGGGACACCCTGGTGCACCGCGGCGGCGATCACCGCGCGCCAGTCGTCCTGCGCCGCGCCGATCTCCTCGGCGAACTGCTTGTCGGACAGCAGACTCGGCAGGTCGCGCTGCGTGTCGTACGCCTCGCGGATCCGGTCGAGGAACGCGGCACGGATGATGCAGCCCGCCCGCCAGATCGCGGCGACCGAACCGAGGTCGATGTCCCAGCCGTACTCCTCACTGCCCGCCTGGATCTGGTGGAAGCCCTGGGTGTACGAGACGATCTTGGACGCGTACAGCGCCTGCTCGACCTGGTCGGCGAAGCGCGCCGCCTCGGTCTCGTCCAGCGGCGCCGCCGCCGGGCCCGCCAGTGAGCGGGACGCCTCACGCAGCGCCGCGTGCCCCGACAGGGAGCGCGCGAAGACCGCCTCGGCGATGCCGGAGACCGGCACGCCCAGATCGAGGGCGATCTGTACGGTCCAGCGTCCGGTGCCCTTCTGCTCGGCCTGGTCGGTGACGATGTCCACGAACGGCTTGCCGGTCGCCTCGTCCGTGTGGGCGAGCACCTCCGCCGTGATGTCGATCAGGTACGAGTCGAGCCGGCCGGTGTTCCAGGTCCTGAAGGTCTCCGCGATCCGGGCGGGGGAGTAGCCCGCGACGGACCGCAGCAGGTGGTACGCCTCGGCGATCAGCTGCATGTCGGCGTACTCGATGCCGTTGTGGACCATCTTCACGAAGTGGCCCGCGCCGTCCGGACCGATATGGGCGACGGTGGGCGCTCCGTCGGGCGCCTTCGCGGCGATCTTCTCCAGCAGCGGGCCGAGCGACGCGTACGACTCTGCGGAGCCGCCCGGCATGATGCTGGGACCGTGCAGCGCGCCCTCCTCGCCGCCCGAGATGCCGACGCCGACGAAGTGGATACCGCGCTCGCGCAGCTCCTTCTCGCGGCGGCGGGTGTCGGCGAAGTGGGCGTTGCCGCCGTCGATGATGACGTCGCCCTTCTCCAGCAGCGGGGCGAACTCCTGGATCACGGCGTCCGTCGGATCGCCGGCCTTCACCATGATGATGAGACGGCGCGGGCGCTCCAGCGCCGCGACGAAGTCCGCCGCGGACTCCGCGGCGACAAAGGTGCCCTCGTCGCCGAACTCGTCCACCAGCGCACGGGTCTTCGACGCGGTGCGGTTGTGCACGGCGACGGTGAGGCCGTTGCGAGCGAAGTTCCGGGCGAGGTTGCGGCCCATCACCGCAAGCCCCGTGACGCCGATCTGGGCAGTACCACTCATGCGTGTGCTCCTGGATGTCCGTCGGATGTGCCGCGCCCGCCCGTAGGGATACGTACTGCCGGACACGGCCGTTCGTCAATCGTCAAGCCGCCCGGAGGGTTCCGCATTTCCGGGCCTGTCGCATCGTGCCGTGTTCACCCTACGAACGCGAGGGGGTGTGGGCCGGATGCACCGCCGGGACCGCTGTTGCCGGGCCGGCGGCAACAGCGCGCGGACCGGGGATCGTTCACGAAGTATTGACACTCTCTCAGCGGCGGCGTAACACTGGCACCGCTTTGGAGAGCGCTCTCCCACAGGATTCCGGCTTCTCGCCGAACACGGGTACGGCTCTCCGCGGTGCACCATCCAGCTCCACTCTCCCCCCCACCGCACACCCGACGTGTGCGGACGAAGAGCGGCATGGAGGTCCGCATGGCCGATAGATTCCGCAGAACCGCCCTGGTGTCCGCGTTGCTCGTCGCCACCGCCCTGGCCCTGGTGGCCTTCGGGCTCACCGCGATCCCGGACGCCACCACCGCCACCGCGCGCGCGGCCGAACACCCGGCCGCGGCGGCGAAGGCAGCCCACGCCGGGCACAAGATGGCCCCGGCCGTCCCCGTACCGTCCGGCGACGATCCCGACGGGGACGGATACATTCCGGCGAATCCGCCCGTGACCGGGGTGGTGCCGTCCGCCGAGATTCCGCCGCACCGTTACTTCCACGAGTTCCAGGCGAACTGCACGGTCTCGCACGCCAGGCCGGACGACCCGATCGTCTTCCCGGGCCAGCCCGGCGCGTCGCACAACCACACCTTCATGGGCAACACCACGACCGATGCGGCGAGCACCACGGCTTCGCTGAGCGGCGGCGGCACCGCGTGCAAGGCGCCCGGTGACAAGTCCGCGTACTGGATGCCGACCCTCTACAAGGGCGCTCAGGAGATCCGCCCGGTCGGCCCGCAGACCATCTACTACAAGTCGGGCGTCACCGACTACCGGAGCGTACGGCCGTTCCCCAAGGGGCTGCGCTTCGTGGTCGGCAACCCGATGCAGACCGCCGAACAGTTCCGTAACCACCCGGGCTGGGTGGAGGGCTGGGAGTGCGGCGAGTCGTACAACAACACCGAATTCCCGGCGAGCTGCCCGACCGCCCAGGACGTGCAGCTCAACCTGCGCTTCCAGGCACCCAGTTGCTGGGACGGCAAGTACCTGGACACGCCCAATCACCAGAGCCATATGGCCTATCCGACCGCCCAGGGCGCCAACCAGGACGTCTGCCCCACCTCGCACCCGGTGGCCCTGCCGATGATCGAGTTCAAGATGGCCTGGCCCGTCAACGGCGATATGTCGCAGGTCAGGCTGGCCAGCGGAACCGGCCACTCCTTCCACTACGACTTCTTCAACGCCTGGGACGACGCCACGCTGAGGGCCCTGACGCAGCACTGCGTCATCGAGGGTCTCCAGTGTGACGCCCGCGGGTACGACCAGGCCCATCCCGAGGCCGGCGCCGCGCTCAACGCGAACTACGAACTGCCCTGACCGTCGCGCTCTCCCTCGTGGGTGCTCCGCGCCCATGAGGGAGAGCGCTCTCCCACCCCAGAGGGGACAGCACCCCATGTACCGACCAGCCATCAGAAAGCGGCGCGCGGCGGCCCCGCTCGCCGTCACCGCCCTGCTCGCCGCGTGCGCCGTGGCCCTCCCGGCCCCGGCCGCCCACGCCGCGGGCAGCGTCGTCAAGGTCACCGGATCGCAGGGAAACTGGCAGCTCACCGTCGACGGAGCGCCCTACCAGGTCAAGGGCCTGACCTGGGGCCCCGCCGTGGCCGATGCCGCGCGCTATATGCCCGACGTCGCGTCGATGGGCGCCAATACCGTACGGACCTGGGGCACCGACGCCACCAGCAAGCCGCTCTTCGACGCGGCCGCCGCCAACCGGGTCAAGGTGATCGCCGGGTTCTGGCTCCAGCCGGGGGGCGGTCCCGGCAGCGGTGGCTGCGTCAACTACCTCACGGACACCACGTACAAGAACGACATGCTCGCGGAGTTCCCCAAGTGGGTGGACACCTACAAGGACCACCCGGGCGTGCTGATGTGGAATGTCGGCAACGAGTCCGTCCTCGGGCTGCAGAACTGCTACAGCGGGGACGCGCTGGAGCAGCAGCGCAACGCGTACACCACCTTCGTCAATGAGATCGCGAAGAAGATCCACGCCGTCGACCCCAACCACCCGGTGACCTCGACCGACGCGTGGACCGGGGCCTGGCCGTACTACAAGCGCAACGCGCCCGACCTCGATCTGTACGCCGTGAACTCCTACGGCGATGTGTGCAACATCAAGCAGACCTGGGAGTCCGGCGGCTACACGAAGCCGTACATCGTCACCGAGGGCGGCCCGGCCGGCGAGTGGGAGGTGCCGAACGACGCCAACGGAGTGCCCGACGAACCCGCGGACACCGCGAAGGCGGCCGGCTACACCAAGGCCTGGGACTGCGTCACCGGGCACCGGGGAGTGGCGCTCGGGGCGACGCTCTTCCACTACGGCACGGAGTACGACTTCGGCGGCGTCTGGTTCAACCTGCTGCCCGCGGGACAGAAGCGGCTCTCGTACTACGCGGTCAAGAAGGCGTACGGCGGTGACACCTCCCGGGACAACACGCCGCCCGTGATCTCCTCGATGACCGTCGACGGGGCCGCCTCGGTCCCGGCCGGCCGGGAGTTCACGATCCGTGCCTCGATCGCGGACCCGGACGGCGATCCGCTCTCCTACCAGGTGCTCGTCGGCAGCAAGTACCTGGACAACGCGGGTCAGTTGAACGACGCGCAGTTCACCAACCAGGGCAACGGCACCTTCAAGGTGACCGCCCCCGAGCGGCTCGGCGTGTGGAAGGTCTACATCAAGGCATCCGACGGCAAGGGCAACGTCGGCATCGAGACGAAGTCGTTCAAGGTGGTGCCGCCGCCGGTCGGCGGGACCAACATCGCCAGGGGCAAGCCGGCCACGGCCTCCACGTTCCAGCCGACCGGAACCGGCTGCCCCTGCACCGCGGGGAACGCGGTGGACGGCTCGCTCGACACCCGGTGGGCGAGTGACTGGAGCGACGGGCAGTGGATCCAGGTCGACCTGGGCGCCAAGACCGCGTTCCGTCATGTGCAGCTCGCCTGGGAGGCCGCGTACGCCAAGGGCTACACCCTTCAGACCTCCGACAACGGCCAGGACTGGACGACCCTGCGCACCGTCACCGACGGCAATGGCGGGATCGATGACTACGACGTCACCGGCAACGCCCGCTATGTGAGGGTCAACGCGTCCGTACGGGGCACCCCGTGGGGCTACTCGCTCTACGAGTTCGGCGTGTACAGCTGAGTTCGTAGCCCGGGCCGCGCCGTCTCCACCCCGCTGTCGGCGCGGCACGGCAGTCCGCGGCGGGCCACGGCAGTCCGTGGCCCGCCGCGGATTTCTGCTGTGCGCGGGACACAGCCGGGACCGGGCCGGGACCGGGCCGGGACCGGGCCGGGACGCGGTCAGCACATGGCCGGCACCCGGCCGGGCGCTCGGGTACGGGCTCCGGTTGGCGGCAAAGTCCGTACCGCCTCGGGCGCCGAACGGGCACGGACCTGGCTTCAATCGGGCAGTGATCCGGGTAACACCGACCCCGTTCACGGCCTTGATCAGCGCTGATGCCCTTGGCGAAACGGGCCTGAACGGGCACAGTCGATGCTGCGAAGAGCCTGGTCGCCGCCGGTCTCTTGCTTGTACAAACGACGCATGAGCCCGAACGGGTGCTGAGCCGCAGCAAGCAGGGAAGTGTGTTGTCGTGGACACCGACGAGCGCCGACGAGAAATTCTTGAGATCGCCCGACGTGACGGGTCAGTGGAAGTCACCGCACTGGCCGGGAAGCTTCATGTGGCCAAGGAGACCGTCCGGCGCGATCTGCACGCCCTGGAGGAACACGGGCTGGTGCGGCGCACCCATGGCGGCGCCTATCCGGTGGAGAGCGCCGGGTTCGAGACGACTCTCGCGGTACGGACCACCCGCCTCGTACCCCAGAAGTCACGGATCGCGGCGGCCGCCGCCGATCTCCTCGGCGACGCGGAAACGGTCTTCGTCGACGAGGGCTTCACCCCCCAGCTCGTCGCCGAGGCCCTGCCCCGGGACCGGCCGCTGACCGTGGTCACCGCGTCCCTCGCGGTGGCGACCGCACTCGCCGACGCGGAGAAGATCGCCGTGCTGCTGCTCGGCGGCCGGGTGCGCGGTTCCACGATGGCCACGGTCGACCACTGGACCACCCGGATGCTCTCCGAATTCGTCATCGACCTGGCGTACGTCGGAGCCAACGGCATCTCCCGTGAATACGGCCTGACCACCCCCGATCCGGCCGTCAGCGAGGTGAAGGCCCAGGCGATGCGCAGCGCGCGGCGCCGTGTCTTCGCCGGCATCCATACCAAGTTCGGCGCGGTCAGCTTCTGCCGGTTCGCCGAGGTCAGCGACTTCGAATCGATCGTCACGGACTCGGGGCTGCCCTCTGCGGAGGCGCAGCGCTACTCCCTCCTCGGACCGCAGGTCATCCGCGTCTGAACCCGCACCAACCCCCTCACGTGTGCCCATGGCCCCCGCCCGACAGGCCGGGAGGCGGGGCGGACACGTCCCCAGAACCCCTTACGCACCATCGAATGATCAGGAGAATCTCATGCCCCTCCAGCAACGACGACGTGCAATCAGCGTGCGTGTGGGCGCGGGCGCGGCCCTGGCGGCGCTCCTCGCGGGGTGCAGCGGCGCGGGCGGCACCTCTTCCGGCGGGGATGACACCCTCAACGTGCTCATGGTGAACAACCCGCAGATGGTCGAGTTGCAGAAGCTGACCGCGGACAACTTCACGAAGGAGACCGGAATCAAGGTCAACTTCACGGTCCTGCCGGAGAACGACGTCCGCGACAAGATCACGCAGGACTTCTCGAACCAGGCCGGTCAGTACGACGTCGCCACCATCAGCAACTTCGAGGTGCCGTTCTACGCCAAGAACGGCTGGCTGCACCCGCTCGACGACTACACCGCCAAGGACAAGGCCTTCGACCAGGGCGACATACTCAAGCCCCTCCAGGAGTCCCTGACCGCGGAGGACGGCAAGCTCTACGGCCAGCCCTTCTACGGCGAGTCGTCCTTCCTCATGTACCGCAAGGACGTCTTCGACGCGAAGAACCTGACGATGCCGCCGAAGCCCACCTGGCAGGAGGTCGCCGATCTCGCCGCCAAGGCGGACGGCGCGGAGAAGGGCATGAAGGGCATCTGTCTGCGCGGGCTGCCCGGCTGGGGCGAGGTCATCGCGCCGCTGACCACCGTCGTCAACACCATGGGCGGCACCTGGTTCACCAAGGACTGGGAGGCCCAGCTCACCTCCCCGGAGTTCACCAAGGCCACCCAGTTCTATGTCGACCTGGTGCGCAAGCACGGTGAGGCGGGCGCGCCGCAGTCCGGCTACGCCGAGTGCCTCAACAACATGACGCAGGGCAAGACCGCCATGTGGTACGACGCCACCGCCGGCGCCGGATCGCTGGAGGCGAAGGGCTCCCCGGTCAAGGGCAAGATCGGCTATGTGCCGGCGCCCGTCGACAAGACGGAAAGCTCCGGCTGGCTCTACACCTGGGCCTGGGGCATGCAGAAGGCGTCCACCAAGACCGAGAGCGCCTGGAAGTTCATGTCCTGGGCGTCCAGCAAGGAGTACGAGAACCTCGTCGGCGAGAAGATCGGCTGGGCCAATGTGCCCGCGGGCAAGCGCGCCTCGACCTACGCCAACCCCGACTACCTGAAGGACGCGGCCGCGTTCGCCGACGTCACCAAGCAGGCCATCGCCAGCGCCAACCCGCGTGACCCGGGCACCCAGCCCCGCCCGACCGTCGGCATCCAGTTCGTCGACATCCCGGAGTTCACCGACCTGGGCACCAAGGTCTCGCAGGAGATCAGCGCGGCCATCGCGGGCAAGAAGTCGGTCGCCGAGGCGCTGAAGGTCTCGCAGGCGCTCGCCGAGAAGGTGGGCGAGGAGCAGCGGTGAGTACCTCCGTCAGCACACCCCCACTGTCCCCGGCCGGCGCGTCGCGCCCCTCCCCGCAGCGGCGGGCCGGCCGGGGGGCCTCGGGACGGGCCCGCGCCTGGGCCACCCGCGCGCCCCTCCTGCCCGCCCTCGTCTTCCTCGTCGCCGTCACCCAGCTGCCCTTCGTGGCCACGCTGGTGATCTCGCTCTTCGACTGGAACTCGCTCGCCCCCGACGAGCGTGCCTTCGCCGGGCTCTCCAACTACGGGTCCGTGTTCAGCGACGCGAGCCTGCGCGACTCGGTGTTCACCACGGTCCTGCTCACCGCGAGCGTCGTGATCGTCAGCGTGGTCCTCGGACTGCTGCTGGCCCTGCTGCTCGACCGTAAGTTCATGGGCCGTGGCTTTGTCCGCACCCTGCTGATCACCCCGTTCCTGCTGGTCCCCGTCTCGGCGGCGCTGCTGTGGAAGCACGCGCTCTACAACCCCGAGTACGGCCTGCTGAACGGCGCGTGGGCCTGGTTCGCCGGACTGTTCGGCGACTCCGCCCCGGCCCAGCCGGACTGGATCTCCGACATGCCGCTGCTGGCGGTCGAGGCCTCCCTCATCTGGCAGTGGACGCCGTTCATGATGCTCATCCTGCTCGCCGGACTGCAGAGCAGGCCCGCCGAGATCACGGAGGCGGCGAAGCTGGACGGCGCGACCGGCTGGCAGGCGTTCCGCTACCTCACCCTGCCGCATCTGCGCCGCTATCTGGAGCTGGGCATCCTGCTCGGCTCGATCTACATCGTGCAGAACTTCGACGCGGTCTTCACCCTCACCTCGGGAGGACTGGGCACCGCGAACCTTCCGTACACCATCTACCAGACCTTCTACCAGGCTCACGAGTACGGACTGGCCTCCGCCGCCGGAGTGGTCGTCGTGATCGGCACGATCGTGATCGCGACCTTCGCCCTACGGGTGGTCTCGTCCCTCTTCAGTGAGGAGGCGAACCGCGCATGAGTACGCACTCCGCGACGGAAACCCCGAAGTCCGCCGCCACCGCACGGCCCCGCATCGATCCGTACGCACCCGCCACCCGGCGGGCCAGGCGGCGGTCCGCCGGACTGGGCGTGCTGGCCTGGATCGTCGGCATCCTCTTCTGTCTGCCGGCGCTCTGGATGCTGCTCACCTCCTTCCACTCGGAGGCGGACGCGGCGACCAACCCGCCGTCGCTCGCCGCCGGGCTGACGCTCGACAGCTACCGGGTGTTCTTCGGCGCCGGAGGCGGGGCGAGCCCCTGGCCGCCCCTGATCAACTCCCTGACCGCGTCGCTGTTCTCCACGCTGTTCGTGCTCGTGCTCGCCCTCCCGGCGGCGTACGCGCTCTCCATCAAGCGCGTGGAGAAGTGGACGGACGTGATGTTCTTCTTCCTGTCCACGAAGATGCTGCCCGTCGTCGCCGGACTGCTGCCGGTGTATCTGTTCGCGAAGAACATCGGGATGCTGGACAACATCTGGCTGCTCGTCCTCCTCTACACCTCGATGAATCTGCCGATCGCGGTGTGGATGATGCAGTCCTTCCTCGCGGACGTACCGGTCTCCATCATCGAGGCCGCGCAGGTGGACGGCGCCCGGCTGCCGACCGTCCTGGCCAGGGTGGTGGCGCCGGTGGCCGCGCCCGGTATCGCGGCCACCGCGCTGATCTGCTTCATCTTCAGCTGGAACGAGCTCCTCTTCGCCCGGGTGCTCACCGGGGTGACGGCTCAGACCGCCCCCGTGTTCCTGACGGGCTTCGTGACCAGCCAGGGTCTCTTCCTCGCCCAGCTGTGCGCCGCGTCCGTCGTTGTTTCCCTGCCGGTGCTCGCCGCCGGTTTCGCCGCCCAGGACAAGCTGGTCCAGGGCCTTTCTCTTGGAGCTGTTAAGTAATGAGGGCAGCGATCGTCGAAGCCGTCGGCAAGGTCTCCGTCACGACGGTTCCCGACCCCACCCCGGGCCCCCGGGACGTGGTTGTCGCCGTCGCCGCGTGCGGACTCTGCGGCACCGATCTGCATATTCTCCAGGGCGAGTTCGCGCCCACCCTGCCGATCGTGCCAGGTCATGAGTTCGCCGGTGAGATCGTGGGCATCGGCTCCGATGTCACCGAACTGTCGGTGGGTGACAAGGTCGCCGTCGATCCCTCACTGCACTGCAACGAGTGCCGTTACTGCCGGGCCGGGCGGGGCAACCTGTGCGACCGCTGGAAGGCCATCGGGGTCACGGAGCCGGGGGGAGCGGCCGAGTACGCCGTGGCGCCCGTGGCCAACTGTGTCCGGCTGCCCGACCATGTCGACGTGCGGGACGCGGCGCTGATCGAGCCGCTGTCCTGCGCGGTCCGCGGATATGACGTCCTCAGCTCCACCCTCGGCGCCGAGGTACTGATCTACGGCTCCGGCACCATGGGCCTGATGATGCTGGAGCTCGCCAAGCGCACCGGCGCCGCCGGAGTCGATATCCTGGACATCAACCCGGAGCGGCTGGCGACCGCCGCCCAGCTCGGCTGCTCGCGCTCCGCCGCCACGGCGGAGGAGTTCGACCGGCCCGGCGGCTGGGACGTCGTCATCGATGCCACCGGCAACGCCGGAGCCATCCAGGACGGCCTCGGCCGGGTGGCCAAGGGAGGAACGTTCCTGCAGTTCGGGGTCGCCGACTACGCGACGACCGCGGTCATCGAGCCGTACCGCATCTACAACCAGGAGATCACCATCACCGGCTCCATGGCGGTGCTGCACAGCTACGAGCGGGCCGCCGCGCTCTTCGCCAGCGGGGTCCTCGACCCGGCGGTGTTCATCAGCGACCGGCTGCCGCTGGAGCAGTACCCGCAGGCGATCGACCGGTTCAAGGCGGGCCAGGGCCGCAAGATCGTGGTGCAGCCGTGAGCGGTGGCCCCGCCGCCGGCATCGGTCCGGACGCCGTCCTGGTGATGGGAGAGGCGCTCATCGACCTC
Organism: Streptomyces sp. NPDC042201; assembly: GCF_055582185.1. Taxonomy (NCBI): domain Bacteria; kingdom Bacillati; phylum Actinomycetota; class Actinomycetes; order Kitasatosporales; family Streptomycetaceae; genus Streptomyces; species Streptomyces sp. NPDC042201. The sequence goes on along the minus strand of NZ_JBVJDS010000010.1, from coordinate 272,627 downwards.
GTCCCGTCGCCGGGCGACCCGGAGACACACCGCGCCCAGCCCGGCGGCGCGCCCGCCAATGTCGCCGCCGGGCTGGCCCGTCTCGCCACGCCCAGCTGGTTCGCCGGCGCGCTCGGCGGCGACGGCTTCGCCCGTACGATCGAACAGCGGCTGGTCTCCGCCGGTACCGAACTCGGCCTCTGCGCACGCTCGCCGCTTCCCACGGCGCTCGCGGTCGCGGACCCCGGCCCGGACGGCACCGGCTACCACTTCCACCTCCAGGACACGGCGACCTTCCGGATCACGGAACGCGCCGCAGAGGTGGACCGGTTCGGCGCGGTGTACGTGGGCGGACTCGCCGCGGTCGTCGAACCGGCGGCCGAGGCGGTGGCGGCGACCGCACGCGCGGGCGCCGAGCGCTCCCTGCTGGTGGTGGACCCCAATGTGCGCGAGGACCGCACGCTCGATCCGGAGCTGAGCGCGCGCCGGCTCCGGGAGCTCTGCTCCCTCGCGCATGTCATCAAGGCGAGCGACGAGGACCTGGAGCGGCTCTGGCCCGGTACCGACCCCGACGAGACCTGCCGGCGGCTGGCGGGGAAGGGCCGGCTCGTGGTGCTCACCCGCGGCGCCCGGGGCAGCACGGCCTACACCCGCTCCGGCGAACCGGTGTCCGTGCCCGCGGTGCCCGTCGACGTGGTCAACACGATCGGCGCCGGGGACGCCTTCATGGCGGCTGTCCTGCACTGGCTCACCACCAACGGCGCGCACCGCGAGGGCGGCGTGGACCGGCTGCCGCCCGACCGCGTGGAGGAGATGCTGGGCTTCGCCTCCCAGGTGGCCGCCTCCGTCTGCGCGCAGACCGGTACGGAACCCTCGATACCGGCCCGTAGCTGAGCGGCCCCCACGGTCCGTCCGGCATCCGTCGGACGGACCGGCCCCCCGAACAGCCGGAGCCACCGCTCTTCCCCCCGGAGGCGGTGGCTCCGGTCTTTCCCGGACCGGTGTCAGGCGGCCTCGCGGCCCCGTCCTGACACGGCGCGGATGATGTCCGCGTAGCGGTGACCGCTGCCCTTGATGGTGCGGCGCTGGGTCTCGTAGTCCACATGGACCAGACCGAACCGCTTGTCGTAGCCGTACGCCCACTCGAAGTTGTCCAGCAGCGACCAGGCGAAGTACCCGGCCAGCGGAGCGCCCTTCTCCACGGCCCGCGCGCAGGCCGTCAGGTGCTCCTCCAGGTAACGGACCCGCTCGGGGTCGTCGACGGTGCCGTCCGCCCGGACCACGTCCGGGAAGGCCGAGCCGTTCTCGGTGACGTAGATGCGCCGCGCGCCGTACTCCTCGGTCAGCCGGAGCAGCAGCTGCTCCAGACCGTCCGCGTGCACCTCCCAGCCCATGTGGGTGTGGCGGGCGTCCGCCACGTCGACCTGCTTGGCGAACGGCGCGGCGCCGGTCGGGTCGTCCCGGACGATCTGGCGGAAGTAGTAGTTCAGTCCCTGCCAGTCCAGTGGCGCCGCAATGGTCTCCAGATCGCCGGGGCGCTCGGGCAGGTCCACGCCGTACAGGTCGAGCATGTCCTGCGGGTAACCGCGGCCGTGGATCGGGTCGAGCCACCAGCGGTTGGTGTGGCCGTCGGCCCGCACGGCGGCCGCGCGGTCCGCGTCGCTGTCACTGGCCGCCTCGATCGGGCTGAGGTTGTTGACGATGCCGATACGGGCGTCCGAGGAGGCCGCGCGGATCGCCTGCACGGCCAGACCGTGCCCGAGGTGCAGATGGAACGAGGTGCGCACGGCGGCCGTAAGATCGGTCAGCCCGGGCGCCATCTTGCCTTCGAGATGGCCGATCCACGACGAGCACAGCGGCTCGTTCAGGGTCGCCCAGTCCTTCACCCGGTCACCGAGGCGCTCGGCGACGACGGAGGCGTACGCGGCGAAGTGCTCGGCGGTGTCGCGGGACGGCCAGCCGCCCCGGTCCTGGAGCGCCTGCGGCAGATCCCAGTGGTAGAGCGTGGCGAACGGGGTGATGCCCGCCTCCAGCAGACCGTCCACCAGCCGGTCGTAGAAGGCCAGTCCTGCCTTGTTCACCGGCCCGTCGCCGCCGGGCACGATCCGCGGCCAGGCCAGCGAGAAGCGGTACGCGTCGACGCCGAGCTGCTTCATCAGCCCGATGTCCTCGGGGACACGGTGGTAGTGGTCGCAGGCCACATCGCCGTTGTCGCCGTTGTCGATGGTGCCGGGGGTGTGGGAGAACGTGTCCCAGATCGAGGGGGCGCGGCCGTCCTCTGCCACGGCTCCCTCGATCTGGTACGCGGCGGTGGCGACGCCCCAGGTGAAGTCGGCCGGAAGGGCGTTGAGGTCGTTCACGGACTGCCTTTCTGAAGTGGTCACTTGACGGCGCCCGCGGTCAGTCCGGCGACCAGGTAGCGCTGGAGGAGCAGGAACCCGGCGACGACGGGCACGCTCACGACGAGCGACGCGGCCATGACCTGGTTCCAGTAGACGTCGTTCTGGGTGGCGTAGCCCTGCAGACCGACGGCGAGGGTACGGGTGGTGTCGTTGGTCATGACCGAGGCGAAGAGGACTTCGCCCCAGGCCGTCATGAACGCGTAGACGGACACGGCGACGATGCCGGGGACCGCCGCCGGCACCACCACCCGGAAGAGCGCGCCGAACGGCCCGCAGCCGTCCACCATGGCGGCCTCGTCCAGGTCCTTCGGGATGGAGTCGAAGTAGCCGATCAGCATCCAGATGGAGAAGGGGAGCGAGAACGTCAGATAGGTGAGGATCAGTCCGCCGCGCGACCCGTACAGGGCGATGCCCGTGCTGTTCCCGATGTTCACGAAGATCAGGAACAGCGGGAGCAGGAAGAGGATGCCGGGGAACATCTGGGTGGACAGCACCGTGACGGTGAAGACCCGCTTCCCGCGGAACCGGTAGCGGCTCACCGCGTACGCGGAGAACACCGCGATCACCACGGAGAGCACCGTCGCCGCGCCCGCGACGATCAGCGAGTTGACGAAGTAGCGGGCCAGCGGAACGGTGTCCCAGATGTCGAAGTACGGGCGGATGGTGAGCCCGCTCGGGATCCACTGGAACTTGCCCGAGACATCCTGGAGCGGCTTCAGCGAGCTGCTGATCATCACATAGACGGGCAGCAGCGCGAAGACCGCCAGCAGCGTCAGGACGACCCGCCGGGTCCAGATGAAGGACTGCGGCGGTGCGATGGGAGACCTGGGCCTAGGCATCTTCGCCCTTCCTTCCCCGAGTGGTGAACAGCAGATAGACGGCCGTGACCACCAGCAGGAAGAGCAGCAGGAGTACGGACATCGCGGAGCCGGCGCCGAAGTTCCAGGTGACGAACGACGACTGGTAGATATGGATCGAGATCAGATCCGCCGCTTCCGGCGCCGACTTGCCGAACAGCACGTACGGCGTGTTGAAGTCGTTGAACGTCCAGAGGAACAGGACGAGCACCAGCACCTGGTTGACCGGGCGCAGCGACGGCATCGTGATCCGGCGGATCTGCTGCCAGACGCCGGCGCCGTCGATCGACGCGGCCTCGTACAGCTCACGCGGGATGTTCTGCAGGCCCGCCATCACGATGAGGAACGCGAACGGCCAGGACTTCCAGACCGCGACGACGACCAGCGCGATGAAGCTGTTGTCGCCGATCAGCCAGAAGGACGGCTCGTCGGTGAGGCCCAGCTGATCGTGCAGGACATGGTTGATCAGACCGTTGTCACGCTGGAACATGAACGCCCAGGTGATGACGGCCGCGTACACGGGCAGGGCGTACGGGACGAGGAAGATGGCCCGCAGGAAGCCCCGGCCGCGGAAGTTCTCCTGCAGCATGATCGCCGCGGCGACGCCGAAGAGCCAGGACAGCCCGACGGCGAGCACGGTGAAGGCACAGGTCACATAGAAGGAGTGGAGGAGCGCCTGACCGATCGGCGCGTCGAAGTCGACGGCGACCTTGTAGTTGTCCAGCGCCGTCCACGGGGCCTTGCCCCAGTTGCTGATGTAGAACTGCGTGAGCTGACGGAAGCTCATCACGATCCCGATGATCATCGGGATCAGATGGACGAGGAGTTCCAGCAGGACAGCCGGCAGCAGCAGGAGATAGGGCAGGCCGCCGCGGCGGATCCGGTCGGGGATGCGCGGCCACTTACGGCGCGCATCCCCACTGCCCCGGCTCTCCCCGCTGCCCGCCTTGTCCGCACGACTTGGTGTCACGGTGGCGGTCATGGAGTGAGCCTCACTGCTGCATCTGCTGCTGGGCCTTGTTCAGGCGATCCTTCACGGACTCGGTGGTCACCGGACGGCCGGCGGCCGCGTCGGCCCACAGCTCCTTGACGGCCGTTCCGACGGTGGTCTCGAACTGCGACTCCGTCGGGACCTGGGGGAGCGGGGCGGCACTGGTGGAGAGGGTGTCGCGCAGGACCTTCAGGTCGGGAGCGGAGAACGCCGCGTCGGCCTGGGCGGCCTTCACCGGCGGGATCGAACCGTACGTCTTGTTGAGCAGCTTCTGCTCCGCGTCGCTCGTCATGAACTTCACGAACTGCTTGGCGCCGTCGACGTTCTTGGTGTTCTTGAACACCGCCATGTTGATGCCGGCGACCATGGAGTTGGTGCTCTGGCCGGCGCCCGGGGTACCGGACGGGACCGGAACCGGTGCGACGCCCCAGTCCTCGGGCTTCATGCCCTGGGAGGCGAAGGTCGAGGCCGCGGCCTGCCACAGGACCATGGCCGTCTTGCCCTTGGAGAAGTCCTGGAGGGACTGGTTCTGGGCGTACTCCGCGTTGCCCGGAGCGATGATCTTGTCCTTGGCCATGAAGTCGACGTACTGCTTCACAGCGGCGACAGCACCGTCGGAGGTGAAGGTCGGCTTGCCTGACTTGTCGAAGAAGTCCGCTCCGTGCTGCTTACCGAGGGCGAACACCTGGTGGATGTTGTTCGACAGGTTCGCACCCTCGGCGCCGAGCGCCCACTTGCCGTCCTTGGAGATCTTCTTGCCGTCGGCGACCAGCTCGTCCCAGGTGGCCGGCGGCTTCGAGATACCCGCGTCGGCGAACATCTGCTTGTTGTAATACAGCGCGTACGCCAGCGAGTACAGCGGCACGGCGGCGGGGTCCTGACCCTCCGCGCCGGCCGAGGCGACCGCCGAGTCGACGAAGCGGTCCCGGCCGCCGATCGCGTCGAAGTTCTTCTGGTCCCACGGCAGCAGGGCGCCGGTGGCCTGGAGCGAGGCCGACCAGGTGTTGCCGATGTTCAGGACGTCGGGGCCCTGGCCGGAGGTGGTGGCGGCCAGGATCCGGTTGAGCAGATCGGCCCACGGCACGACCTCGAGCTTGACCTTGATCCCGGTCTGCTCCTCGAACTTCTTGAGTTCGGGGGTGAGTATCTTCTTGTCCGCCTCGATGCTGGGCCCCTGGTTGGACGCCCAGTAGGTGAGGGTTTTGGGTGATTCGTTGCTTCCGCCGCCTTCCGACGACGAACCGCCGCCGCATCCGGTGACGGCTGCGAGGGCGCTGACGATGGTGACGGCTGCTGCGGCTCTGATACTGCGCATGTGAGACGGCCCCTTTCCGGGGGTGGCAGCGTTCGGAAGTCGAACGGCCTCCATGACTTAATTTATGACGTGATTTAAGAGGTGAGAGAAGGTCGCGTCAAGGTCTGCGACCGGGGTATGTTGCGTCCACGGAAGGAGCAACATGGCAGAGCGCAACAGACGGACAGTGCGTGACCTGCGGCGGGGCAATCGGGCAAGGGTTGTGCAACGGTTGTATTTCGACGGCCCGCTGAGCCGCCAGGAGCTCGGCCCCGCCACCGGTCTGAGCTCGGGTTCCATCAGCAACGTCGTCGCGGAACTCGCCGCCGAAGGCCTTCTGGAGGAGGCCGGTGTCGTCGACTCCGACGGCGGCCGTCCCCGTACCCTGCTGCGTGTCGCCCCCGGCGGCGGCCTGCTCATCGGCATCGACATCGGGGAAACCCGGGTCCGTGTCGAGCTGTTCGACCTCTCGCTCACCGAACTGGCCCGCACCGACCGCCTGCTGGCCCAGCACGGCTACGACGTCGACCGCATCGTGTCCCACGTCCGTACCGGCGTCGCCGATGTGCTGCGCGACGCGGGGGCCGACCCGGCGCAGCTCCTCGGCATCGGCATCGGCGTCCCCGGCATCATCGAACGCGGCGGGCCCGACGGAGCGGTGGTCCACGGCCAGACCATCGGCTGGACCGAGGTGCCGTTCGAGAAGCTCCTGCGCGCGGCCGTCGAGGTGCCCCCCGAGGTACCGCTGTTCATCGACAACGGCGCCAAGACCCTGGGACAGGCCGAGATGTGGTTCGGCGGCGGCCGGGGAACCGGCGCGGCCGCCATCGCGCTCATCGGCTCCGGTGTCGGCGCGAGCGTCATCCACGGCGGCGCGCTCGTCGAGGAGAGCGGCCGCGGCAGCGCCCTCGAATGGGGCCACACCACCGTGCAGATGCGCGGGCGCCGCTGCCGCTGTGGCTCGATCGGCTGTCTGGAGGCGTACGCCGGGGCGGAGGCGATGCGCGAGCGGTGGCACGAGGCGGGCGGGCCGCTCCCGGACGACGCGGACGACGAAACGGCGCTGGCCGCCCTGCTGGAGGCGGCCTTCCCCGGACCCGACGGGCCGGCGCCCGATCCGGTGGCCGTTGCTCTCCTCGATGAGACCGCCGAGTGCCTGGGCGCGGCCGTTGCCGATCTGATCAACCTCTTCCTGCCCGAGCGCATCCTCCTCGGCGGCTGGGCCGGACTGCTGATCGGCCCGCATCTGCTGCCGGCGATCCGGCTCCACGCGGAGGCGTACGCGCTCAGTCACGCGGCGGCGCGCACCACCATCGAAATGGGGCATCTCGGCCCCGACGCGGTCACTGTGGGCGCGGCCACGCTGCCCCTCGCCGCGTTCCTCGCGCGCGGTGGCAGCCGTCCCCGCGTGCCAGGACCCGCGGCTCCCGCGGACCCGGGCGGGGTGGCGGCGTCCCGGCGATGGCGGCGTGCCCCGGCCACCGCGGGAGAGACGTCGGGCTGAACGGGACTCAGGCCGATCCGCGGACCACCAGCGTGGGTTCGAAGATCACTGATGTGACCGCACGGTCGGGCACGGCGAGCCGGTCCAGCAGCAGCCGCCCCATCTCCGCCGCCATCTCCTCCACCGGCTGTCTGATGGTGGTCAGCGGCGGCCGGCAGGCGGCCGCCACGCTGCTGTCGTCGAAGCCGATCACGGCGACGTCCTCCGGCACCCGTTTTCCCCGCTCGCGCAGCACATGGCAGGCGCCCACGGCCATCAGGTCGTTGGCCGCGAACACACCGTCCAGATCGGGGTGTTCGGTCAGCAGCCGCTCCATGGCCGCTTCGCCGCTCTCCTGGGTGAACCGCCCCTCGGCGATGGGGATGTACGGATGGCCCTGCCGCGCCATCGTGTCCCGGAAGCCCGCCAGCCGGTCCTGACCCGCCGGCACGTCGAGCGGTCCGGTGATCGTGGCGATCCGCCGGCAGCCGCGCTTCAGCAGATGCTCGGCGGCCAGCCGCGCGCCGTCCTGATGGGCGAGATCCACATAACTGATCCGGGCCGGCCGGGCGGGGCGCGCGTACAGAACGGCGGGCAGCCCCGCCTCCGTGATGAGGGCGGGCAGCGGATCCTCGGCGTGGGTCGATACGACCAGGGCGCCGTCGACGTTCCCCTGACGGAGGTACGAGACGACCTCGACGCGGGCGCGGGCGGTCTCGGCGAACATCAGCACCGGGTACATCCCGCGCGGCCGGAGATAATTGACGACCCCGGTCACCACCCGGCCGAAGAACGGGTCGGAGAAGACCTGCGCGGTGAAGGAGCCGCTCCCGACACCGAGGTCACCGCTGTCCTCGCCGCCGTGGCTCCCCGTCGGCACGGAGTCCGGGGCCGCCTGGTCCTGCGGGTCCGGGTCGTCCCCCGCGCCCGAGACCACCAGCGCGATGGCGTCGGCCTTGCGGGTGACCAGCGAGCGGGCGGCGCGGTTGGGTGTGTAGCCGGTGGCGGCCACCGCCTGCCGTACGGATTCCTGTATCACCGGGTCGACATTGCGGACCCCGTTGATCACTCGTGAGACCGTGGCACGGGAGACACCGGCCGCCCGCGCCACATCCTCCAGGGTGGGTGCGCCGGCCGGTCGCAGATCTTCCGTCATGACCTCATTTATAGCATCAGCGGAGAGCGCTCTCCGTGGTCGCCCCTGGTGAGCGCGGTGCCACTGTCAGACAGCCTCACCGTGGCGCCGACCGGCAGATCTACGGCCGAACGGCCGCCGAGCAGGACGAGATCGCCCGGCTCTGTCTCCCAGCGGTGCCGCTCGGCCGACCAGTGCGCCGGCGCCCGCCCGTCCACCTGTACCACCGCGACGGCCTCCTCGCCGGGATCCGCGCTGACCGCCGCGTACCCGACCAGCCGGCGCACGGGGCGCTCGGCCGCCGCTCCCGGCCCGGCCAGATAGAGCTGGACGACCTCGCGGCCCCGGCGCCCGCCCGTGTTGCGCAGCCGTATCCGTACCTCGAAGGGCTCGCCCGCGGTCACGGTGTCCGGGGCGTCCATCGCCTCGTACGACCAGCTGGTGTAGCCCAGGCCGTGGCCGAACCAGTAGGCGGGGGCGGCCGCCGACCGCAGCCAGGCGCGGTACCCGATGTGCGGGCCCTCGTCGTAGGGGAGCCGGCCGTGCTCCGGCCGGGTGCGCAGGACGGGGACATCCTCCTGGGCCGCCGCCCAGGTGGTCGGCAGCCGGCCGCCGGGCTCGGCGCGTCCGAACAGTACGTCGGCCAGTCCGTGCCCGGCTTCCTGCCCGGGGAACCAGGCGAGCAGCAGCGCGGGCACCTGGGTGTGCCAGGGCAGTGTGACCGGGCCGCCCGCGTTCACGATCACCACCGTGCGCGGATTGGCCAGGACCACGGCCCGTACCAGCTCGTCCTGTCCGCCGGGCAGCGCGAGCGTGTCACGGTCGCGGCCCTCCGACTCGCTCTCCTCCGTGGTCCCCACGACCACCACGGCGGCGTCCGCGTCCCGGGCCGCCGCGACGGCTGCGGCCAGTGCCGTCGCCGCGTCGCCCTCGGGCGGGGCGGCGGCCAGGAGGGTGGCGATGCCGGTCCCGGGGTCGAGACCGCGCCGGGCGACCACCTCCACCTCCTGTCCCGCGGTCAGTTCGGCGCGTACGGACCGGTAGGGCGGGGCGACATGGACCCGGGTCGGATCGTCGGAGTCCAGCGGGAACGTGCCGGTGAGCAGCGTCCGGCCGTCGACGGACAGCGACATCGGTCCCCAGCCGCCGACCGAGAGAGTCCAGCCGCCGGTCCGCTCCGGCCTGATCAGGGCGCGGATCTCCACGGTCCGCGCCCCCACCACCCTGGCGGGCTCCACGATGCGGCCGGACAACCGGTGCTCCGCGTGGAGTTCGGCGCCGGCGGAGTCCAGCAGCCGTACCAGCACGCCCGGTTCACCGCTGCGTGGATCGCGGGTCCACGTACGGTCCAGCGGCCGGGGCAGAGCACTCGGCGGCAGCCCCGGTGAGTAGGTCACCTCGGCGCTTCCGTCCAGGGCTTCGGTGATGCCGTCCAGCGGGGTGACCACCGAAGCGGGGAACACCTCCGCGCTGCCGCCGCCCTGGATCCGTACCGCCGTGGCATGCGCGCCGATGACCGCGACCGAGCGCAGCCGCGCGGGATCGAGCGGCAGGAGAGCTCCGTCATTGCGCAGCAGGACCGTCCCGGCCGCGACCGCCCGGCGCAGCAGCCCGCGCCGCGCGGACGGAGAGGCCGCGGGCCGCCCCACCGGACGGGGATCACCCAGGGCGCCCACCCGGGCGGCCAGCCGCAGCAGCCGGCGTACCTTGTCGTCGATCCGTTCCACCGGGACCAGGCCCTCTTCCACGGCGGCGAGCAGCCCGCCGGCCCAGGGGCCCTCGGGTCCTGGCATCGCCAGATCCTGCCCGGAGCGCGCGGTGTCGAGCAGCGAACGGACCGCCCCCCAGTCGGAGACGACCAGGCCGTCGAAGCCCCACTCGCTTTTCAGCGGCCGGTCGAGCAGCGGTCCCGCGGCCATCGTGACGCCATTGACCTGGTTGTACGCGGACATCACCGCCCAGGCGCCCGCCTCGACGGCCGCCTCGAAGGGCGCGAGATACACCTCGCGCAGGGTCCGCTCGTCGACACGCACATCGACCGTCAGCCGGTCGGTTTCCGCGTCGTTGGCGACGAAGTGCTTCGGGGTGGCCGCCACACCGCCCGCCTGGACGCCCCGGACCAGGGCGGCGCCGGTACGCCCGGTCAGCAGCGGGTCCTCCGAGAAGCACTCGAAGTGCCGTCCGCCCAGCGGCGACCGGTGCAGATTGAGGGTGGGGGCGAGCAGGACGTCGACGCCTTTGCGCCGGGCCTCGGCGGCGAGCAGCCCGCCCATCTCGGTGGCCAGTTCCTCGTCCCAGGCGGCGGCGAGCGCGGTCGGGGACGGCAGGACGAGCGAGGTGTCCCGTTCGTCCCAGGCCTCGCCGCGCACCCCGGCCGGTCCGTCGGACAGGGTGAGGGCGCGCAGCCCGATGGCTGGTTCCGCGTGCGTGCGCCAGTTGCTCGCGCCGGTCAACAGGCGCACCTTCTGCCGGAGATCCAGCTTCTCGAGCAGATGGTCGATCTCTTCCCCGGTCATGCCTGCCCCCTTCGCCCACTCGATTCGCCCACTCGATGGGAGAGCGCTCTCCCGCTCGCTCGGCACAGCCTCTCCGTACGGTGGCGACCCTGTCAATGGCAGCCAATATCGGGCTCCGGGCCGCACACCGGGCCGAGGGATGGCACGCTGAGTGTCGAGAAGCGGTCGGGGAGTAGCTGAGACCTTGTCAGGGTCCGTGCCGAGCCCCTACGTTGGCCGCTTGCGACGTGTCCTACCTGTCAGTGGGGGAGCCAAGTCATGGCCGCATCCGGTCGGCACCGCAGATACCAGCCGAGCCGTATCAACCGCGCTTCGCTGACCGTCACGGCGAGCGGCGCGGGAATGGCGCTGCCGCTCATCGCCGCGGGGACGGCGCACGGAGCGTCGGTCGATGTCTGGGAGAAGGTCGCGGCCTGCGAATCGACCAGCAACTGGCAGATCAATACCGGTAACGGCTATTACGGCGGGGTGCAGTTCACCCAGTCCACCTGGGAGGCGTACGGCGGCCGGCACTACGCCCCGCGCGCCGATCTGGCCAGCAAGGACCAGCAGATAGCCGTCGCGGAGAAGGTGCTCAAGGGGCAGGGCCCCGGAGCCTGGCCCAGCTGCTCGGTCCGTGCCGGACTGACCCGCGGCGGCGACGCGCCCGACATCGCGCCGGAGAAGGCCCGCGAGGGCGGTAACGCGCCCCGGGCCTTAGGCGGGGCGGAGGCGAAGGCCCAGCCGAGCCGCCCGAAGAGCGAGCCGAAGAAGAGCGCCTCGCCCACCACCGTGCCGACCCAGCGCGAGGCCTACACCGTGGCCCGCGGCGACTCGCTCTCCGAGATCGCCGTCGACGAATCGGTCAAGGGCGGCTGGCAGCGGCTCTACGAGGAGAACCGCCGGCTCATCGGCAGCGATCCCGATCTGATCTTCCCGGGCCAGAAGCTCGTCCTCCAGGTCCAGGGCGGCGCGGTCGCGCCGCCCAAGGAGACGGCGAAGCCCGTCCCGGCCGAGAAGCCGAAGCAGCCGGCGCAGACCGAGAAGCCGAAGCAGACCGCGAAGCCGAAGCAGACCGAAAAGCCCGAGCCGCCCAAGCAGACGGCCAAGCCGAAGCCGGCCGAGAAGCAGCAGGCCAAGGCGCCCGCCCGCGCCGAGAAGCCCAAGACGAGCGGCTTCACCGCTCCCGTCTCCGCCTCCACCGGCACCCCGTACCGCAAGGCGGGATCCTGGGCCAGCGGCTATCACACCGGTGTCGACTTCCCGGTCCCCACCGGTACCTCGGTCAAAGCCGTCGCCGCCGGCCAGGTGGTCTCGGCCGGCTGGGAGGGGTCGTACGGCTACCAGGTCGTCATCCGGCACGCGGACGGCAAGTACAGCCAGTACGCGCATCTCTCCGCGCTCAATGTGCGGGCGGGCCAGCAGGTCGGCAGCGGCCAGCGGATCGCCCGGTCAGGATCCACCGGTAACAGCACCGGACCGCATCTCCACTTCGAGGTGCGTACGGGGCCGGGCTACGGGTCCGACATCGACCCCCTCGCCTACCTGCGCGCGGGCGGCGCCCGCATCTGAGGGCATGCCGAAGGGCGGCCCCGCGTCCTCGGGTGATCGGTCCGCGTGGGACGCCCCCTCCGGCGATGACTCCGCCTCGCCGCTGTGCCCCGAGGCGCCGAGGCGCTCCGTGGTGAGCAGGATCAGTCCGCCCGCCGCGAGGACACCGGAGCCCAGCGCCAGCACCATGCCCGGCACGCCGTACCGGAACTGCTCACCGAACAGGGTGAGACCCACGGCCGCGGCCACCACCGGGTTGACGACCGTGACCGCGGCCAGCGGGGCGGCCAGCCCGGCGCCCCGGTAGGACGCCTGGGAGAGCAGCAGCCCGCCGGCCGCGAGGACCGCGATGACCAGCAGGCTCGGCACCTGTACGGTCGGCCGGTCCGAGGTCCAGTCCACAGCGACGGTCTTGGTGAAGACCGAGGCGATGCCGAACGCGACACCGGCCGCGCCGGCCAGGAGCATGCTCCGTACGGCAGGGCGCCCCACCAGCTGCGCGGCCAGGAAGAGCAGCCCGACCCCGCCGAAGGTCGCCGCGGCCAGGATCAGCCGCTCCCCGCCGTCCAGCGAGTGCGAGTCGGTGCCCGCGGTGAGGGCGAGCAGCCCGGCCAGGCCGACGGCGGCCATGAGCGCGCCCCGCCAGGCGGTGCGCCCGGCCTTGCGGCCGACGAAGAGCGCCGCCATGGGCAGCGCGAAGACGATGGTGAGTGCACCGAGCGGCTGGACCAGGCTGAGCGGTCCGTACGCCAGCGCCGCGACATGAAGGGTCGCGCCCAGACCGTTCAGGGCCACGGCCGCCCACCACACCCCGTGGTGCAGGGGAGCATAGGGACGTGCGGGGGTGGTCGCCGCGACGCGCTCCTGCAGGATGGCCCCGGACGCGTAGGCGACCGCGGAGACCAGAGACAGCAGCACGGACAGCGCGAGTGCACTCATGTCTTCCACGATCTCTCGTCCGCGCGCTTTCGTCGTCGTCCTGAAGAGGTCAATCCGGCGTACTGCTCTCGTAGTACGGGAAGGGGCCGGAAGTCCTCCCATGGATGGTCGCCCAGGTCAGGGGTAGGAGATGAGCGTGGGCCACCGGCGATCCCGAGACCCGGGAACCGGCCGGAGTCAAGCCGCAACGCCGATGAGGCGTCACGAGGAGTGACGGAAGAGGGGGAGACGTGGATCAGCCGGGCTTCGCGGGGGCCGCGTCCTCGACCCGCTGCCGCAGCGGTCTTCCGCATGGACGGATTCCGGGTGACCATGACAGGGCTGCGATCACTGACGAGGACGGGGGCCGGGCGTGAAGGTGGGGCTGCTGACCCGCGAGTATCCGCCGGATGTCTACGGCGGTGCGGGCGTCCATGTGGAGTTCCTGGCGCGCGAGCTGCGGTCGCTGACCGACCTGGAGGTGCACTGCTGGGGCGGCAGCGGCAGCGGCAGCGCGGCCGGGGCCGGCGATCCGGGAGTCTTCCGTCACCTGGCCGCCGCCGGTCTCGACGGAGCCAATGACGCCCTGCGCACCTTCTCGGTCGACCTCGCGATGGCGGCCGCGCTCGACGGGCGCGAGCTGGTCCACTCCCACACCTGGTACGCCAATCTCGCGGGCCATGTCGCCAAGCTGCTCTACGGCATCCCGCATGTGATGACCGCGCACTCCCTGGAACCCCTGCGCCCCTGGAAGGCCGAGCAGCTCGGCGGCGGATACGCCCTCTCCAGCTGGGCCGAGCGCACGGCCGCCGAGAGCGCGGACGCCGTCATCGCCGTCTCGCGGGGGATGCGCGCCGATATCCTCGCCTGCTATCCCTCCCTCGACCCCGACCGGGTGCGTGTCGTGTACAACGGTATCGACACCCGGCTCTACCGGCCGGATCCCGGCACCGGCGTACTGGAGCGGATCGGCCTCGACCCCGACCGGCCCTTCGTGCTCTTCGTCGGCCGTATCACCCGCCAGAAGGGTGTCCCGCATCTGCTGCGCGCCGCCCGCGCCCTCGAACCCGACGCCCAGCTGGTGCTGTGCGCGGGCGCGCCGGACACCCCGGAGATCGGCCAGGAGTTCCGTGAGCTGGTCGAGGAGCTGGGGCGGACGCGGGACGGGGTGCACTGGATCCCGGAGATGCTGCCGCGCCCCGATGTGGTCCAGCTCCTCACGCACGCGGCGGTGTTCGTCTGCCCGTCGGTGTACGAGCCGCTGGGCATCGTCAATCTGGAGGCGATGGCCTGCGGGACGGCCGTCGTCGCCTCGGCGGTCGGGGGCATCCCCGAGGTCGTCGACGACGGGACGACGGGACTGCTCGTGCCGTACGACGAACGTGCCCCGGAAGCCTTTGAGTCGGGGCTCACCGAAGCGCTCAACCGGGTGCTCGACGACCCGGAGTCGGCCGCCCGGATGGGGGCGGCGGGCCGGCAGCGTGCGGTACGGGAGTTCGGCTGGGACCAGGTGGCCCGCCGTACGTACCAGCTGTACCAGGAGCTTCTGACGTCCGAATAGAGGGAGCGGCGATGCGCGGTGGACCTTCGGTGCTCGGGATCGTACTGGCCGGTGGGGAAGGCAAGCGCCTCCTGCCGCTCACTGCGGACCGGGCCAAACCGGCTGTGACGTTCGGCGGTTCCTACCGCCTCGTCGACTTCGTCCTGTCGAATCTGGTGAACGGCGACATCCTGCGCATCTGCGTGCTGACGCAGTACAAGTCGCACTCGCTGGACCGCCATGTCAGCACCACCTGGCGGATGTCCAGCCTCCTCGGGAACTACGTCACGCCCGTCCCGGCCCAGCAGCGGCTGGGGCCGCGCTGGTATCTGGGCAGCGCGGACGCGATCCTCCAGTCCCTCAACCTGGTCCATGACGAACAGCCGGACTACATCGCGGTGTTCGGCGCCGACCATGTGTACCGGATGGATCCGCGCCAGATGCTCACGCAGCACATCGACAACGGCGCGGGGGTCACCGTCGCCGGCATCAGAGTGCCGCGCGCCGAAGCGTCCTCGTTCGGGATCATCACCCCCGCCGCGGACGGCGTCCAGGTCGAAGGATTCCTGGAGAAGCCGGCCGATCCGCCGGGACTGCCCGGCGACCCCGGGCATGTCTTCGCCTCGATGGGCAACTACCTGTTCACCACGAAGGTCCTGGTCGACGCGTTGCACCAGGACGCCGAGGACGCGAACTCGGTGCACGACATGGGCGGTTCCATCCTGCCGATGCTCACCGAGCGCGGGATGGCTCAGGTCTACGACTTCCAGGACAACCATGTGCCGGGCGAGACGCCCCGCGAGCACGGCTACTGGCGCGATGTGGGCACGCTCGACTCGTACTACGACGCCCATATGGATCTGATCTCGCACCATCCGGTGTTCAACCTCGACAACCGCCGCTGGCCCATCTACACCCACTCCGGGCAGCTGCCGCCCGCGCGCTTCGTGGCGGGCGGGATCGCGAGCGAGTCGATCGTCGGCCCCGGTTGTGTGATCCGCGGCCAGGTCACCCGCTCCGTCCTCTCCCCGGGCGTGGTGATCGAGGAGGGCGCGGTGGTGCAGGGTTCCGTGCTGCACGACAACGTACGGGTGGGGCGTGGGGCGGTGGTGCGCGGCGCGATCCTCGACAAGAACGTGGACGTGCCGCCGGGCGCGACGATAGGCGTCAACCCCGGCCGGGACCAGGAGCTGTACACCGTCTCCAAGAACGGGATCATCGCGCTCGGCAAGGGCCAGGTGGTGGCCTGAGCGCGGGCCCCCGGGAATTTCGGACCGTCGGCCACTCTTTTACACTCGTGGCCGGCGAGGCGCCGCGCATTAACCGCGCACCCGGCTCGCGGCCCGACAGAGTCGCCGAAAGAACGAGAGTCCCATGGCCAAGGCGTATGTCTTCACCGAGCACGGCGGTCCGGAAGCGGAGACCTTCATCGACCTGCCGCCGCCCAGCCCCGGCCCCGGCCAGTTGCTGGTGGCCGTCCGCGCCGCGGGCGTCAACCCCGTCGACTGGAAGCTGCGCAACGGCTACAGCCGGCCGGGTTCCGCGCCCACGGAGCTGCCCGCCGTGCTCGGCAGCGAGGCCGCGGGCGTGGTCGAGGAGATCGGCGCGGGTGTCGAGGGCTTCGCCGTCGGTGACGCGGTGTTCGGCTCCACCCTCACCGGCGGATACGCGGAGTACACCCTGCTGCCGGTGGAGGTCACCGCGCACAAGCCGGACGCCGTGTCGTTCACGGACGCGGCCGCACTGCCGGTCGCGGCGGCGACCGCGTACGACGCCGTGAACCAGGTGGCCCTGCCGCCCGGTGCCACCCTCCTGATCATCGGAGTCGGCGGAGGCGTGGGAGTGGCCGCGGCGCAGATCGCCCGCGCCCTCGGCATCCGGGTCGTCGGCACGGCGAGCGCGGGCAAGAAGGAGTTCGTCGAGTCCCTGGGCGTGGTCCACGTACCGCCGGGTCCGGATCTCGCGGAGCGGATACGGGCCGCGGCGCCCGACGGCGTCGACGCGGTCCTCGACCTGGTGGGCGGCGCCGATCTCGAAGCCGCGGCCACCCTGCTCGCGGACCGTACGAAACTGATCAGCGCGGCGGACAAGGGGACCGTGCCACGGCTGGGCGGCGCGGCGGTCGTACGGCTCAGGACGGCCGCGGTCCTCGACGAGGTCGCGAAGCTCGTCGTGAGCGGCGCGCTGCGGCCGTATGTGACGCGTACGTTCCCGCTGGAGCGTGCGGACGAGGCGCTGCGCGCGGTGGAGCAAGGACATGCCCGGGGAAAGATCGTGATCGAGGTCGGTGCGTGAGCACCCAGCAATGCGCCGCGCCGTGCCGGGGTCCGCACGGACAGGACGGGCAGGACGGGCAGCGGCGGGACGCTGATCCGCGGGACGCGCGGCTGGACAACCCCGCGCGTTCCGCGCTGACCGGCCCGCACGCCCACTTCGCCGAGCGGCACGGCCGGCTGCTGCGCTATCCGCCCGAGATCTCGCCCTGGCTCGTCCTGCCCGACGAGCCGGACGAAGCCGACTGGGCCGATGTCGCCGCGCTCGCCGGGCCCGGCGGATCCTTCGCGCTCGCCGGATACCACGTGCCGCCGCCCGCCGGCTGGGAGATCACCTTCCGCGCCGACGGCGTCCAGCTGGTGGCCGACGGGCTGGTGCCGGCGCCGGACGAGGAGGCCGTACGCCTCGGCCCCGCCGATGTGCCGGAGATCCTCGACCTGGTCGAACGCACCAAGCCGGGCCCGTTCATGTCACGCACCATCGAACTCGGTACGTATCTGGGCATCCGCCGCGACGGCGCGCTGGTGGCCATGGCCGGGGAGCGGATGAGGCCGCCGGGCTGGACCGAGATCAGCGCCGTCTGCACCGCCCCCGAATTCCGCGGCCAGGGCCTGGCGGCACGGCTCATCCTGGCCGTCGCCGATGGCATCCACGAGCGCGGCGACACGGCTTTCCTGCACGCCGCGGCGGACAACACGAACGCCATCAGGCTCTACGAGTCGCTGGGGTTCCGGCTGCGCCGTCCGATCGCGTTCCTCGGGGCGCGTCTCCCCGCTGTGGAGCGCCGACGTGCGGGGACCGGATAAGATATTGGCATTTTGTTGACTCCCGGCGCGTCGGTATGCTCCTGACCTGCGGGGATGACCGCAATAGCCAACAAAGGCCCCCATCCCGGACTCCGGCGTACGAGTGATCGAGGAACGGCAACAGCGATGACGGTGACAGAGGACAGCCCGGCGTACGGCGAGAGCCCCGCGTACGACGGCGGCCCGGCGTACGGTCCCGGCGTCGATCCCGAGCGCATGGCCGTCTGCCTGAGCGTGCTCGACGAACTCGACAAGCTGGACGTCGACCACCCCGACGCCATCGCGGTCCGGCGGGCCACCGCGGGGATCTACCGGACCGTGAAGCAGCGCCGCCGCCAGGAGCGCAGGGCCGCCAAGACCGCCCACGACAAGGCCGTCACGGAGGCCACCGCCACCGGCTCGGCCGAGCGCATCGACGACGAGACGCAGGGCCTGCTGCCCTCCTCCTCGGTCAGCGGCGAGATCGCGGGCATACTCCAGCGCCCCCGCTCCTGCTACATCTGCAAGGCCCGCTACACCGAGGTCGACGCCTTCTACCACCAGCTCTGCCAGGAGTGCGCCGCCGAGAACCGGGCCCGCCGTGACGCCCGTACGGACCTCACGGGCCGGCGCGCGCTGCTCACCGGCGGCCGCGCCAAGATCGGTATGTACATCGCGCTGCGGCTGCTGCGCGACGGCGCGCACACCACCATCACCACCCGCTTCCCCGGTGACGCCGTCCGCCGCTTCAAGGCGATGCCGGACAGCGACGACTGGATCCACCGGCTCAAGATCGTCGGGATCGATCTGCGGGATCCGGCGCAGGTCGTCGCGCTCGCCGACTCCGTCGCCGCCGAGGGCCCGCTGGACATCCTGATCAACAACGCCGCGCAGACGGTACGCCGTTCCCCGCAGGCGTACAGCGAACTCCTTGCCGCCGAGTCCGCGCCGCTGCCCGCCGGTGAGCTCCCCTCCTCGCAGGTCATCGGAGCCTTCGGCAGTGGTGCCCAGGCCGTTCTGCCCGCCGTCGGCGCCGAGGCCCTCAGCGCCTCGGACGTCACCGGCCTCGCGCTGATCGGCGGCTCGGCCACGCTCGCCAGGATCGAGGCGGGCACGGCGATCGACGCCGGCGGTCTCGTGCCCGATCTGCACGACTCCAACAGCTGGGTCCAGACGGTCTCCGAGGTCGACCCGGTCGAGCTGCTCGAAGTGCAACTGTGCAACTCCACCGCGCCGTTCATCCTGATCAGCCGACTGCGCCCGGCGATGGCCGCCGCCGCGGCCCAGCGCGCCTACGTGGTGAACGTCTCCGCGATGGAGGGCGTCTTCAGCCGTGGCTACAAGGGCGCGGGACATCCGCACACGAACATGGCCAAGGCCGCGCTGAACATGCTCACCCGCACCAGCGCCCAGGAGATGTTCGAGTCCGACGGCATCCTGATGACCGCCGTCGACACCGGCTGGATCACCGACGAGCGCCCGCATCCGGACAAGATGCGCCTCGCCGACGAGGGCTTCCACGCCCCGCTCGACCTGATCGACGGCGCGGCCCGGGTGTACGACCCGATCGTGCGCGGCGAGGGCGGCGAGGACCTCTACGGCTGCTTCCTCAAGGACTACGCGCCCGCCAACTGGTAGCGGCCGACTGGCCTGAAAGATCACCCGAACGCGAGCCTATAGAGCGGGTAGATGCTCATCTGGTTACTGTGGTGCGCACGGACGGCCAACCAGGGGACACACCATCCCCACGGCCGTGCGGGGACAGGCACTACCACGGCCGCGGTCCCGTCCGAGTAACGACGCCACCGCGACGGAACTGCCCTGTCCCAGAGTTGCGCGACACAGAGGAGTGCGCGGTGACACCAGATCTCACGAAGCATGACAAGCGGCCGCATGAACCGGTCGAGCGGGCCCGCAGGCCCGAGAAGAAGCTCGGGAACCTCGAAGTGTGGGCCAGGTCCGCCCCGATCCGGCTGGCCGGCTACGAGGACGATCTCCTGGAGCCGCACATCCTGCCCGGTGTCGACTGACAGAGCGCCCGGCGTCCCGTACCCCGCGTGTGCCGGGGTACGGGACACCCCCGGTCCGCCCCTCGGGTCTCAGGCCGCGGCCGTGATCCGGCGCAGGGTGTGTCCCAGCCACCGTGCGTACCAGCCCTGGAACACCGGCACCAGCGGGCCCGCGAGCCTGGAGTACCAACGGGCCGGCCGGCTGAAGGCCATGACGGTGAACCACACCGAGCCGTCCTCGCGCAGCTCGACGACGAAGGACTCCTCGCCGCGCTCCGGGTGCCCGGCCAGCGTCCCGTACGCGAAGCCGGTGCGCTCTCTCTCGTACGCCGTCCACACCACCTCGCACGGCGCGCTCACCCGCAGCGGGCCCACGCCGAGGGCGACCTCGACAGCGGTGCCCGGCTCCGCCCGGGGCGATCCGGCCCGTACGCGCGTGCCCGCGCGGCGGTGCAGACGGAAGGTGGTCACCGCGGCGCCCGCCGCGTCGAAGACCGGGCGGCCCCGGCCGATCCTGGTCCGGTGGTGGAGATGGTGATAGCCCTCGGGGAGCGGGCCGAGCCGCGTTGCGCCGACCTCCGGGTAGGTGAAGCCGCTGACGGGGGTGCTGCGCGCGGGGCGGGGCTTCATACGGCGTTCTCTCCTTGAGTCGTCGCCGGGCGGTCGGCCGAACCGGACCTGTGCGCCCGCCACCGGCGGCGTAGTGCGCGCAGACCGGCAGTGGCGGCGGTGCCCGGCGGTTTCCACGGGTGCGGGCCCGCGGGCCCGACGATCCGCCTGCCGAGGGTCACGATCGGGCTGACCAGCATGGACATCCGCACCACCGCCCGTACTTGAACGTGTTCAAGCCGCTGGATCAGCGTAGGGCGTCGAGTGAACGCGTTCAAGTCCCCGGCTCTTCCGCCCCGCTCCCGCTTGCGGGGCCCGGTCGGATCCGGCAGACATAGAAGGACATATCTGGAGGAAGAGGCAGGAGATTCTGGTGCGTTCACCCATCCGTCGTCGGTATATCGCGCTCGCCGCGCTCTCCGCAGGCGCTCTGATCACGGCCGGCTGCGGCGGGGACGGCGAGGACGTGCCGAGCGCCAAGGATCTCTTCCTCCAGCCGGTCGCGGCCCAGGGCGCCGATCCGTTCACCCCGTCGACCGCCGCCGCGCCCCCCAAGGCCGTGCCCTCGGCCCGGCCTTCGACGCCGGACGGCCGGACGGGCCAGGCCGGCCAGCGCGCTCCGGTGCGGACGGCGCGTGTCCTTCCGGGCTCCACGCCCGGACTCTACGGCGGCATCAGGTCCGCCCCCAGCTGTGACGTGGAGCGGCAGGTCCGTCTCCTGACCGAGGGCAGGACCAAGGCGCGCGCCTTCGCCCAGGGGGCAGGTATCAGCGAAACGTCCGTCCCCGACTTCCTGCGCGGGCTCACTCCGGTGGTCCTGCGGGCCGACATCCGGGTGACGAGCCACGCCTTCCGCAGCGGATCCGCCGCCTCCCTACAGTCCGTGCTCCAGACGGGCACCGCCGTGATGGTGGACCACTACGGGGTGCCGAGGGTGCGCTGCGCGGGCGGCAACCCGCTGCGTCCGCCGGTGGTCGCGCAGGGCTCCGTGACGCACCGGGGGCAGCCGTGGCCGGACTACCGGCCCGACCGGGTCGTCGTCGTCAACCGCGCCCCGGAGGTCGTCAACAGCCTGATCATCGCCGACGCGGCCGGTAAGACCTGGATCGAGCGGAGCGTCGGAACCGACGGCGGCGAGGACAGGAGTCCCGAGACTCCGCCGTCGTACGACCCCGGCGCCGACATCACCGATCCGGGCATCGTGAAGCCGGCGGTCCAGGCCCTTTCTGACGGCTCCTCCACCGGATCCGGCCCCTCTTCCCCGAGCGGGACGAAGACGGCGCCGGGGCCGGGCCCGGACGTGGACGCGGGTTCGGGGGCCGGTCAGGAACCGGCTCCCGACGTGCCGGCGGACTGCCCGTCGAGCACCTCGGATTCCGGGGACGGCCGGAGTGGAAGTCTCTCCGTCCCGCCCGACTGCCCCCTTCCGGCGGACTCACTGTTCGGGCCCGACGACGTGTCCGGCGAGGCGCCCGGCGACGTGTCCGGCGAGGCATCCGGAAGCGAGCCACTTCCCGCGGTGCCCGACGGCGGTGAGCCCGGCGACGTACTGCTCGGCCCCGACGCGTTTCAGGGCTGACGGCATGTCTCAGGGCTGACGGGACAGCTCGAAGAATCCGGCAAATAATGACAAAGTATCCTCATGGCTGAACGGGCAGCAGCGGGGCCCCTGTCGCTTCCCGACGACTGGCCGGCCCATTCGGACCTCACCCTCTCCCTCAACCGGATGGGCACCTTCGACTGGGACCTCGACAGCGGGCTGCTGCATCTGGACAGCCCCGCCCTCGACGTGTTCGACCTCCGCCCCGACGAGTACGACGGCCGGCCGGAGACGCTCACAAGCCGGCTCCCGCAGGGCGAGGGCCGCCGGCTGGACGATGTGGTGTCGGCGGCGCTCAGGGACGGCAGCGCCAACTACGGCGCGTACCTCCGGATCCGGCGGCGGAACGGCACCCTGTGCTGGATCCATACCCAGGGCACTATCCGCCGCGACGCCGACGGCAGGCCCCACCGCGTCATCGGCATCGTCCGCGACGCCACCCAGGAGCTCGCCGACTCCGTCGCGCGTCTCGAACTGGACGCGGTACGCCGGGTGCGGACGAGCCTCGTCGAGGGCACCACCGCCGCGCTCGCCCATGCCAGGACCGTCCAGGACGTCATCGACGTGCTGAAGGAGTCCCACGGTCTCGCGGACCTCGGTGCGACCAGCCTGGTCATGGGCCTGCTGGACTCCGGGCGCATCCATCTGGTCGCCGAGGGGCCCGAGGGCTCCTTCGTGCCGGGGACGCGCATCACGCGCGTCGACGAGGGATACCCGATGAGCGAGGTGCTGCGGACGCTCACCCCCCGCTTCATCGAGTCCGCCGGGGAGTTCGCGTTCTCCTACCCGCTGCTGTGGCCGCACATCAGCGGGCTCGGCATCACGGCCGCCGCCTATCTCCCGCTGATCGCGCAGTCACGTCCCATCGGAGCGCTCGGGCTGCTCTACCGCGACAAGTACGGATTCACCGCGGAGGACCGCAATCTGCTGGTCGCCCTCGGCAGCAGCATCGCCCAGAGCCTCCAGCGCGCCGTGCTCTTCGAGCAGGAGCACGATCTGGCGGAAGGGCTCCAGCAGGCGATGCTGCCGCGCCGGATCCCCGCCGTGCCCGGCGCCGAGATCGCGGTCCGCTACCGCTCCGCCCGGCTCGGCCGGGACATCGGCGGCGACTGGTACGACATCATCCCGCTGCCCGGCGGCCGGGTCGGGGCGGTCATCGGAGACGTACAGGGCCATGACACCCACGCCGCCGCCGTGATGGGACAGCTGCGCATCGTGCTGCGGGCGTACGCGGCCGAGGGGCACGCGCCGGCCACGGTGATGGCGCGGGCCTCGGTCTTCCTCCATCAGCTGGACACCGACCGCTTCGCGACCTGCACCTACGCGGAGGCCGATCTGTCGACGGGGGTGGTCCAGCTGGTCCGCGCCGGTCATGTCGATCCGCTGATCAGGGACGTCGACGGCGACTGCCGCAGGCTGCCGGTGCCCGGCGGGATGCCGCTCGGTCTCTCCGCGGCCTTCAGACGGCTCGACTACCCGGTGGAGACCGCCGAGCTGGAGCCGGGCGAGACCCTGCTGCTCTGCACGGACGGGCTGGTGGAGCAGCCGGGCACCGATCTGGACGAAGGGATGCGGCTGCTGGCCGCGCTGGTACGGGACGGTCCGCGCGATCTCCAGCTGCTGGCCGACCGGCTCTGTGAGGTGGTGGACGAGCGGGGCGGCGAGGACGACGTCGCCGTACTGCTGCTGCGCCGCGGCGGCGCGCGCGCCCCGCAGGACGGCGGCCGGCTCCAGCAGCGGGTCGGCCAGGGCGACCCCGGGGCGCTGAGCACCGCGCGGCACATGATCCGGGCGGCGGTAGCCGCCTGGGGGGCCAGGGAACGTTCGGACGAGATCGAGCTGGCCGCCGACGAACTGATCACCAATGCGCTGATGCACACCGGAAACGGAGCGATCGTGACCGTACGTGCGCTGTCCGGGTCGCTGGAGCGGCGGCTGCGGGTCGAGGTCGAGGACCGGTCCAGTGCCCTGCCGCACCGTCGCGACCCCGGGGAATCGGGGGTTTCGGGGCGTGGACTGCTGCTCGTGGACGAGCTGGCGGACGAGTGGGGGGTGGAGTCGCGCGGCAGCGGCAAGTGCGTGTGGTGCGAGTTCATCGTCCCCGCCCGGCCGTCACATTGAACCGCATCCGTCGTTAACTGTACGTAGCGTGATCGTACTTGAACGTAATCGACCGCAGGCGATTGGCTGTATCCGGCTGTATCTGTTGTAGTACCTCGCCCTCTAGGATCTGGGGTTTCCTTGACCACCGAGCTGCTGGCACCTCTCGATCTGGCTTTCTGGCATCTCGAAACCGCGGACCATCCCATGCACCTCGGCGCGCTCGCCGTCTTCACCGCCGCGGCGGGCACGTCGGGCGGCGCCGGTGTGCTGGAGCTGCTCGCGGCGCGCGCCGCCGCCGTTCCCCGGCTGCGGATGCGGGTACGGGACGTCCTGCTGCCCGTCGGCGGCGCCGCGTGGGCGGTGGACAAGGGCTTCGACGTACGCCGGCATGTGCGGCGGCTGCCGCTGCCCGAGGGGGACTTCGCGGCGGAGGCCGCGCGGCTGGCGGGGGAGCTGATGGAACGCCCGCTGGAACGCGGCCTCCCGCCCTGGGAGATGTACGTCCTGACGCCGGGCCCGGCCGCGGCGGGAGCCGGGGGAGGCCGGGGGGCCGAGGAGGGCGGCCGGCCCTTCGCCGTCCTGGTGAAACTGCACCACGCCCTGGCGGACGGAATGCGCGCCGTCGCCATCGGCGCGGGCATCTTCGACCAGATCGCCGACGCGCGGTCGGCCGGGGTCCGCAAAGTGCGTCCGGTGGCGCCCAGGTCCTGGCTGCCGGGCCCCTGGCAGGTGGCCGGCCTGGCCAGGGGCCGGATCGAGGAACTGGGCCGGGCGGTCGGCATCGGTGCCTCGGTCGTCCGGGCCAGCCGGCTCGACCCGCGCGGGACGCCCGCCCTCACCGCCGGATCCAGCGGGACACGGCGCCTCGCGACCGCCACGCTCGATCTGGAGGACGTCCAGCGGATCCGCCGGGCCACGGGCGGTACGGCCAACGACGTCCTGCTCGCCACGGTGGCCGGCGCGCTGCGGCGGTGGATGCTCGAACGGGGTGAGCGGCTGCCTGCCGTCCCGCCACGCGCCCTGGTGCCGGTCTCCCGCCGCCGGCCCGGCAGTCAGCCCGGTTCCGGCAACAAGCTCTCCGCCTATCTGCTCGCGCTGCCGGTCGCCGAGGCCGACCCCCGGGCCCGGCTCGCCGCCGTCCGCGAGGGCATGGACCGCAACAAGTCGGACGGCCCCTGGCGCGGCGCCGGCGCGGTCGCCCTGCTCGCGGACCAGCTGCCGGCGCTCGCCCACCGGCTCGGGGCGCCGCTGGCCGGCAACGCGGCCAGGATGCTCTTCGACATCCTCGTGACGAGCGTGCCGCTGCCGCGCTCGAGGCTCTCGCTGGGCGGCTGCCCGCTGCGCGAGGTGTATCCGATGGCGCCGCTGGCGCGCGGACAGTCCCTGGCCGTGGCGCTGTCCACGTACGGCGGCCGGGTGCATGTGGGGCTCGTCGCCGACGGCAAGGCAGTCCCCGACCTCGAACAGCTGGCGCGCGGCATGACCGACGAACTGGAGGAGCTGCTGCGGGTCATCGGATAGCTGCGGGTCAATGGCGGCGGGTCAGCCGATAGATCGGACAGCTCTTCGCGAATGAACCACAGAGAGCTGCCTCAGAGGTGTTGACGGCACCCAGTCATCCGATGAATATTCGTCGTGATCGGCGCCGCGACTTTCGGCGACGGATGACCTCGGGAGGCGGCAGCGGTATGCGGCACACCACGCTCGGACACAGTGCGGTCAGCGTGACCGGACTGTCCTTCGGGGCGGCCGGAATCGGCAATCTGTACACCCCGGTCGGACCCGAGCAGGCCGCGGCCGCGGTCGACGCCGCCTGGGACGCGGGCATCCGGTACTTCGACACCGCACCGCACTACGGCCTCGGGCTCTCCGAGCGGCGGCTAGGCGAGGCGCTGCGCGGCAGGGAGCGGAGCACGTACTCCCTCTCCACCAAAGTGGGCAGGCTGCTCGAACCCGTACCCGGCGGTCCCGCCGGGGACGACCTGGCCAACGGCTTCGCCGTACCGGCCACGCACCGCCGCGTCTGGGACTTCAGCGCGGACGGGGTGCGCCGCAGTATCGAGGACAGCCTCGGGCGGCTCGGCCTCGACCGGATCGACATCGCCTATCTGCACGATCCGGACGGCCACGCGGAAGAAGCCTTCCAGCAGGGCTATCCGGCCCTGGAGCGGCTGCGCGCCGAAGGCGTCGTCGGCGCGATCGGCGCCGGGATGAACCAGACCGCGATGCTCACCCGCTTTCTCCGGGACACCGACGTCGATGTCGTCCTGTGCGCGGGCCGCTTCACCCTCCTCGACCAGTCGGCCCTCACCGACCTGCTGCCCGAGGCCGCCGCGCGCGGCAAGAGCGTCGTCGTCGGCGGGGTCTTCAACTCCGGGCTGCTCGCCGACCCGCGCCCCGGCGCGATGTACGACTACGCCGCCGCGCCGCCCGCCCTGCTCGACCGGGCCCTGCGCATGGACGCCGTCACCCGGCGCCATGACATCCCCCTGCGCGCCGCGGCCCTGCACTATCCGCTGCGTCACCCGGCCGTCGCCAGTGTGCTGGTCGGCACCAGATCCGCGGCGGAGGTACAGGACGCGGCCGAACTGGCCGGGCGTACCGTCCCCGAGGACCTCTGGGCCGAGCTGCGCGCCGAAGGACTGCTGAGCGAGGACGGAGCCCTGTCATGAGAGTCGCCCTGCGCACCACGGTCCGCGCCGACCGCGTCGAGGAGTACGAGGCCGCGCACCGCGAGGTGCCCGCCGAACTCACCGCCGCGATCCGCGCGGCGGGCGCCACCTCCTGGACGATCTGGCGCAGCGGCACCGACCTCTTCCATCTGCTGGAGTGCGAGGACTACGGCCGCCTGCTCGCCGAACTGGACCAGCTCCCGGTCAACCTCGGCTGGCAGGCGCGGATGGCGGAGCTGCTCGATGTCGTGCACGACTACTCCGCGGGCGGCGCGGACGCCGGACTGCCCGTCGTCTGGGAGCTCTGACGCCTGATGCGACAGCCGAGCGCACCGCCGACCGTCGTCGACGCCCACCACCACCTCTGGGACCTGTCCGTGCGTGACCAGGACTGGATCACCGGTTCCGCGATGGCGCCCATCCGCCGGAACTTCACCCTCGACGATCTGGAGCCGGAAGCGCGGGCCGCCGGCGTGGCGGCGACCGTTCTCGTCCAGACCATCGGCGTCGCCGAGGAGACCCCCGAATTCCTGGCGGCCGCCGCCGGCAGCGATCTCGTCGCGGGCGTCGTCGGCTGGACCGATCTCACCGCACCCGGGATCGCGGAGACGCTCGCCGCGCTGCGCGCACTGCCCGGCGGCGAGAAGCTCGTGGGGATCCGCCACCAGGTGCAGGGCGAGGCAGATCCGGAGTGGCTGCTGCGTCCGGAGGTACGGCGCGGTCTCGCCGCCGTCGCCGCGGCGGGACTCCCGTACGACCTCGTCGTCCTGCCCCACCAGCTGCCCGCCGCGGCCAGGGCGGCGGAGCTGCTGCCGGAGCTGACCTTCGTCCTCGACCATCTGGGCAAGCCGCCGATCGCCACGGGCGGGATGGAGCCCTGGGCCGGCCAGGTCAGGACCCTGGCCGCCCGCCCCAACACCGTGTGCAAACTCTCCGGGATGGTCACCGAGGCCGCCTGGGACTCCTGGACGGCCAACGGGCTGCGTCCGTACGCCGGCGTCGTGCTCGACGCCTTCGGGCCCGAGCGGCTGATGTTCGGCTCCGACTGGCCGGTGTGCCGGCTGGCCGCCACCTACGGGGAGGTGCTCGACGCCGCCCGTACCGTGACCGACGAACTGAGCGGCGACGAACGCGACGCGGTCTTCGGCACCACCGCGCGGCGCGTCTACGCCTTGTGAACCGGGCTCTTCCCCTGGTCCCCACCCGCCAGGAAAGCCTGCCCCACCACGCCGGGATACGGGTCCATGCCCAGCATGGCGGTGACCGAGCCGGTGGCCAGTGAGTGCCAGGTGCCGGCCCGGCGCAGCATCGCGTGATCGCCGCCGGACAGCAGTACGGCACAGGCCTCGGCGCCTGCCTCACGGGCGCGGGCGGCAAGATCGGTACTGCCGTGCGGGTCCGTCACCCGGTCACGGTCGCCGTGCAGGAGCACCACACGACGGCCGGCCAGCTGGTCGACCGGCTCGCCCCTCGGGCACCAGGGGGCGAGCCCCACCACCCCGCTGACCAGGCCGTGTCCGGCCACGGCCAGGGCGGCGCGGCCGCCCATCGAGTGTCCGACGAGGACGACGGGGACGGCTCCGGCCAGCTGTTCCAGCTCGTCGAGCGCCCGGCGCGCGTCGCGGGCCGCGTCGGCGCGGCTGCCGTTCCAGCCCCGGCGCCGGTAGCGAGCCCGGCCCACCACCACGTCCTGCCCTTCGGTGGCCCGGAGCACCGCCCGGGTGAACGGCCACATCCGCGCGCCCGGCAGATTGAGCCGGCCAGGCGGCGCCTCGCCCTCCGAGCGTCCGCCGTGCAGCAGCAGGACGGCGGCGCGTGGCCGCGCGGCGGTCCTGTCGAGGACCAGGGCGGGCTGGACGGCGGCTCGGCGGTCACGTACGGGCACGTGGGGGCTTCCTTCCGACGGGGTTCGGGGGTGAGGCGTACGGCACGTCACAGTGACACCTCTCTCCGAGATGATTCGTAGCCACGGCGGCCGCGGATGCCTCATCCGGCGCACCGGTTCACCGGGCGGCGGTACGGGGCCTGCGGCACGCTGGACGCATGCCGGAAGTACCCGAAGTCGAAGCGCTGCGCGAGTTCCTCGACGGCCAGCTGGTGGGCAAGAAGATCGTCCGCGTCCTGCCCCTGACGGTCAATGCCCTCAAGACCTACGATCCGCCGCTCTCCGCGCTGGAGGGCGCGACCGTCACCGGCATCGGCCGGCACGGCAAGTATCTCGACATCGTCGCGGGCGAGGCCGGGCTGCACCTCGCCATCCATCTCGCCCGCGCGGGCTGGCTCCGCTGGAAGGACTCGTTCCCCGACGCGCCGCCGCGCCCCGGCAAGGGACCGCTCGCCCTGCGGGTCGTCCTCGCCGAGGGCGACGGGTTCGATCTGACCGAGGCGGGCACCACCAAGCGGCTCGCCGTCCATCTCGTACGCGACCCGGCGGACGTCCCCGGCATCGAGCGGCTCGGCCCCGATCCGCTCGACGCCGCCTTCGACCGCGCCGCGCTCGCCCGGCTGCTCGCCGGCGAACGGCGGCAGATCAAGGGCGCCCTGCGGGACCAGCGGCTGATCGCGGGGATCGGCAACGCGTACAGCGACGAGATCCTGCACGCCGCGAAGATGTCGCCGTTCAAGCCGGTGAAGAACCTCTCCGAGGACGAGATCACGGTCCTCTACGAGGCGATGCGCTCCACGCTGCACGAGGCCGTCGAGCGCTCGCGCGGGGTGGCCGCCGG
Source organism: Streptomyces sp. NPDC042201 (assembly GCF_055582185.1). NCBI lineage: Bacteria > Bacillati > Actinomycetota > Actinomycetes > Kitasatosporales > Streptomycetaceae > Streptomyces > Streptomyces sp. NPDC042201. Next base: position 243,204 of record NZ_JBVJDS010000010.1, on the reverse strand, counting down.
GCGGCTCAAGGCGGAGAAGAAGAGCGGGCTGCGGGTGCACGGCCGCACCGGGGAGGCCTGCCCGGTCTGCGGTGACACCATCCGGGAGGTCTCGTTCAGCGACTCCTCGCTCCAGTACTGCCCCACCTGCCAGACGGGTGGCAAACCGCTCGCCGACCGCAGGATGTCCCGACTGCTCAAGTAGCGGCGCGTCCCCGGCCGGGGACGCGCCGGTCAGTCGCCGCCGGTCAGTCGCCGATCGTCACCAGCCGGCGGCCGTCGGCTGCCCGTACCTCGAAGTGGTCGATCTGGTCGGGACGCAGCGCCGCCCCGCCACGGGTGACCAGCGGCGAACCGTCCCCGGCGCGCGCCGCCCAGGTCGTCACGGTCTCGCGCGAGCCGTCCCGGCCCACCGCGATCAGCGCGCACACCCCGGAGGCGCCGGGACGGATCAGCTCCAGGCCGACATCCGTCCCCCAGGCCTTCTCCGCGGCCGTCACGACGGCAGCCGTCCCCGTCGCCCGGTCCGACGCGGTCCAGCGCGCGGTCACCCCGGCCCCCGGTCCTGGCCCCGGCCCGGGAGCCGCGCCGAGGACGGCGAGCGGACCGCCCACCACGAGCACCGCCACCGCGGCCACCAGCGCGAGCCGCCGCCTGCGGCTCCCGCGCCGCCAGGCCGACCTGCGGTCGAGCATCCCGGCCAGCAGCTCCGGGCTCGTCGCCGCGAACGGCGCCACCTCGGCGGGGGTCCGCCGCGCGTACTCGTCGAGCTGCGCCCGCACCCCGCCGAACTCCGCCAGCAGTAGCGCGCACCGCGGGCAGTCCATGAGGTGCTCCTCGAAGCGGAAGGCGTCCGTGGCGTCGAGTACGCCCAGTGCGTAGGCGCCGGCATCGCGATGGAGGTCCAAGGTCCGCATGGTGTCTGGTACGCGGCGGAGCGCCGAATCACTCAAGCCGCACCCGAGCCGCACCCGAGCCGCACCCGAGCCGCACCCGAGCCGCACCCGAGCCGCACCCGAGCCGCACCCGAGCCGCACCCGAGCCGCACCCGAGCCGGGCACGATCCGGGCACGATCCGGGAGACACCGCCTACACTCCGGCGTCATGCTGCGCGTACTGGCCGTGGACGACGAAGAACCAGCCCTCGAAGAACTGCTCTATCTGCTCCGGGCCGACCCGCGGGTCCGCGGAGCCGAGGGTGCCACGAGCGCGACCGAGGCCCTGCGCCGCATCGGCGCCGCGCTCGACGCGGGTCCTGACGACTCCGCGGCCATCGATGTGGTCTTCCTCGACATCCATATGGCCGGGCTGACCGGCCTCGACGTCGCCAAGCTGCTCGCCGGCTTCGCCGAGCCCCCGCTGATCGTCTTCGTCACCGCGCACGAGGGCTTCGCCGTGCAGGCCTTCGATCTGAAGGCCGTCGACTATGTGCTCAAACCGGTCCGCAGGGAGCGGCTCGCCGAAGCCGTCCGCCGGGTCGCCGAACTGGTGGGGGAGCGGCCCGCCGTGCTCGACACCGCCGCCGACCAGATACCCGTCGAGCTGGGCGGAGTGATCCGCTTCGTCGCCGTCGACGACATCGCCTATGCCGAGGCGCAGGGCGACTACGCCAGGCTGCACACCGACACCGCGAGCCATCTGGTACGGATCCCCCTCACCACCCTGGAGGAGCGCTGGCGGGCCCGCGGATTCGTCCGTATCCACCGCCGCCATCTCGTCGCCCTGGCCCGGATCGACGAACTGCGGCTGGACGCGGGCGCGATGAGCGTGCGCGTCGGTGACGCCGAGCTGGCCGTGAGCCGGCGTCACGCCCGCGCGCTGCGGGATCTGCTGATGCGGCAGACCGGGCGCTGACCAGGCCCTTCCCGCCGGACAGCCCGGCTGCGTACACTCCGGCGCGGGCACCGGGCGGGACGGCGCCGGCCCGACGGCGAGGAGGCACCATGACCGGGGAGTCCGGCTCACGGCAGCCCGCGCCCCGGGCGAGCGCCGCCCGGCAGCCGGCGCCACGGCGCGAGGTCGTCACCGGCGAACCGCGCCGCGTACGGCCCCTGCCCCGCTTCCGCGCCCAGGCGGAGATCGACGAACAGACCGCCCTCGGCGACGCCTATGTCCGCTCCCTGATGCGCAGTCAACTCCGGGCGGGTCTCACCGCGTTCGGCGGCCTCGCGCTGGTCGTCGGCACCCTGCCGCTGGCCTTCGCCACCCTGCGCGACGCGACAGCCGTCTGGGTGGTGCTCGGCTTCGCCGCCTATCCGCTGCTGACGCTTCTCGCCTGGTGGTACGTACGGCGCGCGGAGCGCAACGAGCGCGACTTCGCCCGGCTCGTGGAAGGCCGGCCCGTTCCGTGAGCCAGAGCTATACGGTCACGGCCGTCACCCTCGTCGTCTTCGCCACCGTGCTCGTCGGCGCCTTCGGGCTGCGGATATCCCGGACCACCTCCGACTTCTACGTCGCCTCCCGTACGGTCAGGCCCGGGCTCAACGCCGCCGCGATCAGCGGCGAGTACCTCTCCGCCGCCTCCTTCCTCGGCGTCGCCGGACTGGTGCTGCTGCACGGCCCGGACATGCTCTGGTACCCCGTCGGCTACACCGCCGGCTATCTGGTGCTGCTGGTCTTCGTCGCCGCCCCGCTGCGCCGCTCGGGGGCGTACACCCTCCCCGACTTCGCCGAGGGACGGCTCGAATCCCGTGCGGTGCGGCGGCTCGTGAGCGTCTTCGTGGTCGGGGCCGGCTGGCTCTATCTCGTGCCCCAGCTCCAGGGCGCGGGGCTGACCCTGAAGACCCTCACCGGGGCGCCCGACTGGTTCGGCGGGGTGCTCGTCGCGCTGGTCGTGGTGGTGGCCGTGGCGGCGGGCGGCATGCGCAGCATCACCTTCGTCCAGGCTTTCCAGTACTGGCTGAAGCTGACCGCGCTGCTCGTCCCCGCGATCTTCCTGCTGCTCGCCTGGCAGGGTGACGGCCGGCCGCGCGTGGACCTCGGCCTGGCGGCCGCGGTCGGCGGCCGCGGCGACCATCCGCTGTACGCGACCTACGGACTGATCGTGGCGACCTTCCTCGGGACGATGGGCCTGCCCCATGTCGTCGTCCGCTTCTACACCAGCCCCAACGGCCGGGCCGCCCGGCGCACCACCGTGGTCGTCCTGGCGCTGATCGGCGCGTTCTATCTGCTGCCGCCGGTCTACGGCGCGCTGGGCAGGCTGTACGTACCCGAACTCTCGTACGGTACGGACGCCGACGCCGCCGTCCTGCTGCTGCCGGAACGGGCGATCGGCGGACTCGGCGGAGATCTGCTCGGCGCGCTCGTCGCGGGCGGTGCCTTCGCCGCGTTCCTCTCCACCGCCTCCGGACTGACCATGGCCGTCGCGGGCGTGCTCACGCAGGATGTCCTCCCGTCGCGTGGCGTACGGCACTTCCGGCTGGCCACCCCGCTCGCCATGGCCGTACCGCTCGGCGGCTCACTGCTGGTGAGCGGGAGGATGCCGGTGGCCGACTCCGTCGGCATGGCCTTCGCGGTCTCCGCCTCCTCCTTCTGCCCGCTGCTCGTGCTGGGCATCTGGTGGCGCCGGCTCACCCCGCCCGGTGCCATCGCCGGACTGCTGCTCGGCGGCGGTCTCACGTTCGTGGCCACGGTGATCACGGTGAGCGGGGCGGTACGGTCCGGCTGGCCGCACGCGCTGCTCGCCTGGCCCGCCGTCTGGTCCGTCCCGGTCGGCTTTCTCGCGATGATCCTGGTCTCCCTGGCCACGCAGAGCCGGATACCGCCCGGCACCAACGCCGCGATGACCCGCTTCCATCTGCCGGAGGCCCTGATGCCGGGCGCCCGCGGCGGTACGGGGGGCGCGCGATGAGCGGAGCCGCCCTCGCCGTACTGATCGTCCTCGGTCCGCTGCTGCTCGCGGGCGGCTTTCTGCTCGGCCGGCGCACCGCGGGCCCGGAGCGCACCAGCGATGTCGGCACCCCCGTGGAGCACGCCACCTTCGAGACCCTGCACACCGCCTCACTCGCCACCCCTCCGCTGCGGGCCGGCCTCACGGAAGAGAGCGCGCGCAAGGCGGCCCGCCGGCTGCGCTCCCTGCTCGGCACCGACGCGCTCTGCCTCACCGACCGGGAGCGGGTGCTCGCCTGGGACGGTCTCGGCGAGCACCACGGCAAGCATGTGATGGACCACGTCGAGCAGTTGCTCGCCAGCGGACGCGGTACGGCCTTCGCCAGCGGCTGCCGCGATCTCGACTGCCCGCTGCGCTGGGGCGTGGCGGCCCCGCTGACCGTCGACCACCGGGTGCTCGGCACCCTCGTCGCCTACGCGCCGCGCGAGTCGGCGGTGCTGGCCAGGGCGGCCGGCGAGGTCGCCCGCTGGGTCTCCGTACAGCTGGAACTGGCCGAGCTCGACCGCTCCCGCACCCGGCTGATCGAGGCCGAGATCAGAGCCCTGCGCGCCCAGATCTCCCCGCACTTCATCTTCAACTCGCTGGCCGCCATCGCCTCGTTCGTCCGCACCGATCCCAGCCGCGCTCGTGAACTCCTACTGGAATTCGCCGACTTCACCCGCTACTCGTTCCGCAGCCATGGCGACTTCACCACCCTCGCCGACGAACTGCACTCCATCGACCAGTATCTGGCCCTCGTCCGGGCCCGCTTCGGCGAGCGGCTCTCGGTCACTCTTCAGGTCGCCCCGGAGGTCCTTCCGGTCGCCATGCCCTTCCTGTGTCTGCAACCGCTCGTCGAGAACGCCGTCAAGCACGGCCTCGAAGGAGCGGTCACCACGAGCCGGATCACCATCAGCGCGCTCGACGCGGGCGCCGAGGCGGAAGTGGTGATCGAGGACGACGGGGTCGGTATGGAGCCGGACCGGCTGCGGCAGATCCTGCGCGGCGAGGGCGGCGCGTCCACCGGAATCGGACTGCTCAATGTGGACGAACGGCTGCGCCAGGTCTACGGGGACGCGTACGGCCTGGTCATCGAGACCGGGGTCGACGCGGGAATGAAGATCACGGTACGGATTCCCAAGTACCGCGCGGGCGTGCACGGCACCTGACAACGCCCCCCGAAGGGGCCGGTGTCCACGGTGTCTACGCGCGTCAGAACAGATGGATCGCCAGATGCCCCAGCGGCAGCCCCAGCTGCCAGGCCGGGGTCCACACCTGCGGACCCTCCTCCCCGCCGGCCGTGCACGGATCGTCGCCGGCCGGGCCCATGGCATCGAGGTCGGGCGCCAGCAGCTCCGTCTCCTCCAGCCACCGCCAGGCGGCGCCGGCCAGCGCCAGGTCCGGATCGCGGGTGGTCGCGTCGGCCTCGAAGGCGACCGCCTCCCGCCGGTCCAGCCGCCCGCAGACCCACTCCCGCCAGCACGTCCCGTACGCGGTGAGCGAGCGCCACTCCTCCATCCTGGCCACCACCCGCGGGCCGCCCGCCGAGTCGTCGGAGAGGAAGATGGTCAGGGCCAGGGCGTCCCGGCCCGCCCGGTACTCCAGCGTCGTCGGCGGCATCAGATCGCCGGTACGCAGCACTTCGTCGGCGATGTACTCGGCGTACATCCACGCCATCGGCACCCGTAGGCCTCCGCCACCGGACCCTTCGGTAGATTCCGGACGCATCCTTATCCGCCTTCCTTCCCTTCCCCGAAGCCCCCTTCAGGGAGCATTGAACCGGCGGCGGCCGCCCCGCGTGGCCAGAAGGGCAGGATCGGGCGGCGGACGGGAGAGGATTGTGACGGGTGGGGCCGACGGTGCCGCGGCCGACGATGGAACAGCCGATTCCGGCGCGCATGTGCGGTCGCTGCTCGGCGCCTATGTGCTGGACGCGCTCGCCCCCGAGGAGGACCGGCGGGTCGCGGACCACCTGGCCGGCTGCGACCCGTGCGGCGCCGCCTACCTGGAGGTGGCCGACGCGCCGTCGCTGCTCGCCCTCTTGGACGAGGACGACCTGCTGTAGCCGGGCAGTGAGCGGCCCAGCGCGCGCAGGGCGTAGTACGAGCGGGACTTGACCGTACCCGGCGGAATCCCCAGCACCTGCGCCGTCTCGCTCACGCTCAGCCCGCGGAAGTAGATCTGCACGAGCACCGCGCGGTGCTCGCGGCTCAGCGCCTTCACGGCCTTCCGTACATCGAGCGCGGCGACCGTGCTCTCCGTGGCGTCGTGCGGTTCCGGCGTGGCGGCGAGGACCCGGTCGCTGACCTCCGGCGGCCGCGACATCCGGCACCTGCGGGCGTCGATCGCCAGCCGGCGGCCGACGGTGAACAGCCATGGCCGCATGGAGTCGAAGGGCCCCTCGAACGCCTCCGGATGCTGCCAGGCGCGTACCAGCGTCTCCTGGAGCAGGTCCTCGGCCCGGTGCCGGTCGCCATAGGTCAGACCGAGCAGGAAGTTCAGCAGGGCGGGTCCGTGGTCGCGCTGAAGCTCCGTCAGTGCCCGTTCGCCGGTCCTCTCCGTGGCCGTGGCGGTGGTCATCGTGAACGCCCTTTCTCGCCGGGGTCGCTGTCGTGCGGTGTCGCTGCCGCCTGGCGTATCCGAGCGCATGGCGGCGCCGAGGGACAGACAGCGCGCACAGGTGTGCGACGAGCGGTCGCTCACTGCGGCGAGTGGTGCGGTGAACGGTCCGGCGGAGGCGTTCGGCCCCTTTTGATCCTTTTGTCGGCTTGGCTCCTTGACATTCATTTATATGGCTATATGGATTCATTGCGTTGGTATCCCCGGGAAAACGGAGCCTGGCCGATGACGAAGCGCATGCGACAGGGAGCGGTGGCCGCTGCGGCGCTGCTTCTCGGAACGGCGGCAGCCTGCACGGGGCCGGAGAGCACCTCCGCCCCCGACCGGCCGCCGCGCCAGGGCTCCATGGCTCCCTCGGCGGCGGGCGGGGCGCCGCCGCAGCGCGGGTTCACGCTCGTCGCCTCGGGCGACGTCCTGCCGCACGACTCCGTCATCGACCGGGCGAACGACGACGCGGGCGGCGACGACTACGACTTCCGGCCGATGTTCGCCTCCGTGAAACCGGCCGTCTCCGGCGCCGATGTGGCGATCTGTCATATGGAGACCGTGTACGCGGAGGAGGACGGTCCCTTCAGCGGCTATCCGACCTTCAACTCCCCGCCCCAGATCGCCCAGGGCCTGCGCGACGCCGGCTACGACTCCTGCTCCACCGCCTCCAATCACACCCTGGACGACGGAGCCCCCGGCGTACGCCGCACACTCGACGCCCTCGACAAGGCGGGCGTCAGACACGCGGGCTCGGCCCGCTCGGCCGCCGAGGCCACGCGCCCCGCCCTGATGACGGCGGGCGGCGCCAGGATCGCCCAGCTGGCGTACACGTTCGACACCAACGGCATCCCGCTCCCCGACGGACAGCCCTGGGCGGTCGGCCTGATCGACGAGCGGAAGATCGTCGCCGATGCCCGCGCCGCCCGGAAGGCCGGCGCCGACGTCGTCGTGGTCAGCGTCCACTGGGGCACCGAGTGGGAGACGGAGCCCGACGCGGAGCAGCGCAGCCTCGGCAGGAAGCTCACCGCGTCCCGTACCGGCGGCCGCCCCGACATCGATCTGATCCTCGGCACCCACGCCCATGTCCCGCAGGCGTACGAGAAGGTCAACGGCACCTGGATCATCTACGGGATGGGCGACCAGGTCTCCGGCATCATGACCAATGACGCGGGCGAGCTGGACTCGCGCGGCAACGAGGGCTCGATCGGCCGGTTCACCTTCGCGCCGCCCGCCGTGAAGGGCGAGCGCTGGCTGGTGAAGAAGGCCGAGTTCATCCCGCAGGTGATGGACCTCGGGTCAGGCCGGGTGATCAATCTGCCCGAGGCCCTGCGCCAGGACCCCGACCGGGACGACTACCGCGAGGCCCAGTCGGACATCAGCGACGCGGTCCTGGGCCGCGGCGCGGCCGAAGACGGCCTCACGATGGGCCGCTAGGCCGCCTGGGCCGATGGGTCGACGGGGCGGTTACGGGACGACCGTCACCGGCCAGCGGCCGGCCTTGACCAGCCGTACCGCCACCGAGCCGACGATCCGGTGTCCCGCCGACTCCGAGGCGCCGACCACCACGGCATCCGCCTTCAGCTCGTCGGCGGCGGTGACCAGGCCGTTGTACGGGTCTCCGTGGAACGTGTGGAACTCCCAGCGCACATCCCATATGTCCTTGACCCGCTCGGTGGACGTACGGATCTCCGCCACCAGCTCCTCGGCGATCTCCCCGGTCGTGCCCGCGACCGGGGCGCCGAGTGCGGCGCCCGCGGGCAGCACGGGCTGCACATAGACGATGGCGAGGAGCGCGTTCTGCCGCCGGGCGAGACCGCCGGCGTACGCGGCGGCGCGGAGCGAGGACTGTGATCCGTCCACGCCGGCGACGATCACCTTCGGGCCGTCGGTACCGCGTTCGAATCTGGTGGGCTGCTGCTCGGTCACGCCAGGCAGGCTATCCGTTCCCCGAGGCCGGCCGGGCGGCGGTCCGCCGGAGGGTTTCCCGGACACGGTGCGCCGCGCGACGCCGCAGGCCGGCGGGGTCGGCGCCGGGATAGTCCCATTGGGTGCTTTCGTCCGGATATGCGGTGTTGCTGAGGCGCGCGGAGCATTGATCGTGCGAGCCATTGGTCATGAAAAAGGATCAGTTGATTCCGGGGCGCCGTGCCGTCCTGCGGATTACCGCCTGCCTCGGCGCCGCACTCACCTGCCGCCTTCTGACCGTGGAAGGACCGGCCAAGACACCCGGCCGTGCCGCACCCGCCTCCCCGCCCCAGGCGACGGGGTTGAAGGCGGCGGGACCGCCCAAGGCGCTCGTACCCCGCAATCCCTCCGCCTACCGGCTGCGGCCCATGACGGAGAGCGCCCCGGCCGGCTTCAGCAGGGCCGCCCTCCAGGTGCGCAAGGAGCCTCTCCTGGAACTGCCCGAGCTCGGCCGCTCCATGGTGCTCACCTTTGACGACGGCCCCGACCCCGACTACACCCCGGACATCCTGCGCACGCTGCGTAAGTACGACGTACGCGCGATGTTCTTCGTCTGCGGCGAGATGGCGGACGTCAACGGCGACCTGATGCGGGAGATGGCCGACGACGGACACATCATCTGCAACCACACCTGGTCGCATCCGGAGCTGCCGCTGCTGCCCCCGTCCCGGATGCGCAGCCAGCTGGCACGGACCAGCGACGTGATCGAGAAGACCGTCGGCACCCCGCCGCTCTGGTACCGCGCGCCCTACGGTGCCTGGAACAAGAAGCTGTTCGAGATCGGCGCCAAGTTGGACATGGAACCGCTCGCCTGGACCGTCGACAGCCTCGACTGGACCAACCCGGGCACCAACAGGATCGTCAGCGGGATTCTGGGCGGCGCGGGGCCGGGGGTCGTCGTCCTCTCGCACGACGCGGGCGGCAACCGCTCGCAGAGCGTGGAGGCGCTGCGCGAGTACCTGCCCTCACTGCTGGACGAGGGATACCGCATCGCCGTGCCGTACCGGTGAGCCCCCGGCCCCGTCGGGGCCACGTCGTACGGTCAGCCCCCCGCAGCCCCCCCGCAGCCCCCCAGCCCCCCGGCTGGTCAGCGCGTGCTGACCAGCCGGGCGAAGACCACGACATTGCCGTCGTAGCCGCCCGCCTTCGAGTAGCCGCCGCCGCAGGTGATCACCCGCAGCTCCGCATGGCCGGTGTCGCCGTAGACCCGGGCGCCGGGGAAGTCGTTCTTGGCGAACACCTCGACCCCGTAGATCTCGAACTCCGCGACCCGGTCGTCGTACCGGGTCACCTCGATGTGCTGGCCCTTCTCCAGTGAGCCGAGCCCGAAGAAGACCGCGGGCCCGGCTTTGTTGTCGACATGGCCGACGACCACCGAGGTGCCCCGCTGGCCGGGCGATACGCCGTTCTGGTACCAGCCGGCCAGATTGGGGTCCTGCGGTGGCGGAGCCGCGATCCAGCCGTCCTGGTCGAGTCCCACGTCCACGACCGGCGCGTCGACCTTGATCGCCCGGATCCGCAACCGGGACATCGGGGCGTACGGCAGCGGCTTGACGATCGCGACGGAGGTGGCGGCGGCCGCGGGGTCGGGCCTGCTCCGGCTGTCCAGCGAGGCGGCCTGGGCCGGCTGCGGCGGTCCCAGCGGTACGTCCACCCCGTTCCGCATCATCGCGAGGCCAGTGAGCATGACGAGTGCCAGAACGCCCCAGGGCGAGCGTTTCCTCGACTCCGGAGCGCTGTGGTACTGGCCCATGGTTCTCCCTTCGTGGGCATCTGCTGGCACGCTAAGCGCGCGAGGCGGCGGCGGCGATCACTGGAGGGCGAATGGGTGGCGGAGCCGCCCGGCGATGGTCCATCCGAGTAATCGGCATATAAAAACTTCTGACGGTCTGTGACCTGCGGCTCCGTCAGGCAGAGGTGCTTCCCGGCGGCGTGTCGCCTCACCGGGGTGGACCAGTGCCGAAATGCGGTGGATGTGCGCTCCGGTGAGGGTTCGTCATGGAGGGCGTACTCGTCGAATCTCCCGGAGCACCGCTTTGGGGCGCCTTCCACTGGAGGTTCAACGATGCGTGCTTCACGCGCTTTCGCGGTGACCGCGGCCGCCTGCGCGGCCCTGGCGCTCTCTGCCCCGCTGGCTGCCGCCGGCGGTGGTTCCAACGGCCCGACCAATGTCACCGTCAACCCGTTCTCGGTCCACCAGGGCGGCACGATCGAGATCACCGTCCAGGGTTGCGGCCAAGGTGGCACCGTCACATCCAACGCCTTTCCGAGGGCCGAGCTGTCGGACAACCGGTCGGGGCGCTCCAGGGCCACGGCGAGGATTCACGACAACGCCACCCCCGGCCGTTACAACCTGGCCGTCAGGTGCAATGACAGCAACCGGGTCGAGACCCACCAGTTCGAGGTGCTCGCGGGGCGGGGCGCGCTGGGCGGCCTCGGCGGATCCATCGGGCCCAGCTCGACGGAGCTGGGGATCGGCGCGGGCCTCGTCGCCACGGCGGCCGTCGGCGGTGCGCTGTTCGTCGCGCGCCGTCGTCGTCCCTCGCTGGCCGGCGCGCGGGTCGTCTGACCGGCCTGACCACTCTCCCGGCCGGCGCTCCGGGGGCCGGAAAGCGCCCATCACGCCCGTCGCCCCGAGTCCTGAGAGGACTCGGGGCGACGGGCGTATCGCGTGCCGGGGGCGACGGGCCGGGTGGACGGTGGCTCGGCGACGGTCAGTGCCTGCGGCTCTCCGCGCGTCGGCGTGCCACATAGATGGTGCCGGTGGCCGCTGCCACCACCAGCGCCGTACCGGCGACGATCTCGGCGGTGTTCATCCCGCCGATGCTGCCGCCCACACCGCCCTGGACGCCCAAGGGCGCGTCCGAGGTCGCGCCGACCGCGGGCGTCGCCACCTGGGCCGGCGTCTGGGTCGTGGCCGCGGGCGCCGCCGGCGTCTGGGTCGGGGTGGGAGCCGGCGTCGTGGTGGCGGCGGCGATGGCGAGGTTGGTCTTCGCCGACACGCCGTTGCAGGTGAAGGTCACCTCGTACTTCGCGCCGGGCTTGGCGTCCCAGTCGACGGTGGCGGCCGCCGTGCTGCCCGAGGGGATGGTGACGGTGTCGAACACCCCGGAGGAGGCGGTGGCAGGGGTGCTGCACTTGGTGACGGCGAGCAGCACCTTGCCCCCTGCCGCGACCGTGGAAGGGGTGACGGTGTACCCGAACGGCGTGGCGTTGTCCTTGACGGCGGCAGCCGGCGAGGCGGTGGTCAGTGCGAATGCGGCCACTCCCAGCAGAGCGGCGGATGCGGCACGTATCGCGCGCATGTCAGTCCTCCCGGTCCCCGAGGAGCAGTTGCGGAACCGATTTCCACAATGGGCAGGAATGCACCTCGATGACCGAAACGCTAGAAGCGCTCTATCACACCCGCTATCGCTGGCGGGCGAATGGGGCACGGCTGTCCCCCGAACGGGGGACAGCCGTGCCGCTCAGGGTCTGGTCTGCGGCTCAGGGCCTGATGCCGGGGAACAGGTCGAGGAAGGGGCCGGCGGTCGCGGCGATCCCGCGGCCGTAGGGGGCGTCGAAGTCCCAGATGAGGAAGAGCAGGAAGGCGATCAGCACGCTGAAGAGCCCTGCAAGCAGCAGTTCGCGGAAGGTCCGGCGGATCTGCAGGACGAAGATCAGTCCCACGGTGACCACGGCGCCGGTGATCAGCCCGAACCAGACGACCCCGGGCATGGTGGCTCCCGCGTTCTGCCCGCGGGCTCCTCTGGCGTCGTCCGCGGCGGCCACCTCGTCGAGGAGCGGCTGATAGGCCTGGCCCTCCAGGTCGGTGCGGGGCGCGTACAGGGTGACGTCGGTGCGGAGCTTGTCGAACAGCTGCGTGCCCTTCGCGCTCAGGGCTTCGTGCTCGGCCATGTGCGGCCATTCGGTACGGACCACGTACGACACGTACGCGTCGACGTCGCCCCGGATCCGCTCGCGGACGTCGGCGGGATACACCTGGACCCGCTGCTGGACCTCGTGCAGGGCCTGGGCCTCCTGGCGTACGGATTCCTGGGCCGAGCCGCGGGCCTCCCACACGCCGGCAATGGCGAGGCCCAGCACGATCGCGTAGATCACGCCGATCATCATCGTCATGTACTCCATGACGTCGGGGCTCTCGGTGGGGTCGTCGTCCTCACCGACACGGCGGTTGTTGATGACGACGATGGTCAGGACGACCGCGCAGGCGGCGGCCATCGCGATGCTCAGAACGAGCCATTCCGACATGGAGTCTCCGTGGATCAGCGGGAGCGGGGGCGCAGTACGGCCACGGCGAGTACGGCAGGGGCCGTGATCAGGAGCATCAGCGAGACGAGGGAGGGGCCGCTCCGGGGCTGCTTGCGGGTCGCCTTGCGATAGGCGGGCAGGGCCACCGGGGCCCGCGAGGGGGCGGCGGACGGGGTCGGTGACGGCCGGTTCTGGCTCGGACGCGGAGCGGGCGGCGGTGGCTTCGGCGCTGGGGCGGGCGGCGGCGGGGCCGGCCGGGGTGAGCGCGGCGCCGGCCGGACGGGCGGCGCCGGAGGCTCAGGTGTGACGACCGGAGGCGGTGGTGGCGGCGGTGTGGGCGTGGGTGTGGGTGGGGGCGGTGGTGGAGGGGGAGGCGGCGTGGGGGTGGGCGGTGGCGGCTCGGGCGGCGGTGTCGGCGTCGGCGTAGGCGTCGGCCAGCAGTCGTCACTGCCCGAGACGGCCACGGCCGACCCCGCACCTCCAGGACCGGACGAGGCGTAGGCACAGCTGTCGGCCTCGGCGGGCGCGGGCACAGCCGACAGCGAGATGAGTGCGGCGGCTGCCAGCAGCCGTCCGACGAGCGATCCGTACACGGGCAGGAGCTTGTTCCCGATCTGGCGTCGGCACGCCAGAAGTCATTCGAATTAGCCCGGATAGGTGGAATAAGCGGTTACAGGTTTGCGCGCCAGAAGTTTTTTCAGCCGCGTTGAACGCGGAGCGGTCCCCGGCCCGTACTTAGGACCATGAGCGGCTCACCCAGGCCCCTCGACCCCAACTGGCTTACAGAACACGGGAGTTGACATGAACACCTGGCGGAACGCCTCGCTCGCGGTGACCGCGGTGGCCGTACTGGCCCTGACGACGGCGTGCGGTCAGGAGCAGGGCACCCAGACCAACGGCCAGTCCGTCGGAGCGGCCAAGCCGGCCGCGCAGCCGGCCGACGGCGGCTACGGCTCGGACGGTGGTTACGGCTCCGACGTGGAGGCCGCGGCCGCCAAGCCGGCCGGTCAACTCGCCGTGTGGGACAGCAAGAAGCTCGGAAAGGTCGTCACCGACAGCGAGGGGTTCACGCTCTACCGCTTCGACAAGGACACGGCGAGCCCGCCCACGTCGAACTGTGAAGGCGACTGCGCCACGGCCTGGCCGATCGTGTCCCCGGACAACGCCAAGGCCGCGCCGGGCGCCGACCCCTCGCTGCTCGGCGAGATCACCCGGGCCGATGGCGCCAAGCAACTCACCATCGCCGGCTGGCCGATGTACCGGTACGCCAAGGACACCAGCCCCGGCGACGCCAACGGCCAAGGTGTGGGCGGGAGTTGGTTCGCCGCGGCCCCCGACGGCAAGAAGGCGGCCCCGGCCGGCGCCGGCGACGCGACCGCGGCAGATCTGCCGGGACTCTCGGTGCGCAAGGATCCCACGCTCGGTGAGATCGTGGTGGATTCGCGCGGAATGACGGTCTACCGGTTCAAAAAGGACTCCGCGTGGCCGATGAAGTCGGCCTGCACCGGCGCTTGTCTCGAGAAGTGGCCGGTTGTCGCCCCTGTCGAGAAGAATGATACCGAAGGCATCATCGAGAAGGGCTTCGTGACGTTCGACCGGCCCGACGGAATCAAGCAGCAGAGCATCGACTGCTGGCCGGTCTACACCTTCAGCGGTGACACAAAGCCGGGCGATACCAATGGTCAGGGCGTTGGCGGCACCTGGTTCGCGGTTTCGCCGAATGCCAAGCTGGTCGGAGCGCCCAAGTAGTCCCACGCCGCGCCCTCCGGCCCGTCGGCCCGCCCTCACGCCCCTCCGCGTGACGGCGGGCCGGTCGCACGTGTTGGGCGACGTGTGACCAAGAACGGACCGCTAATTTCCGTTTGGGCTCGCTCTCTTGGCGGTCGATCAGTAGCCTCGGCTCGGACAACGGCCAGGTACATGGCCGCACCCCCTGTGGCGACTTGTTGGAGACATCGATGGAGCGTCCCGCCTGGGCCCCGCAAGGTATCGACATATCGGTGCCGAGCGTTTCCCGCATTTACGACTACTATCTGGGCGGTTCGCACAATTTCGAGGTGGACAGGGACGCCGCCCGCAAGGCAATGGAGTTCATGCCGGGGCTTCCCAAGATCATGAAGGCGAACCGTGCCTTCATGCGCCGCGCGGTGAAATTCGCGCTGGACGAAGGCATCACCCAGTTCCTCGACATCGGCTCCGGCATTCCGACGTACGGCAATGTGCATGAAGTCGCCGAGGCCGCCAGCCCAGACGCCCGGGTGCTCTATGTCGACCACGACCCGGTCGCCGTCGCGCACAGCCAGGCCGTCCTCGCGGGCAATGACATCGCCGGCGTCCTGAGCGCCGATCTCCGTAAGCCCGGTCAGATCCTTAACAGCCCCGAGGCTGACCGGCTGTTGGACCTGGACCGGCCGGTGGCGCTGCTGCTCGTCGCCGTTCTGCATTTCCTGGAGGACGAGGACGAGCCGTACCGCGCGGTGGCCGAGCTGCGTGACGCGCTCGCGCCCGGCAGCCTGCTCATCCTCACCCACGCCTCGTACGACGGCATCCCGCTCACGCAGGAGCAGGCGGGCGGCACGGTGGGCGTCTACAAGAACATCCGCAATCCGCTGGTGATGCGCACCCGCGAGCAGACCGCTCAGTTCTTCGAGGGCTTCGAGATGGTCGAACCGGGTCTGGTGGCCATGCCGCAGTGGCGGCCCGACAGCCCCGCCGACCTGGAGGACCCGTACGCCTTCTCGGGCTTCGCTGGAGTGGGACGCAAGGCGTGATGCCGTCGCAGCCGGCGGGCGCCGCGGCGGACCCGGACGGCCTGGAGGACAGACTCCGGCGGTTCGCGACGATCTGGAGCCGGGCGATCTTCCCGGCAACGGCCACGTCCCTGACGCGCCCCGAATTCGAATCCCATCTGCTGCCGTTGGCAAGAGAGTTGAACGAGGCGCTGCACGCGCGCCACTTCGACTCCGGGCCCGCGCAGCGGGTCGGGGCCGCCCTGGTGGCGGCGCACTGCACCGACCCCGAGGCCCTCGGCCGTACGCTCGGCGTCGTCGACTCGTATCTGGTGCTGTACTGCGGCGCCGAGGAACTCGCCGCGGAGGACAGCCGGGCCCGCTGCGCGCGGCTTCAGCACTCCCTCGCCGCCGGCTTCGCGCAGGCGCTGCGCGAGCGCACCCTCGCCGAGCAGGAGGCCATCGCACGCTCCGCGCTCGCCGCGCGCAGCGACGCGGAGGACGCGCTGCACGCCACCGAGGCCCGCTTCCGCGCGGTGTTCGAGGGCGCGGCCATCGGCATCGGCATCGCCGACCTCGACGGCAATGTGCTGGAGGTCAACGACACCCTCACCCAGATGTTCGGCGGGCTCGAACACCATGTACGCAGCCGGAACGTGAGCGAGTGGGTGCACCCCGAGGACGTACCCCACGTCTGGCCGATGTACGGCGAGCTGGTGCGTGGCGAGCGGGAGCACTTCCGGGTCGAGAAGCCGTTCTTCCGCAACGACGGCACCGTGCTCTGGACCAATCTGACGGTCTCGCTGCTGCGGGACGCCGAGGGCGCTCCGCGCTACCAGCTGGCGCTGATGGAGGACACCACCGAGCGCAGGCTGCTCAATCTGCGGCTGCGGTACGAGGCCACGCACGACGCCCTGACCGGGCTGCCCAACAGGACGCTGTTCTTCGAGCGTCTGGAGAAGACCCTGTCGGCGGGCGACGGCGCGCGCTTCGGCCTCTGCTATCTCGACCTCGACGGCTTCAAGGCGATCAACGACAGCCTCGGCCACTCGTCGGGGGACCGGCTGCTGGTGGAGGTCGCGGACCGGCTGCAGAGCTGCGCCACCGCGCCGGGCGAGATGGTGGCCAGGCTCGGCGGCGACGAGTTCGTGGCGCTCACCACCGGCCATGACTCCCAGCGGTGCGTGGCCGATCTCGCCTCCCGGATCCTCGGCGCGCTGGCCACCCCCATCCGGCTCGACGGCCGGGAGTTCACGGTCCGGGGCAGCATCGGCATCGTGGAGGGGCCCACCACCGGGCGCACCCCCGCGGAGGTGCTGCGCAGCGCGGACATCACCATGTACCGGGCCAAGGCCGCGGGCGGCAACCGCTACGAGCTGGCCGACCCGGAGGCCGATGCCCGCGCCATCACCCGGCACGGACTGACCACGGCGCTGCCCGCGGCCCTGGAGCGCGGCGAGTTCTTCATCGAGTACCAGCCGCTGGTGCATCTGGACGACGGCACGGTGCACGGCGCGGAGGCGCTGGTGCGCTGGTCCCACCCGCAGCACGGCGTCCTCGGACCCGACCGGTTCATCCCGCTCGCGGAGCACACCGGACTGATCGTGCCGCTCGGCCGCTGGGTGCTGGAAGAGTCCGTACGGCAGGCGCGGTGCTGGCAGCAGCAGCTGCCGGAGGGAGCGCTCGGCGCACCGCTGCGTATCAATGTGAATCTGTCCCCCACCCAGCTGCACCACCCCGGACTCGTCGCGGAGACGGTGGAGGTGCTGGAACGGATCGGCCTCCCGCCGGGCGCGCTCTGTCTGGAGGTCACCGAGTCCGCGCTGATCGGGGCCGACGAGGATCTGCTGAAGCCGCTGCGCCAGCTCGCCGAGATGGGCGTGGACATAGCGCTCGACGACTTCGGGACCGGCTACTCGAATCTGGCGAATCTGCGCCG
This sequence comes from Streptomyces sp. NPDC042201, assembly GCF_055582185.1. Classification (NCBI taxonomy): domain Bacteria; kingdom Bacillati; phylum Actinomycetota; class Actinomycetes; order Kitasatosporales; family Streptomycetaceae; genus Streptomyces; species Streptomyces sp. NPDC042201. The sequence continues at coordinate 225,866 of NZ_JBVJDS010000010.1, read as the reverse complement.
GCTGCCGGTGAGCGTGCTCAAGCTGGACCGCTCCTTCACCCAGGGCATGCAGCAGCATCCGGCGGACCCGGTCGATCTGAAGATCGTCGAGGGCATCGTCTCGCTCGCGCACAGCCTGGAGCTGGCCGTGACGGTGGAGGGCGTGGAGACCGGGGCGCAGGCGGAGCATCTGCGCCGGCTCGGGTGCGACACCGCGCAGGGCTGGTACTACGCGAGGCCCGGGCCGCCCGAGCAGCTTCACATGCTGTCGCTCGCGGACGCCGTGTGAGCCGCTGACCGGGGAGCGGTCCCGGCGGGTGTCCCGGCCGCGGTCCGGGTGGACAGCAGCACCTTCTGCAGTTCGCGGGCGGCGCGCGGCGGGGCGACATCGCTGCGGTGGGCGAGCGCGATCGTACGGCTCAGTCCCGGCCTGGCCAGGGCCGTGACCCGTAGATCGCGCGCCCGCGCCGCCACCATGCTCGGCACGACGGCCACCCCGAGCCCGGCCCGTACGAAACCGAGGACGGCGTCCATCTCGCCGCCCTCCACGGTGAACGACGGCTCGAACCCCTCGGCCCGGCAGGCGGCCACGGTCAGCTCGCGCAGGTCGTAGCCGTGCCGGAACATCACCAGCGGCTCGCCCTGCAGATCGGCGATCCTGACCGGGCGCCGCGGGGCCGGGGCGGCGGCCGACGAGACCACGACCAGATCCTCGTGCAGCAGCTCGACCGTGGTCAGCGCGGGGGACGGGGCCGGCAGCGGCAGCGCCACCAGGGCGAGGTCCAGCGCCCCGCGCGCCAGTTCCCGTACGAGATCGTGCGAGCCGCTCTCCTCGATCAGCAGCTCGATGCCCGGGTGGAGATCGTGGAAGGCGCGCAGTACGTCGGGCAGCAGTCCCGTGCACAGGCTCGGCGGCGCCCCCAGCCTGACCCGGCCGCGCCGCAGCTGGACCAGCTCCTGCACCTCGTGCCGGGCCGTCTCGGCATCGGCGAGGATGCGCCGGGCGAGGGGGAGGAGCGCCTCGCCGGCGTCGGTGAGGGCGACATTGCCCCGGGCCCGGCTGAACAGCTCGGCGCCCAGCTCCTTCTCCAGCGCCCTGATCTGCTGGGACAGGGACGGCTGCGAGACATGGACCCGTTCGGCCGCGCGGGTGAAGTGCCTGGTCTCGGCGACGGCCACGAAGTAGAGAAGCTGCTGGAACTGCATACACCCATGATAGGCGCAGCCTATGGACATGAGCTGGACCATGTCTTGGACCTCTGGCCCATGGCGATCTAGCTTCGTACACATGGCTCTGGCAACGCGGACGGACGGACGGCCGTCCATGATCCGCACCCTCTGGGGATCGACCATCGGGAAGAAAACGGTCATGGCCGTGAGCGGCCTGATCATGCTCGGGTATCTCGTCGCGCACATGTACGGGAATCTCAAGATCTTCTTCGGGCTCGACTCCTTCAACGGCTACGCGCACTGGCTGCGCACCCTGGGCGAACCAGTCCTGCACTACGAGTGGGCGCTCTGGATCGTGCGGGTGGTCCTCGTCGCCGCGGTCGTCCTGCACGGTGTCTGCGCCTACCAGCTGAGCCGCCGCGACATCGCCGCCCGCCCGAGCAAGTACGTCCACAAACGGCCGCGCGCCAGTTACGCCACCCGCACCATGCGCTGGGGCGGGATCATCCTCGCCCTGTTCATCGTCTGGCACATCCTCGACCTGACGACCGGCACCCTGCACCCCGGCGGCTTCCAGTCCGGCCGTCCGTACCAGAACGTCGTGGACACCTTCTCCACCTGGTACGGCAACGTCATCTACATCGTCGCGATGCTGGCCCTCGGACTGCACATCCAGCACGGCTTCTGGAGCGCCGCCCAGACGCTCGGGGCAGGCAGCGCCGCCCGCGACCGCGTCCTCAAGACCACGGCCAGTCTGCTGGCCCTGGTGCTGACCGCCGGCTTCATCGCCGTACCCGTCGCCGTCATGACCGGAGTGGTGAACTGACATGCACGACTACGCCGAATACACCACGGGTGAGCCGGTCGCCGACACCAAGGCCCCGGACGGACCCGTCGCCGAGCGCTGGAACCGGCGCCGCTTCGAGGCCGGGCTCGTCAACCCCGCCAACCGCCGCAAGCACACCGTGATCGTCGTCGGTACCGGCCTGGCGGGCGGCGCCGCGGGCGCCACCCTCGCCGAACAGGGCTACCACGTCGTCCAGTTCTGCTACCAGGACTCCCCGCGCCGCGCCCACTCCATCGCCGCCCAGGGCGGGATCAACGCCGCCAAGAACTACCGCAACGACGGCGACTCCGTGCAGCGGCTCTTCTACGACACCGTCAAGGGCGGCGACTTCCGGGCCAGGGAGTCCAATGTCCACCGCCTCGCCGAGGTCTCGGTCGAGATCATCGACCAGTGCGTCGCCCAGGGCGTGCCCTTCGCCCGGGAGTACGGCGGACTCCTCGACACCCGCTCCTTCGGCGGCGTCCAGGTCTCCCGTACCTTCTACGCGCGCGGCCAGACGGGCCAGCAGCTGCTGCTCGGCGCCTACCAGGCGCTGTCACGGCAGATCGCGGCGGGCGCCGTCGAGATGCATCCGCGTACCGAGATGCTCGACCTGATCGTGGTTGACGGGCGAGCCCGCGGCATCGTCGCCCGCGATCTGATCACCGGCAGGGTGTCCACGTACTTCGCCGACGCGGTGGTCCTCGCGTCCGGCGGCTACGGCAATGTCTTCTACCTGTCGACCAACGCGAAGAACAGCAACGCCACCGCCGCCTGGCGGGCGCACCGGCGCGGCGCCTACTTCGCCAACCCGTGCTTCACCCAGATCCACCCCACCTGCATCCCGCGCTCCGGCGAGCACCAGTCCAAGCTGACGCTGATGAGCGAGTCGCTGCGCAACGACGGCCGCATCTGGGTGCCCGCGGCGCGCGGCGACCAGCGGCCGCCGGCCGAGATCCCCGAGGCCGAGCGCGACTACTACCTGGAGCGGATCTACCCCTCCTTCGGCAATCTCGTGCCACGCGACATCGCCTCGCGGGCCGCGAAGAACGTCTGTGACGAAGGGCGCGGGGTGGGCCCCGGCGGACAGGGCGTCTATCTCGACTTCGCCGACGCCATCGGCCGGCTGGGACGCAAGGCGGTCGAGGAGAAGTACGGCAACCTCTTCGAGATGTACGAGCGGATCACCGCCGAGAACCCGTACGAGGTGCCGATGCGCATCTACCCGGCGATCCACTACACGATGGGCGGACTCTGGGTCGACTACGACCTCCAGACCACCATTCCCGGCCTGTTCGCGATCGGCGAGGCCAACTTCTCCGACCACGGCGCCAACCGCCTCGGCGCCTCCGCGCTGATGCAGGGCCTGGCCGACGGCTACTTCGTCCTGCCGTCCACCATCAACGACTACCTCGCGCGCCACCCGCACCACGACGAGATCGACGACTCCCACCCGGAGGTCGCGGAAGCCGTCGCCGACACCGAGGACCGGCTGCGGCTGCTGCTCGCCGTCGGCGGCGACCGCACGCCCGACTCCTTCCACAAGGAGATCGGCGAACTCCTCTGGGACCACTGCGGGATGGCCCGCACCGAGGAGGGCCTGCGCAAGGCGCTCGACCGGATCCCGCAGATCCGCGAGGAGTTCTGGCGCCGGATCAAGGTGCCGGGCACTGGCGAGCAGCTCAACCAGTCGCTGGAGAAGGCCAATCGCATCGTCGACTATCTGGAACTCGCCGAGCTGATGTGCCTCGACGCCCTGCACCGCGCCGAGTCCTGCGGCGGTCACTTCCGCGAGGAGTCGCAGACCGAGGGCGGTGAAGCGGCCCGCCGCGACGGGGAGTTCTCGTACGCGGCCGCCTGGGAGTTCACCGACACCGGCGCCGCGCCCGTCCTGCACAAGGAAGACCTCGTCTTCGAGTACGTCCACCCCACCCAGCGGAGCTACGCATGAGGCTCACCCTGCGCGTCTGGCGCCAGCCGGACGCCGACGCCCCCGGCGCCATGGTCACCTACGGCATCGACGACATCTCCGAGGACATGTCGTTCCTGGAGATGCTCGACGCCCTCAATGAGGAGCTGATCCTCAAGGGCGACGAGCCGGTGGCCTTCGACCACGACTGCCGCGAAGGCATCTGCGGCGCCTGCGGGGTGGTCATCAACGGCGACGCCCACGGCCCCGAGCGCACCACCACCTGCCAGCTCCACATGCGGCACTTCGAGGACGGCGACACCATTGACGTCGAGCCCTGGCGGGCCGGCGCCTTCCCGGTGGTCAAGGACCTGGTGGTGGACCGTTCCGCCTTCGACCGGATCATCGGGGCCGGCGGCTACATCACCGCCCCCACCGGCGCGGCGCCCGAGGCACACGCCACCCTGGTCCCCAAGCCCGACGCCGACCACGCCTTCGAGAACGCCGAGTGCATCGGCTGCGGCGCCTGCGTCGCGGCCTGCCCCAACGGCTCGGCGATGCTGTTCACCTCGGCCAAGGTCAACCACCTCAATGTGCTGCCGCAGGGCGCGCCCGAGCGCGAGACCCGGGTCCTCGACATGGTCGCGACGATGGACGAGGAGGGCTTCGGCGGCTGCACGCTCGCGGGCGAGTGCGCCACCGCCTGCCCGAAGGGCATCCCGCTGCCGTCGATCGCGGCGATGAACAAGGAGTGGCTGCGGGCGACCCGCAAGGTCGCGCGTTAGGTCCTGTCCGGCTGGCGTCCGGTGAGCCCGGTGAGCGTGGCCAGCCGTCGGTACGAGTCCAGCAGCGCGGCGCGGTCGTACGTACTCGTCGTGACCAGGTACTCGTCGGCCCCGCTGCGTGCCAGCAGCTTCTCCAGACCGGCCGCCACCTCGTCCTCGGTGCCGTACAGCTGCCCGCGCAGCGCGTCCTCGAAGAGCGCGCGCTCCCGCGCGGTCATGGCGGTGGCGAGGATCGCCTCGACGGACCTGAGCGGCGGGAACGCGCCGTGCGTGCGTGAGTACGCCGTGGACCAGGCCTCCGGGAGCAGCAGCCTGCGGGCCTCCTCGGTGGTGGCGGCGACCGCGACCGTCCCGGACACAACCACATACGGCCGCTCGCCCCAGCCGGAGGGGCGGAAGTCCCTGCGGTACCCCTCGATGGCCCGGAGCATCGCCTCCTCGCCCCGTATGGCCGCGATGACCAGCGGCAGCCCGGCCTCGGCCGCGACCCGCGCGCCCTTCCCGGTGGCCAGGACGAAGGCGGGCACCCGCAGCCCCTCGGCCGGAAGGGCATGGACCTGGGGATGCGCGGTCTGCGTACCGGTGAAGTAGCCGAGGAGCTCGGCGAGCTGCCCGGGGAAGTCGTCGGCGTCCTGCTTGTCCCGGCCGAGCGCCCTGCGTATCCCGTCGGTGAACCCCACCGAGCGGCCGAGACCCATGTCGATACGGCCCGGGAAGAGCGACTCCAGCACCCCGAACTGCTCGGCGACGACCAGGGGCTGATGGTTGGGCAGCATGACCCCGCCGGTGCCGACGCGGAGAGTCGAGGTCGCGGCGGCGACGGCGGCCGCGAGCACGGCCGGCGCGGAGCCGGCCACGCCCGGCACGCTGTGGTGCTCGGAGACCCAGAAGCGGTGATAGCCGAGCGCTTCGATCCGCTCGGCGAAGCGCACGGTGTCGCGCAGCGCCTGCGGAGCGTCGTGCCCCTCGCGGGTGCGGGAGCGGTCCAGTACGGAGAACGGGGTCGTCGCTGCGATGCTCACATCACGTTCAACCCCCTGGCCACGCCAGGATTCCCGCACCGGTCCCAGGGGGTGTCCCCCTAGGGTGGCCGTTGTGACAGAGATCAGCAGGCCGCTGGCCGTATTCGACCTGGACGGAACGCTCGCGGAGACCGGCCACCGCCAGCACTTCCTGGAGCGGAAGCCCCGGGACTGGAACGGCTTCTTCGGCGCGGCCGGCCAGGACACTCCGCTGGCCAAGGGCGTACGGCTGGCGGCCGAGGCCGCGCGGGAGTGCGAGGTCGTGTATCTCACCGGCCGCCCGGAGCGCTGCCGCGTCGACACCCTGGCCTGGCTGACCGCGCACGGCCTGCCCGCCGGCCGGGTCTGGATGCGCCGTAACGACGACCGGCGCCCCGCCCGTACGACCAAACTGGAGGTCCTGCGCCGACTGGCCGGGAAGCGGCAGATCCGGATGCTCGTGGACGACGACGAACTGGTGTGCGCGGCGGCCGAGCGGGCGGGATTCAGGGTCGTACGGGCGGACTGGGCCGGCACGTCAGAGGCGCTGAAGGACGCGCAGGAGCGCGAGGGCCGGACCTGACGGGCCGCTCACACCCCGTCTTCCAGGCGGAAGCCGACCTTCAGCCCGACCTGGTAGTGCTCGATGTCGCCGTCGACGATATGGCCGCGGACCTCTGTCACCTCGAACCAGTCCAGACCGCGGAGCGTCTGGGAGGCACGGCCGACGGCGTTGCGGATGGCGTCGTCGATGCCCTCGTGGGAGGTGCCGACGATCTCGGTGACCCGGTAGGTGTGGTGGGACATGGGGTGGCTCTCCTCTTCAGGCGTCGCGGGTGTCGCGCGTGTCACTCCACCGTGCCCCACCGGACGCCGGTCCGCGAGACGTCCGGCGGGCGGGGGCCCGCGCCGCCGCCCGCCGGACGCCCGTACCTGTCCGGCCTGTCCGGCCTATCCGGCCGCGGGCGCGACGTCCGCGGTGTCCTCCGCGCCGAGGTCCGCACGGAGCGGGAGGTCACGCGGCGCCGGCTCCCCGAGATCCCGGTCGTGCGCGACGCTCCCCTCCGCCGCCCCGTCCTCGAACTGCGTGCGGTACAGCTCCGCGTACCGCCCCCGCGCGGCGAGCAGCACGTCGTGCGTGCCCCGTTCCACGATCCGGCCGTCCTCGACCACGAGGATCAGATCGGCGGCCCGTACGGTGGAGAGCCGGTGCGCGATCACGACGGCGGTACGGCCTTCCAGGGCTTCGGCGAGCGCCGCCTGGACCGCCGCCTCGGAGGTGTTGTCGAGATGCGCGGTCGCCTCGTCGAGGATGACGACACGCTGACGGGCGAGCAGCAGCCGGGCGATGGTCATGCGCTGGCGTTCGCCGCCGGAGAGCCGGTAGCCGCGCTCGCCGACGACGGTGTCGAGCCCGTCGGGCAGTGACCGGACGAGAGCGTCGAGGCGGGCCCGGCGCAGGACGTCCCACAGCTCGTCGTCGGTGGCTCCGGGCCGCGCGAGCAGCAGGTTCGCGCGCACGGACTCGTGGAAGAGATGACCGTCCTGGGTGACCATGCCGAGCGTGGCCCGGAGGGACTCGGCCGACAGGTCGCGTACGTCGACACCGCCGATACGGACGGCGCCCTCGTCGGTGTCGTAGAGGCGCGGGAGGAGTTGCGCGATGGTCGACTTGCCCGCGCCTGACGAGCCCACGAGGGCGACGGTCCGGCCGGGCTCGGCGCGGAACGAGATGCCGTGCAGCACCTCGGCGCCGCCGCGGGTGTCGAGCGAGGCGACCTCTTCCAGTGAGGCGAGGGAGACCTTGTCGGCGGAGGGGTAGCCGAAGCGTACGGCGTCGAACTCGACGGAGACCGGCCCGTCGGGAACCTGCCGCGCGTCGGGCCGCTCCGCGACGAGGGGCTGGAGGCCGAGGACTTCGAAGACCCGCTCGAAGCTGACGAGGGCGCTCATCACCTCGACGCGTGCGCCGGCGAGCGCGGTCAGCGGCGCGTACAGGCGGACGAGAAGCAGGGAGAGCGCGACCACGGCGCCGGGGTCGAGGCTGCCGCGCAGGGCGTAGGAGCCGCCGAGACCGTAGACGAGCGCCAGGGCCAGGGCGGAGACGAGGGTCAGGGCGGTGATGAACGTGGACTGCGCCATGGCCGTACGGACCCCGATGTCCCTTACTCTGCGGGCCCGCGCCGCGAACTCGGCGGACTCGTCGTCGGGCCGCCCGAACAGCTTGATCAGGGTGGCGCCCGGCGCCGAGAACCGCTCGGTCATCCGGTTGCCCATCGAGGCGTTGAGGTCGGCCGCCTCCCGCTGAAGCCTCGCCATGCGGGTGCCCATCCGGCGGGCGGGCACCACGAACACGGGCAGCAGGACGAGCGCGAGGAGCGTGATCCGCCAGGAGAGTGTGAGCATCACGGCGAGGGTCAGCAGCAGGGTCACCACATTGCTGACGACACCGGAGAGCGTGTTGCTGAAGGCGCGCTGGGCGCCGATCACGTCGTTGTTGAGCCGGCTGACCAGAGCGCCGGTACGGGTACGGGTGAAGAAGGCGACGGGCATGCGCTGGACATGGTCGAAGACCGCGATCCGCAGGTCCAGGATCAGACCCTCACCGAGAGTGGCGGAGAGCCGGCGGCCGAGGAGGCCCAGACCGGCTTCGGCGAGGGCGATGACTGCGATGAGCAGGGCGAGCCGGACCACGAGCCGCTGATCGCCGCCGGACACGATCGCGTCGACGACACGGCCCGCGAGGACGGGGGTCGCCACCGCGAGCAGCGCGGTGAGGACACCGAGCAGGACGAACTGGATGATGCGGCGGCGGTGCGGCCGGGCGAAACCGGCGATTCCGCGGAGGGTGGCGCGGGCGAACGGCCGGCGCTCGGGGCGGGCGTTCATGACGTTGTGCAACTGCGTCCAGGCTGTGGACTCCATACTCATGGGAGGACCGTAGAACCTCAAGCAACCTTGAGGTCAAATCGTGTGGTCGTCGTACGGAGAACGGGCGGTGAACGGGCGGCGAGCCCCCCCCATTTCCCGTGTGTCCGGGCATTCCCTGTGCGCCCGGGCTTGACCGGCCCTTTGGTCCATACCAAAATCCCACACACCCGTGCGAATGTTTTCGCAACCCCCACGTCGGGCTCTCTCTTCGTGCCATCACGTCCAGAAGGTTGACCTACGTGAAGAACCGCTGTCTCGCCTGCTCCGTAGCCCTGGTGTCCTCCGTCGCGCTCGGCGGCTGCGGCATGCTGCCGGGCGGAGGGGTCAACTCCACCACGGTCACCGTGTGGCTGATGAAGGACAGCGTCTCGGCCGACTTCCTCGACCGCTTCGTGAGCGACTACGAGGCGGAGCACTCCTCCATCGAGCTGGACATCAAGATCCAGGAGTGGACCGGGATCGGTCAGAAGGTGCTGGGCGCCCTGGACAGCGAGGACGCGCCCGATGTCATCGAGGTCGGCAACACCCAGGTCGCCCAGTACGCGGAGAGCCGCAATCTGCGCGATCTCACCCTGGAGTCGGTACGCGACCTGGGCAGCGAGGACTGGCTGCCGGGCCTCGCCCAGCCGGGCACCATCAACGGCGCGCAGTTCGGCATCCCCTGGTACGCGGCCAACCGCATCGTGATCTACAACAAGGATCTGTTCGCGCTCGCCGGCGTCGAGAAGCCGCCCAAGACCCGTGAGCAGTGGCTCGACGACACCGCCAAACTGAACCAAGGCGGAAACCAGGGCATTTACCTCGCGGGACAGGACTGGTACACCCTCGCCGGATTCATCTGGGACGAGGACGGCGAGCTGGCCGTCGAAGCCGGCGGCGACTGGCAGGGCGCCATCGACTCGCCCGCCGCGCTGCGGGGCATGGACTTCTACAAGGACCTCCAGTCGCTGGGCAACGGCCCGAAGAACTCCGACGAGGCCAAGCCGCCCCAGGCCGACATCTTCGCCAAGGGCGATGTCGCGCAGATCATCGCCACCCCCAGCTCGGCCCGGATCATCGAGGAGAAGAACCCCGAACTGAAGGGCAAGCTCGGTTTCTTCCCCATCCCGGGCAAGACAGCGGCCAAGCCGGGAGCCGTCTTCACCGGCGGCTCCGACCTGATCGTGCCGAAGAACTCCAGCCACCATTCGGCCGCCGTCGACGTCGTCAAGGCGCTGGCGAGCGAGAAATGGCAGACGGATCTCGCCAGGACCATGAGCTATGTGCCGAACAAGGCGTCGCTCGCCGGTGTCATCCGCGGCGACGCGAGCACGGCCGCGATGGCCGAGGGCGCGGCGCAGGGCCGGGCCACCCCCAACTCCCCGCAGTGGGCGAGCGTCGAGGCCGACAACCCGATCAAGCCCTATATGACGGCCGTGCTCCAGGGCCAGGATCCGGAGGCGGCCGCGAAGGCGGCCTCCGAGCTCATCACCGCCGAACTGATCTCCGGTTGAGACGCCGCGCCGCCCGCGGGACTCCCCGCCATTCAGCAGCCTCACATCCGCACTCCGCCATGCGGTCATGTCAAATCCAGTCGGTCACGGAAGAAACAAGGTGCCGGGTCGCCGCGCGAGCGGTGGGCCCCGGCCGCCTGCTTTTCCCACCGGCACTGGAGACAGTCATGTCCACCGTCGTCCCCGCTTCCCCGCTCTCCGTATCCCTCCCCGGCCCCACCGTCGTCACCACCGCTGTCACCACCGCGGCCGCCGAGCCCCGCTATGTGGTCTCCCTCGCCCGTGACCAGCAGGACATACGGGCCGCGCAGCGGCTGCGCCACCTGGTGTTCGCCGGCGAACTGGGCGCCCGGCTCGACGGCCCCGAGCCCGGCCTGGACATCGACGCCTTCGACGCGTACTGCGACCATCTGCTGGTGCGCGAGGAGAACACCGGCGAGGTCGTCGGGACGTACCGCCTGCTGCCGCCCGAGCGCGCCCGCGCCGCCGGACGCATCTACTCCGACAGCGAATTCGACCTCTCCCGGCTCGGCCCGATCCGGCACGACCTGGTCGAGGTGGGCCGCTCCTGCGTCCACCCCCAGCACCGCACCGGCGGCGTCATCGCCCTGATCTGGGCCGGGCTCGCCCGCTATATGACCGTCAGCGGGTACAACTGGCTGGCGGGCTGCTGCTCGATCCCGCTCGCCGACGGCGGCGCCCTGGCATCCTCGACCTGGAACACCGTGAAGGACAAGCATCTCGCGCCCGAGGAGTACTGGGTGACCCCGCACCGGCTCTGGACCCCGGCAGGCACCGCCGCCGCGGCCCCCTCCGAGCTGCCGCCGCTGCTGCGCGGCTATCTGCGGCTCGGCGCCTGGGTGTGCGGAGCGCCCGCGCACGACCCGGACTTCGGCGTCGCCGACCTGTACGTCCTGCTGTCGATGCGCCGTACCAACCCCCGCTATCTGCGACACTTCCTCTCCCTCGCGCCCGCCGCATGAGCGCCTGGCTGCCCACCGCGCCCTGCACCCCGCAGGACTGCTCCGGCCATCGCGGCCCCACGGCCGGCCTGCCGGCCGCGGTCGGCAGGCTGCTGGCGGGGACCGCCCTCGTCCTGGCCGGGGCCCTGCTGACGCCGCTCGTCGCTCCGCTGGGCGCGGCGGTACGGGACCGGCTGACCCGGCGCTGGGCACACACGGTGCTCCGGGCCTTCGGGCTGCGGGTGCGCGTCGTGGGCCGGCCGGAGCTGCGGCGCGGCACCGGGGTGCTGGTCGTCGCCAACCACATCTCCTGGCTGGACATACCCCTGGTCGCCGCCGTGCTCCCCGGGCGGATGCTGGCCAAGAGCGAGATACGGCGCTGGCCGGTCCTGGGAGCGCTCGCTGCCCGGGGCGGCACGCTCTTCGTGGAGCGCGAGCGGCTGCGGGCGCTGCCCGGCACCGTACGGACCCTCTCCGCGGCGCTCACCGCGGGCTCGCGGGTCGTCGTCTTCCCCGAGGGCTGCACCTGGTGCGGGCGCGACCAGGGCCGGTTCACCCCGGCCGTCTTCCAGGCCGCGCTGGACGCGGGCGCCGCCGTCCGGCCCGTACGGATCACCTATCGGGCGGCGGACGGACGGTTCTCCGGCGCCCCGTCGTTCGTCGGGGACGACACGATGCCGGCCTCCCTGTGGCGGGTCGTGGCGGCGGGCGGGCTCACGGCGGAGATCACGGTCCTGCCGCTGATCCCCGCCGGAACCCACACCGACCGCCGCGCGCTGGCGCGGGCCGCGCGGGCCGCTCTCGGACTCCCGGAGAGCGCCGTCGCTCAGAGCGCCGTCACCGAGGTCGCCACCACTCGCACCGCCGTCACTGGGAGCGCCACCACTCGCACCGCCTTCACCGGGACCGCCGTCGCTCAGACCGCCGTGGCGAGCGACAGCGCGAACCGCCCCGCCTCATCGGTCCACCAGTGCGTCAGCTCCATCCCGGCCTCCGCCAGCTCGGCCCGGACGCCGTCCTGACGGAACTTCGCAGACACCTCCGTACGTACCTCCTCACCGGCCTCGAAGTGCACCACCAGATCCAGTTCGGGGATCTTCACGGTGAGGGCCCGCCGGGCCCGCAGCCGCATCTCGATCCACTCGTGCTCCGGATCCCAGAGCGCCACATGGCCGAAATCGGCGGGGTCGAAGTCCGCGCCGAGCTCCCGGTCGATGACCACGAGGACGTTCTTGTTGAACGCGGCCGTCACCCCGGCCGTATCGTCGTAGGCCCTGACCAGCACGGATTCGTCCTTGACCAGGTCCGTACCGAGCAGCAGCGTGTCTCCGGGCGCCAGCAGCGCCCGGACCGAGGCCAGGAACGCAGCCCGTTCGGCGGGCAGCAGATTGCCGATCGTGCCGCCGAGGAACGCGACCAGCCGCGGGCCCGGGGTGCCGGGCAGTGCGAGCCCGCCGGTGAAGTCGGCGATCAGCGCGTGCACATGTAGTCCCGGATGCCCGGCGAGCAGCGACTCGGCCGCCCCGGTCAGCGCGCTCTCGCTCACATCGACCGGCACATAGCTGTGCAGCCCGGTCAGCGCGTCGATCAGATGGCGGGTCTTCTCGGACGAGCCGGACCCCAGCTCGATCAGGGTGCGCGCCCCGGTCGCCGCCGCGATCTCCGGCGCGCGGGCGATCAGGATCTCCCGCTCCGCGCGGGTCGGATAGTACTCGGGCAGCCTGGTGATCTCCTCGAACAGCTCGCTGCCCCGGGCGTCGTAGAACCACTTGGGCGGCAGCATCTTGGGCGTACGGGTCAGCCCCTGGAGCACATCGGTGCGCAGCGCGGCGTCCGTGGCGTCCTCGGGCAGGGTGCGGGTCAGCAGGAACGGGCTCACGAGGGTGGCTCCTTGCTCACGAGGGTGGCTCCTTGAGGGGGGAGAGCAGAACGTCGGCGCGGGTCGCCACCAGCAGGGTGCGGTCCGGGACCTCGCGCCAGCGCGGATCGTCGTCGTACGGCTCCGAGGCCACCACCGCACGGCGGCCGGGCTCTGCGAGGTACCAGAGGGTGTCGCCCCAGGCGGTCGCCGCGATCCGCTCGCCGTCCGTGACCAGCAGATTGAGCCGGGACGCGGGGGCGTCCTTCGCGACATCGAGGACGGTGTCGGCCAGCGCCTGCCCGAGCTCGTCCCCGGCCCGCAGCCGGTGCAGCAGCAGCGCCCACACCAGCGCGGAGTCGTTGCGGGCCGCCAGCGAGAGCAGCTCCTCGGCGGGGAGCGACGCGGCCAGGGCCGCGAGGCTCCCCGGCCAGCCGCCGACCGCGCCGTTGTGGCTGAACAGCCAGCGCCCGGCGGCGAACGGCGCGGCGGCCGCCTCCCCGTCGGCGCCCGGCTCGGTCGCGTCCCGTACCGCCGCGAGCAGCGCGCCGGTCCGGATCACCCGGCCCAGATCCGTGAACCCGGGATCGGCCCAGATCGGTCCCTGGCGCCGGTAGCGCGCGGGCAGCGGATCACCTTGCGCGTACCAACCCACCCCAAAACCATCGGCGTTGACCGTCCCGTACCGCTGGCGGCGAGGCTCCCAGGACTGCCGGTACAGCGCGTGAGGAGGCGCGACGAGCATCTCGCCGAGCGCCATCGGCGTCCCCAGGTACGCGATATGACGGCACATCAGGCATCCCTGGCGGTACGGAAGCCGGCGAAGATCTGGCGGCGGACCGGCAGGTCCCAGTTGCGGAACGTGCCGCGGCAGGCCACCGCGTCCACCGCGAACGAGCCGCCCCGCAGCACCTTGTGGGCGCTGCCGAAGAACACCTCCGAGTACTCCCGGTACGGGAAGGCCACGAAGCCCGGGTAGGGCAGGAAGTCGCTCGACGTCCACTCCCAGACGTCCCCGAGCAACTGCCTTACGCCGAGCGGCGACGCGCCCTGCGCATAGCTTCCCGCGGGGGCCGGCTGAAGATGGCGCTGGCCGAGATTGGCCCGCGCCGGGGTCGGCTCGTCGTCACCCCACGGATGGCGCAGCGACCGCCCGGAGACGGGATCGTGCCGGGCGGCCTTCTCCCACTCCTCCTCGCCGGGCAGCCGCCGCCCCGCCCAGCGGGCGTACGCGTCGGCCTCGTACCAGCTCACATGGAGGACCGGTTCGTCGGCCGGGACCGGTTCCACCGCCCCGAAGCGGCGGCGCAGCCACTGCCCGCCCTCGCGCCGCCAGAACAGCGGCGCGCCGATCCCGTGCTCGCGGATCTGCGCCCATCCTTCCGGGGCCCACCACCGTTCGTCCGTGTAGCCGCCGTCCTCGATGAAGTGCTGGTAGGCGCCGTTGGTCACCGGCACGGTGTCGATGAAGAACGCGGGGACGAGCCGCTGGTGGGCCGGGCGTTCGTTGTCCAGCGCCCAGGGCTCGGTAGAGGTGCCCATCGTGAAGGGCCCCGCCGGCACGAGCACTTCGGCGGGCAGACCCGTGGTGTCCCCGGCGGGCGGCGGGGGCGCGGTCAGCGCGGCGGGCCCCCGGCGCAGCTGATGGGTGATGAGCATCGTCTCGTCGTGCTGCTGCTCATGCTGGGCGATCATGCCGAAGGCGAAGCCCGCGTCCAGCAGCGGACCGCCGTGCAGCGGGCTGCGCTCGATCACATCGAGGACTCGGCCCCGTACGTCGGAGGCGTAGGCCCGTGCCTCGGCGGGCGGCAGAAGCGGCAGCGTGGGCCGCGCCGACCGGGGATGCTCGAACGCGTCGTAGACCGAGTCGATCTCGGGGCGGAGGGCGTCGCGGCCCGCGACGGTCCGCAGCAGCCACTGTTCTTCCTGGTTGCCGATGTGCGCCAGATCCCAGACCAGCGGGGACATCAGCGGCGAGTGCTGCGCGGTCAGATCCCGGTCGTCGACACAGGAGGTCAGCAGGGCGGTGCGGTCCCGGGCGGCCGTCAGGGCGACGACAGCCCGGCGCCGAAGCTGTTCGGCGGGTATGTCAACGGTCTCTGCGGGGTTGTTCATGTGCGGAGATCCTTCCCGTTCACAGGCGTGCCCAGATCGTCGGCGGGGCAGCGGCCCGGCAGGACATAGCGCTCGTTGAAGGCAGCGACGGCTTCCTGTACGGCCGGGGTGGCGCCGATGCGCGGAAGCGCCTCCAGGGCGACGGCGAAGCAGGCCGCCGCGACGGTGTGCAGCTCGGGGTCGGCCAGGCCGTGCCGCGCGGCGTTGAGCCAGAGGAGATTGCGCGGAGCGGGCCGCGAGCCCGCCGTCTCGGCGAGTGATTTGACGGTGCGGTAGGCCGTCTCCGAGGCCTCCGGATCGTCGAACAGCGCGGTGGTGACGGCGAGCGGCACCATCCAGCCGTCCTCGCCCGGCTGGGCGTCGATCATCCGCAGTTCCAGATGGCCGCGCGGCCGGACGGGCGGAAAGAGCGTGGTGAGGTGGTAGTCGAGATCGGCGCGGACCGGCGGACGCGGCAGCCCGGACCGTATCCAGTCCCGGAAGGTCAGCCTCTCGGGCACGGCCCAGGGCCCCTCGGCCGCCCGGATACACATCACCGGTGTGTCCAGCGCGTGCGCCGCCCAGGCGCCACGCGGCTCGCGCCGCACCGGCGGCGCGGTGGTACGTGCCGGGTCCAGCTGGGTCCAGAGCGCCTGCCGGGTGGAGCGCCAGCCGGTCAGCCTGTTCTCCCGCATCGGGGAGTTGGCGAACGCGGCGACCAGCACCGCGCCCAGCAGATGGGCGAGCTGCCAGCGCCTGCCGTAGCCGAGCGGCCCCGGCTCCTCGTGGCCCGCGTCCAGACAGACCTGGATGGAGGCCGTGCTCCGCATCATGGCGCGGCCCGCAGGACCGATCCGGTCGAGGTAGGTCTCCATCGCGTCGTAGCGCGGCTCACGCAGCATCCGGTGCGGTGAGTGCCAGGGGTCCTGTCCGAGACCCGCGAGCGCGAGTCCTGACGTACGCAGTGCCGGGCGTACGGCGTCCAGATCCGCGGCGGTGGAGGTGATGCACTCCATCAGGGACGCGGCGGGCGGCGAGCTGAGCTCCAGCTGGCCGCCGGGTTCGAAGGTGAGTGCCGATTGCAGGTGCAACGTCCGCAGGCCGTCGAATGCCTCTTCGAGACGGCGGGCCGGGACGGATCGTTCGGGGGAGTGGAGATCGTGGACGAGCCATTCCAGTTCTACGCCCACGGTGCGCGGTGGTCCCGTCTTGAAGCAGATACCGCGCAACAGATCCTCGGCGTCGTCCTCGCCGAGCGCTGGTCCTTCGTCGGTGAAACTGTCGGGTGGCATGGCCGGATCCTCCTGTCGAAGACCGTGACCGGTACTCCGCCACGGGGTCGGGGCGGAGCGCTTCGTCCAACCTAATGGCACTCTTGCCGCTTCGCACAAGAGTGCCCTCACGGTCACTGTTTCGTCGGAAATCCGGTTGCCCCGAGCGAGATCGTTCACGCAGGATTCCCCGCATGAGCGCACGGTTGCGGGGCATCGCAAAGGAAACCGAGGAGATCGTCCGAACGGGGAAATACCGCGCCCCGAACGGCCGAGAAGTACTGATCCACCCCGCGGTGGACGCCGCGCTGGAGAGCACCCGGCTGTACGGCCCCGACCCGCTCCCGGTCACCCCGGACACGGACCGTACGGCGTACCGCGCGGCGGCCGTCGAGGTCACCGGCGAGAGCAGCCTGGAGGCGGCCGGCCGGCTGACAGCGGCAGGACCGGGTGCGGTGGCCGTGCTCAACTTCTCGTCGGCCCGTAACCCCGGCGGTGGGTATCTCAACGGCGCGCAGGCCCAGGAAGAGGCGCTCTGCCGGGCCTCCGCCCTGTACGCCACGCTGCTGCGCGTCCCCGAGTTCTACGCCCACCACCGCGCGGATCGCAGCCCGTTCTACACCGACCGAGTGATCCACTCACCCGGCGTGCCGGTCTTCCGCGACGACCGGGGCCGGCTGCTCGACACGCCGTACCACGTCGGCTTTCTCACCTCGCCCGCGCCGAACGCGGGGGTGATCGCGCAGCGCACCCCCGACGAGGTCCACCTGATCCCGGCCGCGCTCGCCTCCCGCGTGGAACGGGTGCTGGAGACGGCGGCGGACCGCGGCTACCGGAGGCTGGTGCTGGGGGCCTGGGGCTGCGGCGTCTTCCGCAACGATCCGGCGGCGGTCGCGGAGGCGTTCCGGGCGCCGCTCACCGGCGCCGGCCGGTTCGCCGGCCACTTCGACGAGGTGGTCTTCGCGGTGCTGGACCGGACGCCGGGCGCGACCACGCTGGGCGCGTTCCGGCGGGTGTTCGCGGGATCGCCCCAGCCGTAGAGGCTGAGCACGGCTCGCTCGGCGCGAGCGCCTTCGCCGGTGGGTCAGCGCCAGCCGTAGAGTTCTTTCAGCCGGTTGACGACCAGGTTGAAGCGGCCCCGGTCCAGGGCGCAGGCCTCGCGGCGCATTCCCTTCTCGTGCACCCGCAGCACCCGGTCGACGGCCACCCAGGACTCGCGGCCCGCGCGGTCCCACGGCCCCACCCCGATCGGCACCCACTCCCGGTCGCGGTCATGGCGCTTGCTGGAGAGCTGGACGGCGAGGAGGGTGCCGGCCGTCTCACGGGCGACGACCAGCACCGGGCGGTCCTTGCCGCGCCCGTCGTTCTCCTCGAAGGGCACCCAGGTCCAGACGATCTCGCCGGGGTCGGGGTCGCCGTCGTGCTCCGGGGCGTAGGAGGTGCGGACCTGGCCCACCGCACGGGGCTTGGCCTCGGTCGTGGCGGCGGGGCCGCCACGACCGGGAGAGTCGAAATCGCGGGTGCTGTCGCCGGTGCCGGCGTCGGAGAGGGACGTCATCCGCATGACGGTAGAACCCCGTGTGCCGAGCCCGTGGGGCGGGGCGCCGTACCGGCTACCGGGCTCCGCCCGTGATCGGCGGAAATGCCCCGTGTACGAAGATCGTCACGGAGGTCATGTCCGTACGGGGGTCATATCCAGCCGTCCAGCGACGCCATGAACCCGTCGAAGTCGTCACGGTGGATGGTGTGCCCGGCGCCCTTGACCGTACGGACCTCGAAACCACGCCGCGCCAGCTCCGCCGCGTCCGGCGGGGAGATCATGGGGCTCGGCTCCGCGAGCTGTACGAGCGAGGGGACGACGGGGCGCGCGGGCAGCAGATCGGCGCCGAACGCGGAGGCGAGACCGAACGCGGTGTTCTCGTCCCAGATCGCGAGGGTCTCCACCTCGATGCCGACGTCCACGGCCTCCCACCGCGGGTTCATGGCCGTGATCTCCTCCCGGGACAGGGTCTTGGCAGCGGCGAGCGCCTCGGGCCCCCCGAAACCTCGCTCGGGGCCCGGCAGATGCCAGGCCGGATCGGAGTAGACCGCGCGCCGCGGCGCCAGCCGTTCCACGGCGAGGGAGAGCGCGAGCCCGCCGAGGGAGTGGCCGACCGCCACCTCGGCGCCGGTGGGCAGGGTCTCCACGAGGTCGTCGGCGAACAACCGCGCGCTGTAGTCGCCGCGGGCGGTCGCGCCATGACCGCGCAGATCGACGGCGATCACGTGCAGCCCCCGCGCGGCGAGTGCGGGGCCCACGCGCCGCCAGGTGCGGTGATCGGCCATGATGCCGTGGATCAGGAGCGCGACGCGGTCGCCCGCGCCCCAGGTACGGGTGTGAAGTCGCACGGGTCGTCCCCTTCGTCGATGGTCACGCGGACGCGTGGTCACGCCCGGCGCGGCCCTCTGTCGCGCCGGTGCGCCGGTGCGGCAGAGGGTCAGGTCCGGACCGCCCGACCCGGTCGCCGGCCGGTCTGGAAAGATACCGGGAGCGATGAGACAGTTACCCGAGCAGTCCACCGAGCGCCGCGTTCCGACCAGTGCCGATGTGGCCCGGCTGGCCGGGGTTTCCCGGGCCACGGTCTCGTACGTGCTCAACAACACCGCGGCCGTACGGATCAGCGAGCCCACCCGGCACAAGGTGCGCGAGGCCGCCGAGCGGCTGGGCTATGTGCCGCACGCCGCCGCCCGCAGCCTGCGCGCCGGGCATACCGGGATCGTGCTGCTGCCCACGGCCCATGTCCCCGTCGGGCCGCTCTACAGCCGCTTCTTCAACGAACTCCAGTGGGCGCTGCGCCGGCTCGACTACACGGTGGTGCAGTACGGCAGCCTCGGCCTCGACGGGGACGGAGCGGCCCGCGCCTGGGCCGAGCTGCGGCCCGTCGCGGTTGTCTCCCTCGGCGAGATCGCCCTGACGCCGCACGGGGTGAACGTACTCAAACGGTCCGGCGCGAAAGCCGTGATAACGCTCGGTCCCGAGCGGGTCGAGGGCGCGCACGCGCTGGTCATGGACCAGCGCGAGATCGGTAGCAGGGCGGTGGCGCATCTGATGGAGCGCGGTTACCGCCGGATCGGTGTGGTGATGCCCGAGGAGCCCGGCCTCGGACTGTTCTCCCACCCACGCCTGGCGGGCGCCCGCGCCGCCGCGGAGGCCGGTACTGCCGGTACAGGCGACGGCACCGGCAGCGGCACCGGCGTCCGGATCGAGCCGCTGTCCCTGGCGTACGAGGAGAAGTCGGCGGCCGCCCTCGCCGCCCGCTGGCGCACGCTCGGCCTGGACGCCGTCTACGCCTACAACGACGAGTACGCCATGCTCCTGATGCGGGCTCTGCAGGACGAGGGGATCGGCATCCCGGGGGAGACTGCCGTCATCGGCGCGGACGATCTGCTGCTCGGCAGGCTGCTGCGTCCCCGGCTCTCCACGGTGCGGGTCGACCTCGTGACGGGACAGCGGCTGGCCGAGCTCATCGACCGTGTCGTCCGCGATCCGGGCGGCGAGCCGGAGCGGCACGACCTGATGGGGGCGTTGGCGGTCCACCGCGAGTCCAGCTGACCGGGCCGGGCGGTGTCCGGCTGACCGGTCGGGCGGTGTCCAGCTGACCGGGCGGGCGGTATCCGGTGACGCGCGCCACCGTCGCGACGTGCGCCCCTGTCGCGGGGTGGTTAGCGTCGCCTGCATGAGCACCGTTCCGCAGCGCTTCGAGATCCTGCTGGTCGCCGAGTTCACCGAGAACCATGAGTCCGAGCCCACCTCGGGCCACGCCCTGCGCTCGGCCGTCGTCGAAGCCACCGGCGACACGGGGGAGTCCGGCTATCCGCGCTACGTGGGCCACGGCATGGAGGCGGACATCGACCCCGAGACCCGCACGGTGGAAGCGCTGCTGATCGACGGCGCGGAACTGGACTACGGCATGTCGGTCCGGGTGGTCGCCGTCCCGCCGGCCTGACCCGGGGAGGTCTCCGCGGCGCCGGTCACGCGCTCCTCCAGGGCCGGTGACACCGCACGTTGACAGCGGTCGGAGTCGGGCAGAGACTCGGGCAGGATCAGGTGAACCAACGTTCACCAGGCGAACGACCACGTCGCCGCTGTGGCAGAGAAGCCGGAGATCCGATGAGCATTCGCGACGTCTATATCGTCGACGCCGTCCGTACCCCGATCGGAAAGTTCGGGGGCGCCCTCTCCTCCGTACGTCCCGACGACCTCGCCGCCCATGTGGTGCGGTCGCTGGTGGACCGCTCCCCGGACCTCGACCCGGCCAGGATCGACGATGTGGTCTTCGGGAACGCGAACGGCGCCGGCGAGGACAACCGCGATGTGGCCCGGATGGCCGCGCTGCTCGCCGGCCTTCCGGTGTCCGTGCCGGGCGTGACCGTCAACCGGCTCTGCGGCTCCGGCCTCGAAGCCGTCATCCAGGCCGCCCGCGCCGTCGCCCTCGGCGACGCGTCGGTGGTCGTGGCGGGCGGTGTCGAGTCGATGTCCCGGGCCCCCTGGGTCCTCCAGAAGCCGGAACGGGCGTTCCCGGCGGGACATCAGCAGCTGTACTCGACCACCCTGGGCTGGCGGATGACCAACCCGAGGATGCCCGCCGAATGGACCGTCGCACTCGGCGAGGGCGCGGAGCTGATCGCGGACAAGCACGGGATCACCCGTGAAGAACAGGACGCGTTCGCCCTCGCCAGCCACCGCAAGGCCGCCGACGCGTGGGCCGCGGGTCTGTACGACGGTGAGGTCGTCCCGTACGACGCCATAGCACTCGCACGCGACGAATGCGTCCGCGACAGCACTTCGATGGAGGCCCTCGCAAAGCTGAAGCCCTCGTTCCGCACGGACGGGTCCGGGACCGTGACGGCCGGGAACGCCTCGCCCCTCAACGACGGCGCCGCCGCGCTGCTGCTGGTCGACGAGGACGGACTGCGCGAGACCGGCCGCGAGCCGCTCGCCCGGATCAGGGCCTCCGCGGTCACCGGCGTCGAGCCGCAGCTCTTCGGCCTCGGTCCGGTCGAAGCGGTCCAGCGGGCCCTGGCCAAGGCCGGCCGTACCTTCGCCGACCTCACCACGTTCGAGCTCAATGAGGCATTCGCCGCCCAGTCGCTGGGCTGTCTCGCCGAGTGGCCCGGCCTGGACCCGGGCGTCGTCAACCCGCGCGGCGGGGCCATCGCCATCGGCCACCCGCTCGGTGCCTCCGGGGCCCGCCTCGCCGGGTCCGTGGCCCATCAGCTCGCCGCGGCGGGTTCGGGTACGGGCCTCGCCGCGCTCTGCATCGGCGTGGGCCAGGGGCTCGCACTCGTCCTCGAACGCTGACGAGGTCCGCCCGGGCAACGGACACCAGGGCAACGGACGGGGGAAGCCGACAGGGGAAAGCCCGGACCGAGGTCGTCAAGGACCTCGCCGGGTTTCAACCGGCCCACGGGCCAGCACTGTTGCTACGGGCGTACTGGCGTACGGGCGCGTACCGGCCCGGCCCGTCAGGCCGCCCCCTCGGCGCCCTGTCCGCCCTCGGCGCTCTTGGCCTTGGCGTCCGCCTCCGCGACCGACTTGCGCACCTCGTCCATGTCCAGCGCGCGGGCCTGGCCGATCACGTCCTCCAGGGCGGCCTCGGGCAGCGCGCCCGGCTGCGCGAAGACCGCGACATTGTCCCGGACGATCATGAGCGTCGGGATGGAACGGATCTCGAACGCGGCGGCCAGCTCCTGCTGCGCCTCCGTGTCGACCTTGGCGAAGACGAGGTCGTCGTGACGCTCCGAGGCCTGCTCGTAGACCGGGGCGAACTGGCGGCACGGACCGCACCAGGAAGCCCAGAAATCGATCAGGATGAAGTCGTTCTCCGACACCGTCCGGTCGAAGTTCTCCTTGGTGAGTTCCAGAGTTGCCATGACCTGATACCTCTTCCTGCTCTCGGGGTGAGCCGCCTTCGACAACGGCGCGCGGCATCGGCGTATTCCAGGCCCCTGCCCGAAGATCGTGTGGCCATGCGACGCGCCCCCCACCAGACTGTCCCCATGACGGAAGCTATGGAGTACGACGTGGTGGTGCTGGGCGCGGGACCGGTCGGGGAGAACGTCGCCGACCGCGCCAGGGCCGCCGGTCTGAGCGTGGCCGTCGTGGAGAGCGAACTGGTCGGCGGCGAGTGCTCGTACTGGGCGTGCATGCCCAGCAAGGCACTGCTGCGCCCGGTGATCGCCCGCGCCGAGGCCCGCCGGGTACCGGGACTGAGCCAGGCGGTGCGGGGACCGCTCGACACCGCGGCCGTGCTCGCCCACCGCGACGACTTCACATCGCACTGGAAGGACGACGGCCAGGTCGCGTGGCTCGAAGGCATCGGAGCCCGGCTCTACCGCGGGTTCGGCCGGCTGGAGGGGGCGAAAAGGGTCGTCGTCGCGGGCCCTGAGGGCGATGAGCAGGTACTGACCGCCCGTCACGCCGTCGCCGTGTGCACGGGCAGCCGTGCCGTCCTGCCGGACCTGCCGGGAATCGCCCGCGCCAAGCCGTGGACGAGCCGCGAGGCGACCAGCTCCCACAAGGTCCCGGGACGGCTCCTGGTCGTCGGCGGGGGAGTGGTGGGCGTGGAGATGGCCACCGCGTGGCAGGCGCTCGGTTCCGAGGTCACGCTGCTGGTCAGGGGCGACGGTCTGCTGCCCAGAATGGAGTCCTTCGCCGGTGAGCTGGTCGCCGAGGCGCTGACGGAGGCCGGCGCCACGGTCCGTACGAATGTCTCGGTCGCCGCGGTCGAGCGCGCCGGCGAAACCGGCCCGGTCACCGTGGTGCTGGCGGGCGGCGAGCGGATCGAGGGCGACGAGGTGCTCTTCGCCACCGGCCGCGCCCCGCGCACGGACGACCTCGGTCTGGAGTCGGTCGGCCTGGAGCCGAGCACCTGGCTCAAGGTCGACGACAGCTGCCGGGTCGTGGGCACCGACTGGCTCTACGCGGTCGGGGACGCCAACCACCGCGCCCTGCTGACCCACCAGGGCAAGTACCAGGCCCGCATCGCCGGAGCCGCCATCGCGGCCAGGGCCCAGAAGGTGCCCCTGCTGGAGACCGACCCCTGGGGCGCGCACGCTGCCACCGCCGACCACGCGGCCGTCCCGCAGGTCGTCTTCACCGACCCGGAAGTGGCCTCCGTCGGTCTCACCCTCGCCGAGGCGCAGGCGGCGGGCCACCGCGTTCGCGCGGTCGACTACGACCTGGGCGCCGTAGCGGGCGCGAGCCTCTTCGCCGACGGCTACCGGGGCCGCGCCCGCATGATCGTCGACCTGGACCGCGAGATCCTCCGCGGCGTCACGTTCGCCGGCCCGGGCGTCGGGGAGATGCTGCACTCGGCGACCATCGCGGTCGTCGGCGAGGTCCCGGTCGACCGCCTCTGGCACGCGGTTCCCGCCTATCCCACGATCAGCGAGGTGTGGCTGCGGCTGCTGGAGACGTACCGAGGCTGAGGAGCGGCCACGGTACGCGCCGGGATGCCCTGACGGACCTGCGCGCCGGGCTCCCCTGACGGACCTGGGGGAGCCCGGACTGGCCCGCACCGGCCCGGGCGCGGTGCTCTACGTAACCGGACGGAAGGCCGGACGGAAGGTCGGACGGAAGAGACGTCGCCCCCTTCCGCCGGGACTCACACGCCATTTGGGGGCAACGTGCCCTGCTCACGCCCAAGTTGCTGTGGCAGACTGCCCGTCATGGCGGTGGGAGCTGGGGGGTGGCGCGTGTGAGTGAGCCGAGGTCTGCCCCGACGATCGGTCAGCTGGTCCTCAGCAGGCAACTCCGCGCACTGCGCGAGCAGGCGGGGCTGAGCCGCGAGCAGGCGGGCAAGCTGCTGCACATCACCGCGGCCACCATCCGGCGGATGGAGACGGCCGAGGTCGGGCTCAAGATCCCGTACGTGCAGATCCTGTTGCCCGCGTACGGCGTGTCCGACGCGGACTGCGAGGTCTTCCTGCGGCTGGCGGACGAGGCGACCGAGCCGGGCTGGTGGCAGCGTTTCCACGACATACTCCCGAACTGGTTCAGCGGCTACGTCAGCCTCGAAGAGGCCGCCACGACCATTCGTACCTACGAGCCGCACTTCGTGCCGGGGCTGCTCCAGACCGAGGACTACGCCCGCGAGGTCCTGACCACGGGCGCCGTGGGGCGGACGACCGACCCCGGTAGGATCGAACGCCATGTCGCGCTGCGCCGGGAGCGGCAGGAGCTGCTCACGCGCCCGGACGCCCCGTCCTTCTGGGCCGTGCTGGACGAGACCGTTCTGCGCCGGCCCGTCGGCTCGCCGTCCGTGATGCGCGCGCAGATAGA
The DNA here is from genome assembly GCF_055582185.1 of Streptomyces sp. NPDC042201. Taxonomy (NCBI): domain Bacteria; kingdom Bacillati; phylum Actinomycetota; class Actinomycetes; order Kitasatosporales; family Streptomycetaceae; genus Streptomyces; species Streptomyces sp. NPDC042201. The sequence goes on along the minus strand of NZ_JBVJDS010000010.1, from coordinate 201,264 downwards.
CCGTCTGCTGGACGCGGCCGACCTGCCGAACGTGACCCTCCAGATAGCCCAGTTCGAGGCGGGCCATCACCCCGGCACCTACAGCCCGTTCGCGCTCTTCCGCTTCGATGTCCCCGAAGTGCCCGACATGGTCTACATCGAGTACCTGACCGGCGCGATCTATCTCGACGAAGCCGGCGAGGTCACCGACCACATGGAAGCGATGGACCGGATGGTGGCCCACGCGGAGTCCGCGAGCCGCACCAGACAGCTTCTCGTCGATTTCCGCAAAGAGCTCTGGAGCTCCGACTGAAGAGAGCCCGGGAGCGCCGACCGAGGAGCTGACTCCCGCCCCTCCTTCCCCCCCGTCCGTCGCAGTTCAGAAACGCAATGGAGCTCCCCCCCATGACCGCAGGCACGCCCAAGCCCCAGGTCGACACCAGTAAGCCCCACCCGGCGCGTGTCTACGACTACCTCCTCGGCGGCAAGGACAACTACCCGGTCGACCGGGAGGTGGGACAGCAGCTCCCCGAAATCGGAAAGCTCAGCGCCCGGCAGAACCGGGCCTTCATGCACCGCGCCTCGGCCTGGCTGGCCGGGACCGGCATCGACCAGTTCCTCGACATCGGCACCGGCATACCGACCGCGCCGAACCTGCACCAGATCGTCCAGCGGATCCGTCCGAAGGCCCGGGTCGTCTACACCGACAACGACCCCATCGTCCTGCGCCACGCGCAGGCCCTGCTGGTCAGCACACCCGACGGCGCGACCGACTACATCCAGGCGGATGTGCGCCGGCCGGAGGTGATCCTCGACCACGCCCGTACCTTCCTGGACTTCAGCCGGCCCGTCGCCATGTCCCTCATCGCCCTCATGCACTTCATCCCCGACGAGAACGATCCGTACGGCATCGTCCGCACCCTCGTCGACGCGCTCCCGCCGGGCAGCTGTCTGGTGCTCTCGCACGGCACCTTCGACTTCCACCCGCAGCTGGCGGCCCAGGTCACGGGCACATACGGCAAGGGCGGCATCAACCTGCGATTCCGCAGCCGTGCGGAGATCGAGCGGTTCTTCGACGGGCTCGACCTCGTCGAGCCCGGAGTGGTGACGGCCCCCGAGTGGTACAAGGACACGCCCCCTCCGGCGAACGAGGAAAACGCCGTCTACGCCGGAGTCGCCCGCATCCCCTAGGTCCTGTCCGGTCGATCTTCGTGGATCAGCCCGCGGCGTCCGGTGCGGTGCATCGCAAGGCGGAGGATCGTCCTCGTACTGGACGTACTTGGACGACTCCGACAACGCGGCGAGGTGCCGTGCCGGGCGTCGCGGGCCCGCGAAGATCGACCGGACAGGGCCTAGAAGTCGCCGCCCAGTTCTCCCGCAGCAAGTGACCGCCACCACGGGCTTCCATACTGGGCGCATGTGGAAATGGTCGTTGACATCCGTGGGCGTGAACCTGCTGCTGGGACTTCCCGCTGTGGTTCCGGTATGGCTGCTGTGGTACTTCGCGGCGAACTGGCCGTTCGCCGCGCTCGGCTGGACCCAGCGGGAGCCGACGGAGAACGACGGCATGCTGCCTTGGTTCCTGTTCGGAGGGCCGGTGACGGTCGGGTTCACCGTGCTCTGGTGGCTGGCCAACCGCCCCGTGCGGCGCAGGGTTGCTGTGGCTTCCCCTTGGTACTGGCTGGCCAGTGCCTTGGTGACCTTGCTGCCGACGTTCGTGCTCGTGATCGTTCCATGAGAGAGGAACCGTAAGCGGCGAAGTACGTGCTCACCACCAGCGGCGACGCCATCGCGACGGGATGACGGTCGCTCGGGGTGTTATGGGGTCGGGACGTTGTACGACATCAGGGAGACCTCTCCGGCCGATACGCGCAACTCGGTGACCGCGCAGTTGCGGAGGCCCGGGAACACGCGGCGGTAGTCGGCTTCGGGGATGCCGAGTAGGCGGCACAGGACCAGTCGGAACAGGGTGTTGTGAGCGACCGTCAGGACGCGGCCGCCCTGGTGGGTGTCGGCCAGTCGGCGCAGGGCTGCGGCGCCCCGGGCGGCGGCCGCCGTCGGGTCCTCCCCGGCCGGCAGCGGATGGCCGGCCGGGTCGCCGCGGAACGCCTCGACCTCCAGCGGATGCGACGCCTCGAGTTCGCCGAGGGTCCGGCCCTCGGCGATCCCGAAGTCGACCTCGACCAGGTCGGGTTCGACCACGGCTTCCAGCCCCGTCGCGTGGGCCGCGGGCTCCGCGGTGCGCCGGGCGCGGGACAGGGGAGACGTCACGATCGCGTCGAGCCCGGCGCCGGAGGCCCAGGCGCCGAGCCCGTAGGCCTGCTCGACGCCCCGCGCGGTCAGGTCGATGTCGCTGATACCGGCGTAGCGGTTCTCCGCGTGCCAGACGGTCTCGCCGTGCCGGGCGAGGAAGAGGGTCGTCGGTGCGGGTGTCATCCGTGCTCCCGTGCGTAGGCGGCCGTGCTCGGGGGGAGCCAGCCGCGCCGTTCGAGTTCGTCGACGAGGGTGACGAAGGGCTCGGCGAAACGCCGGCTGACCTGCGGCCGCGGCTCCAGCACCGTACGGACGCGCACCATACCGCGGACGGCGGACAACGGCGTGGAAGCGATCCCGTCGGCGGGCTGAGTGGCAGGCTCGGCGCCGGTCTCGGGATCGGTACCGGGATCGGCGGCGGTCGCTTCGGCGGCCCCGCGCGTCACGCCGTGCGCGGCGAGGACCGCCATGCCGAGAGCGGAGTCGGTGTGTTCAGGGATCGCGGCGGGCAGGCCCAGCACGTCCGCGCGGAGCTGGTTCCAGTAACGGCTGCGCGTGGCGCCGCCCGTGAAGGTGACCGGCGCGTCGACCGGGGCGCCCAGCAGGCGGACGTAGGCCAGGCACAGCCGTTCGACGAGCGCGACGCCCTGGAGCAGCGCGGCGTGGTGATCGGCGTCGTCGGCCGGCCGGCCGAGCACGAACGCCTCGGCGTCGGGGGCCAGGAACGGGAAGCGCTCCCCGCGTGAGACCAGGGGGTACGCGACGACGCTCGCCGGCTCCCGGTCCGAGGCGAGACGATCGAGGCGCGCGAGGTCGGCCCCGGGGAACGCCCGGGCCAGGGCGCCGGCGCCGACGCTGGACGCGCCGCCGGGGAGCCAGTGCCCGTCCGGGGAGCGATGGCTGTAGAGCACGCCCGCGGGGTCGCGGAGCGGGGCCGCGGTGACGCCCTTGAGGACGAGGGTGGTGCCGAGGACGGTGTTCCACCGCCCGATGTCCCAGGCGCCGGAGCCGAGTTGGGCGGCGCATCCGTCGGTCATGCCCGCGATGACCGGGGTGCCCTCGGCGAGGCCCGTACGGTCCGCGGCCTCGCGGCACACCGTCCCGAGCAGGGCGCCGGGGGCCACCACAGCGGGGAAGTCCAGCTCGGACAGGCCCAGTTCCTCGTGGACGCCGACGGGCCACGTACCGGTGTGCAGGTCGTAACCGGTCTTGAGGGCGTGGCTGGAGTCGGTCGGTACGGGCCGCCCGACGAGCCGGGTAGTGATGAAGTCCGCCTGGTGGCACACACGGGCACCCCTCAGCGCGCGGGCACCCCTGAGCGCGTGGTCGCCCCCGAGTACGCGTGCGCCCCCGCGCACCCGAGCGCCCCCGAGATCGGCCGCGACGCCGTCCCGGCCGGGACGGGTGAGCCACACGAGCTTGGCGAGGGCCCAGCTCGGCTGGATACGGTGGCCGAGGGACCGCCACACCTCGGCGCCGGTCTCCTGGGCGTACCGGGCCTCGGCCCCGGCCCGGCCGTCGTCGTACATGAGCGCCGGCGTCAACGGTGTCCCGCGAGCATCGGTGAGCAGTACGGTGCCGGACGTGCCGCACACCGCCAGCCCCCGCACGCGCGCACCGGAGAGGTGACGCAGCGTCCCGCGGATCGCGGCGACGGCGCCCGCCCACCAGTCGGCCGGAAGCTGTTCGTGACGGTCCCCGTCGCGGTGACCGGTGAGCGGGGCGGAGCCACGGCCGAGTACCCGCCCGTCATCGGTGACGGCCAGGGCGCGCACGCTCTGAGTACCGAGGTCGATCCCCATCCACACGTCCTCGTGGCGTGTGTCCGTCACACGTACCCGCCTCACCTTCTCATCGCCCGTCCGGTGATCTCACGACGCTTTTCACACCGTGGTCACGCCTTCGGCCGGATGGGCCGGCAAGCCTCCGCGGGGCGGACATCCCGTTGTCCCACCTGGTGAGGAACGGGTCGTCGCGTCGAACGACGGGTTGACCCGGTCGCCGTCCGTGGGGAACACTGCCGAACGGTACATCACCAATCCATGTTATATCCTCAGGTCTTGATGTTACTGGTGAGGTCTCGGACGGAGGAGTACGCGTGTCCTCACCCGTCCGTGGGCGACGGATCGGAACAGGACCGACGAATGTCACAGGACAAAAACCCCCGGGGCCCCATACAACGCCGCCGGGAGATCTCCGATCATGTGCTGACCGAGGGCTCGGCATCGGCGTCGGATCTCGCGGAGCGCTTCGGGGTGAGTCCGATGACGATCTACCGTGACATCGACGAACTCGAACGCGAGGGCATCCTGCGGAAGTTCCGCGGTGGCGTCACCGCCCAGCCCTCCGGGGTGTTCGAGAGCAATGTCGCCTACCGCAAGCGATCCATGCGGTCGGAGAAGGAGGCCATCGCCGCCAAGGCCGCGACGATGATCGAACCCGGCATGTCCGTGATGATCGACGACTCCACCACCGCGCTGGAACTGGCCCGGCTCCTCCCGCGCATCGAGCCGCTGACCGTCGTCACCAACTTCCTCGAAGCCCTGAACCTGCTCGCGGACGAACGCGGTCTGCACCTGATGGCCCTGGGCGGCGACTACGACCCGCTGCACGACTCCTTCCTCGGCGTGCCCTGCGTGGAAGCGGTCGAGGCCCTCCGGGTCGACCTGTGCTTCGTATCCACATCGTCCGTCTACGGCGACTTCGCCTTCCACCAGGAACAGCGCATCGTCGCCGTCAAACGCGCGATGCTCAAGGCCGCCGGCCGCACCGTACTCATGATCGACCACTCCAAACTCGGCCGCACCGCCCTGCACCGGCTGACCCCCCTCTCCACGTTCGACCTCGTGCTGATCGACGACCGCACACCGCCGGACGTCCTGCGCTCCCTCGACGAGCGCGGCGTCCGCTACGAGGTCGCGCCGACCTGAGCGCGGCAGCACGCCGCCCCGTGCTCCGATCCACCGCCAAGGAGGCCTCGACGATGAGAATCCTCGCCGCGGGCGACCACTTCGTCGCCCCCGAACTGCTCGCCAGGGAACTGACGGCCGAGATCGGCGCCGGGCACACGATCGGTGAACTGCGCCTCCCCTGGCCCCTGACACCCTTCGGGCGGGTCGCCGAGGTCGACGAGGCGTCCGGCGACGAGGACACCGTCCGCGCCGCGCTGCGCGGGGCCCAGGTGTGCGTGACCCAGATGGCGCCGGTGACGCGGAAGGTCCTCGACGGCTCACCCGATCTGCGGCTGGTGGTCGTCGGCCGGGGCGGCCCCGTCAACGTCAACCTGGACGCGGCGAAGGAGCGCGGCGTCCAGGTGTGCAACACCCCTGGGCGCAACGCGGCCGCCACCGCCGAATACACGGTCGGACTGCTCCTGGCCACGATGCGCCGTATCCCGGAGACCTCGGCCGCGCTCGCCGCGGGCCGCTGGGCGGGGGAGTTCTACACGTACGACAACTGCGGTCCCGGCCTGGACGGAGCGACCGTCGGGCTGATCGGCTGCGGCGCGGTCGGCAGCCGCGTGGCACGCGCCCTCACCGCCCTCGGCGCGAACGTCTGCGTGTACGACCCCTACGCCGACCAGGACACCCTGCGCGAGGCGGGCACCCCCGTCGCCCGCCTGGACGACCTGCTGCGCCGCGCCGACGTGGTCTCGCTGCACGCGCGGCTGACCGCCGAGACGCGCGGTCTGCTCGGCGCCCGCGAACTGGCCCTGCTTCCCGAGGGCGCGGTCGTGGTCAACTGCGCGCGCGGCGCGCTCCTGGACGAGGACGCGCTGTGCGACGCCCTGGAATCGGGGCGGCTCGGCGCGGCCGGGCTCGACGTGTTCGCCGTGGAGCCCCCGCCGCCCGGCTCCCGGCTGCGTTCCGCGCCCCGGCTGGTCATGACGCCCCATCTGGCCGGTGCGAACACCTCGGTCGCGCACAACGCGGCGCGCGTCGCGGCGGCCGAGGTGGGCAGATTCGTGCGCGGTGAACCGCTCGCCCACCGCGTCGCCTGAGAGTTCACAACGAAGCCGCGCCGCCGTCGGCCCGACCCCGCGGGGGGAGGCGCCGCAGGCGGCCAGGAAGGGGAGACACGGTGTTCGTCGGACTGGACATGGGAACCTCGGTCGTCAAGGCGGTGGCCTTCGCCGAGGACGGCACGGCCTTACGCGAGGAATCGACGCCGATCTCGCTCGGCGGCCAGGGCGGACACGTCGAACAGGACGTGGAAGAGGTGGTCAGGGCCGCCACCGGCGTCCTGGCGGCGGTGACCGAAGGACGGCCCCCGGTCCTCGTCTCCATCACCGGCCAGGGCGACGGCCTGTGGCTGGTCGACACCGAGGGACGGCCCGTGCGCCCCGCCCTGTCCTGGATGGACGGCAGGGCCGGCGACCTCGTCGCGGGATGGATGGACGACGGCACCGCGGACCATCTGTACCGGCACACCGGAAACGTCCTGTTCCCCGGCTCCCCGGGACCGCTCATGGCCTGGCTCGACCGCAACGAGCCGCGGTCCCTGGACGCGGCCGCCACCGCCGCGTGCTGCAAGGACGTCATCCACCTGCGCCTCACGGGAGAGCGCGGCACCGACCTGTCCGACGCGTCGGTCCCCTTCCTCGACCCCCGCACCCGAGCCTACTCCCCGGACGTCCTCACGGCCCTCGGGCTCAGCCATCGCGCGGGCCTGTTACCCCCCATCGCGACGACCCTGCCCTACGGGGAGGCTCACGGGCACACCCCGGGCCTGACGCGCGGAACCCCGGTCACCTCAGGACCGTACGATCTCCCCGCGAGCGCGATCGGCGCGGGGGTGACCGAGCCCGGTGACGGACTGCTGATCGTCGGTACGACCCTGGCGTGCCAGGTCGTCGTCGAGCGGGTCGCGTTCGAGGACGATCCCGTCGGGTTCCACCTCGCGACGGCCAGGCGGGATCGCCATATGCGGGCCCTGCCGGCGATGACCGGCACGGTCGCGCTCGACTGGGTGCTCGGCCTGACCGGCGCCACCCACGACCAGGTCTCCGGCATGCTGGACGAGACCCCGCGCGGCGCCCGAGGTGTCGCCGCGCTGCCGTACCTGTCACCCTCGGGTGAACGCGCCCCGTTCGTCGACCACACCGCCCGCGCGGAGTTCACCGGCCTCGATCTGCGGGCGTCACGCGCCGATCTGGTACGGGGCATGTGCGAGGCCATCGCCTTCGCCGCCCGGCACTGCCTGGAGGCCGCGGGCCTCACCGGCGAGCTGGCCGTATGCGGCGGTGGCGCGCGCAGCCTCTCCTGGCTGCGCCTCTTCGCCGACGTCCTCGGGCGCCCCCTGCGCGTCGCACGCGGACCGGAACCAGGTGCGCGCGGCGCCGTACTCGCCGCGGTCGCGGCCCATGGCCCGCGGCTCGGACGGGCGCTGGACACCGCCGCCTGGACCGCCCCCGACGCCGTGGTCGACCCGGACCCCGCAGGCGTCGAGTTCTACGAACAGGCCTACGCCGACTACCTGTTCCGCGTCGAAAGCGCCCGCCGCCGCTGGCGCGGCCCCGCCACCGCGCGCTGAAGTCACCGCCTGGGCCCTCTTCGGCGCCGGCCGTATTTCCTCGCTGCCCGGAGGAGGGGGCCGCTACCGTGGGTCCATGCCACACGCCTCCGCGCTCCTCGTCATCGACATGCAGAACTCCCTGGTGGCGCTCGCGTACCGGCCCGCCGAGACTCTCGCCGTGATCGCCGGGCTCCGTGAACGCGCCCGAGCCGCGGGCGTACCGGTCGTGACGATTCAGCACCGGGGCGACGGGATGGAGGCCGGTACGGACGGCTGGCGGATCGTGCCCGAACTCGCGCCCACCGCCGACGAGGCGGTCGTCCACAAGACCAGCGCGGACAGCTTCCTGGACACCGATCTCGACAAGACCCTGCAGGCGCTGGGAACCACCGAGGTGGTCGTCACGGGATTCGCGACCGAGATCTGCGTGGACACCACGGCGCGGCAGGCGCTGAGCCACCGGTACGACGTGGATCAGGAGTAGAAGTTGCGCTGCCACCGGTGCTCGGCCAGCACGGCGAGCTGACCGGCGGTGAGCGGACGCCCGTCGCTCACGGCCGTGTTGCGTTCGACGTTGCGTACGGTGCGCATGCCGGGGATGACAGTGGACACCGCCGGTGAACTCAGCACGAACCGCAGCGCGTTCTCAGCGATCTCCTCGGGGGCGATGCCGAGGTCGGCGACGATCGCGGCCACCCGCTGTTCGACCTGCGCCGGGCGGTCGTCGCGGAAGTAGCGGTTGCGCCAGTCGCCCTCGGGGAATGTCGTGCCGGCGGTGATCCGACCGGTCAGACCGCCCTCGTCCAGAGCCACCCGCACGATGACCCCGACACCGTGTTCCTCGCAGGCCGGCAGCAGCGCGTCGGCGGGTGCCTGGTCGAAGAGGTTGTAGATGACCTGCACGCTGTCCACGGCGCCGCTGCGTACGAGCGCGAGTGCGCTGTCGGGCTGGTGGTCGTTGATGGAGACGCCGAACAGCCGGATCTTTCCCTCCTGCTTCAGCTCGGCGATCGTCTCCAGCCAGTCGCCTCGGCCGAGCCAGTCATCGCTCCAGACATGGAACTGCAGTACGTCGAAGTGATCCAGGCCACTGGCGCGCAGACTGGTCTCCACGCTGGCGCGGATGTGCTCGCCCGGGAACGTCTCGGCCGGGTCCAGACCGGCGGGCGCCGGCCAGATGCCGTTCTTCGGCGGCACTTTGGTCGCGACGCCGACCTCGTCGCCGGTCCGCTCGCGGACGACCCGGCCGACGATCCGCTCACTCTCGCCGTAGCCACGGGCGGTATCGATGAAGTTCACACCGAGGTCGATGGCGCGGTGCAGCGCGCGTACGGACTCGTCCTCCGTGGCCCCCACCCAGCTGGATGCGCCGATCCCCCAGGCGCCGTAACCGATCTCGGACACGGACAGCCCACTTCGTCCCAGCTGGCGGTAGCGCACAGTCATCCTCCACGTCATGGTCCTCGTCCTGGCCGAGCCGAGACCCTTCACCAGGAATCACGCTGACCATTTTCACCACCCGCCCTGGTACATGTGCAGCCGGACGGGCCCCAGCAGGCCGGTGACGCGTTGGCCCGGGAAGACGAAGTGGGTCGGGCTCGTCGCGTCCAGGCGGGGTGCGAGCGTGCCGAATACGGTGATCGCGATCGTGTGGGATCCGGGCCCGGCCAGTCCTGTCACATCGAAGACGTACGGGGAGCACACCCGTACACCGGCGGCGACGCCGTCGACCCGCACCTCCGCCGTGCCGCGCACCCGCCCGAGATCGAGAGTCACCCGTTCCCCGGCGGCGTCGGCGGGCAGCGTCACCACACGGCTGTAGCGCACACCGCCGCTGTATTCGGCGAGGCCGCGTGTCTCCCAGTCCCCGACACGCGTCCGCCCCGGGCCGACCGCGCAGCGCAGGGGACCGGCCAGGGCGGCGCCGCCCTGGTGACCCGGGTGGGTTTCCACGCGCAGGGCGGCGGTCCGCGACCCGGAGGGGCCGTCGGCGGGCAGCTCGACGGTCACGGTGCGCGAGGTGGTGCCGCCTCTGGCACCGCCAGTGGCCGCAGCGTGCTCGTGGCCGTCGACGAACACGGTCGTGTCGCCGTGTGTATCGACCGTCAACCGGGCTACTCCCGGCGGGAGTTCACACCAGAACCACTCCACCGCGGGCCGCCCTCCCGGCACCGCGAATCCGACCGGTACCACGGTGCCGTCGTCGGCGTCCGGGTCCAGCCAGGCGGCGCCGGGCAGCGGGTGCGGTCTGCGGCGCAGATACAGGGCGGCCGGGTCTCCGACCGGCTCGCGACGCACCATGACCGGTACCCGCTCGCCGGCGCGCTCGGCCCACCACAGGGCGTCGCTGTGCGCGGTCGCCAGGACGCCGGCGCCGTCGTCGTAGAGGACCGCGTCCACCAGTACGGCGGGATCGTCTCCGTCGGCGGTCTCCACCGTGATGTCGTTGTCCCCGGCGCGCAGGGCCGCCGCGATGTCGTGCCGCCGCACGCGCGGCACCGCCTGGTCGGCGTACGGATCGAAACCGCCCTGCCTGCCGACCATCTGCCCGTTGACGCGCAGGACGCACGCCCCGCGGGCGGCGACCTGGATGATCGCCCGTGCCGGGATCACCTTCAGGGCCAGGGTCGTGCCGACGCTGGCCCGGCCACCGGGCTCGTGGGGGCCGGCCGCGAGAATCCACTCCGGACGCCGGAACCGCTCCGGATCGCGGACCAGCGCACAGTGCGCCCGCAGATCCACGTCCTGATCGGGGGTCAGGTCCAGTTCGAGCAGCTGCCGGCCCGCGTCCGCACGGACCGGACCCAGGGCGAGATGGCCCCCGTCGTCCAGGGCGACGGGCACCCCGCCGAGCCGAACCGTCTTCGCCGCGGCCGCCCCGACCGCGAGAAACCCGTCGAAGGCGTGGCCGAGCAGCAGCTCGATCCGGACGCGCGCGACCGTCCCGGCGCCCGTCGGACCGATGTGCACGAACTCCTCCGGCACATGACCTTTGGGCCCCAGCACGGCACGGTGGACCGGGTCCTTGTGGATGCCCCGGGTGTCGGACCATTCGAGGGTCGAGCGAAGCTCCCCGTCCGCGCCGAGCACGATCGCGCGCGGTCCGAACGTCGCGTGGACCGGTGGCCGGGCGGCGGCGTCGGCGCGGCCCGCCTCGGCCCATCCGTCGCGTACGCCGTCCTCGCCCGGCCCTTCCACCCGGTGCGCGAACGTACGGCACTCGGTTTCGGCGGGGCCGGCCGGCGGGCCGGCCGGCGGGCCGGTCGCGGGCCGCGCGAAGTCGCCCCAGGTGTTGTCGAGGGTAGGGACCAGGGTCATGTCCCAGGCGGCGTCCGCCGGGATCTCCATCGTGGTGGGGACCGAGCGCCCGGGCGGCGCGGGCGCCTCACGCCCGGGAGCCTCGGCCACCGCCCCCTTCCGCGTCCGCGCCGGAAAGACCAGTACCGCGGCGGGACCGGTGTCGAAGGGCACCTCGAGGTCCACCGCCCGGGCGTCGTCATCGGCCGTCCTGACCGGTACGACGCGGGGTTCGCCGCCGAAGGGGTCGAGCAGCAGGGCCGGGCCCTCGACGTCGCGTACCCGCACCCGCGCGACGCGCGCGTAGCGGCCGGGGTCGAAGTCGTAGCGGGCATCGAGCCAGCCGAGCGCGGCGCCCCGCTCGTCGGGCGCGGCCACGGCCGCCCGAGTCGCGCGGGGGGAGGCCGCCGTCAGGAACACCACCGTGGCGTCCTCCACCCGACGCGCGAGCGCGGGGACCGATGCCCGGACGACCGGGCACGGCGCGCCCGGCGCCACGGCCAGGGCGGACGCGAGACCGGCCGCCAGATCGGCCGTCAGGTTGTCCGTCGCGGGTACGAAGACGGCCCGGCCATCGGCGAAGCACGCGCGCAACTCGTCGCGCAGCTCGTCCAGGGCGGCGGTCCCGTCGGCTCCGTCCAGGCCGACGACCTGGTCGGGGAGGGCGCCGAGCGCGATCACCCTGCCGCCTGCCGAGGCGAACTCCACGAGCCGGCGCGCGGTGTCCCGTTCGAGGACCGTGCACGCGGGCAGCACGATCGTCGCGTACTCCTCGTCCGCGACGCTCAGCCGCACATCACCGTCCCCACCGCCACCGCCACCATCGGTCTCCAGGACAGGGACACGGACAGGGACACGAACACGAACGCGCGCGCGGGCGAGGGACGCGTCGTCGATCACGTCGGCGTCGAGACCCAGCCGGTCGAGCACGCCGGGACGGGTCCGGAACCAGGCCATGTCCCCGACGAGTGCGAGATACGTCGCCTGGGCCGCCGCCGCCTCGGCACAGACGCCGTCGAGGGCGGTGCCCGCCTGCGCCGTGGTGGTGGGCAGCAGAATCGCCGTGTCGCACAGATGGTGACCGAGGCTCAGGATCGCGCACAGCCGGGTCACGGCGTCGGCGAAGACCCGGTGGTGCCGCCAGTAGGGCTGGCGCCAGTCGGTGCCGGGCGGCGCCCACTCCCACCAGCCGCCTTTGGTCGTGTAGTAGACGGCGTGCGGGTTGTAGAGGGTCGCGCCGGCCCGCAGCCACGGCAGGAGCCAGTCGAACGTCTCCTCCAGCGTGCCGCCCCAGCCGGTGGAGTGGAAGGCCTCGATCCAGGTGCGCGGCCGGCCGTACAGGTGCGCGAGCGAGGAGTGGATACGGGCGTCGCCGTGGTGGTCGGAGCCCGGCGCGGAGTACCAGCGGTGGGTACGGGCGTAGTCGGCGTACAGCGTGACGCCGGCGACGGGATGCCCGGCCCGCGCGGGGTCCTGCTGGTCGCAGCCGATGAGCAGCCCGTGGCGCTCGTGCCACGCGGCGAGGGGCCGGAAGAACGCCTCCTCGGCGAGTTCGGCGCGGGTCAGGTGGTAGTCGTGCCGTACCCGTCGGGCGTCCGGGTGCGCGCTGTCCTCGTACAGGGCGTCGAGGCATGGAGTGAGGTCGTAGCCGCGCAGCCGCAGGAAGGCATCGGCGAACTCCGTCGACCAGGTCGGCAGGGCCGGCAGTTCGTCCTGGAACGAACCGACGACGACGGTCCCGAGCCGGTCGCCGAGACGCCGCTCGAACTCCCCGTGCACCCGGTCCAGCAGCGCCGCGCACGCCCGCGCGCCCAGGTAGTCGAAGCCCACGGCCACCTGATGATGGAGCGTCAGCCGCCATCGGCCGGGCCCCGGTGCCCGTACGGCCCCGCCGTACGGGACGAGCGGGATCGCGGGGCCGACGGGCCGGTCCTCCCCGTCGACCGGTTCCGCCCGGCCCGCGACGGGCCGGCCGTGCGCGGGGCAGCGCAGCTCTCCGCCGCCGTCGACCACGGTACGTACGCGTTCGAGCCGGCGGCCGCTGTAGGCGGGCTGTTCGTCGACCAGCCGTGCCTGGAGGTCGGCGCCGGAGAAGCCGAGCTGGTCGTAGAACCAGAGGCTGACGCCGAGGTCCCGCGCGTCGTCGCACACGCCTTCGAGCAGCGCCCACCAGGCTTCGGAGAGAAACGGGGGGTCGTCGGCGTCGCAGCCGAACAGCGGTCCTGACGGCGCGAGGTTGAGCAGGACGAGGTTGAACACCCCGCCCTCCGCGAAGCGTTCGAGCTGGGCCCGCAGCCGCGCGCGGTCGAGTCGCTCCCCGCTCCACCACCAGAGGGCGGTGGGCGAGAAGGCGCGCGGCGGTTCGGCCAGGACCGCCGCGATGCTCGCGGGCAGGGCGCCCGCGCCGGCGGGTGTGTACGTCATGGATCGGTCGTCTCCGTCGGTCGATGCGGGTTCCGCGGCGCCGCCGGGGCGCCGGCTCTCAGCCCTTGAGCCCGCCCGCGAAGCCCTTGATCACGTAACGCTGGAGGAGCAGGAAGACCACCAGGATGGGCAGGGCCGCCAGGACGAGACCGGCGAACACGAGGCCGTAGTCGGAGACGTACTGGCCCACGAACGAGAACACCCGTACGGGGACGGTCTCTTTGCCGGAGCCGCCCAGATACAGCAGCGGGGTGAAGAAGTCGTTCCAGATGAAGACCGCGTTGAGGATGATCACGGTGCCGGTGATGGGCCGCAGCAGCGGGAAGACGATCCGGGTGAACGCCTGGCGGTGGTCGCAGCCGTCGATGAGCGCGGCCTGCGCGTAGTCCGGCGGCAGGGCGCGGATGAATCCGGTGTAGAGGAAGACGGTGAACGGCAGTTGGATGCCCGTGTAGAACAGGACCATGCCGTGGTAGGTGCCGAGCCAGCCGAGATCGTCGACGAGCTTGTACAGCGGGACCATCCCGAGCTGGAAGGGCAGCACGATGCCCAGCAGGAACAGGATGTACAGACCGTAGCCGAGTCCGCGGGCGCGGCGGGCCAGGTAGTAGGCGCCCGTGGAGCCGAGGACGATGAGCAGCAGCAGGCTGACGACGGTGATGATCGTGCTGTTGAGCAGGGCGGGTCCGAGGGACGCGGAGGACCAGGCGTCGCCGAAGTTGCCCAGGGTGGGCGGATCGGGTGGTGACAGGGGCGACTCCGCGATCTGCCGCGGGTCCTTCATCGCCAGGGTGACCAGGGCGTACACCGGGAACAGGAAGACGGCCGCGGCGGCGGTCATGACCAGTTCGAGCCCGTACTGCCCGTACCCCCGCCCCGGCCTTGTGGTGGTGCTCACGTGGTGACCTCCCGAGCGCGCAGATAGCGGAGCTGGACCAGGGAGACCGCGGCGACGAACAGCGCCAGGACCAGGGCGACGGCGGTGCTGTAGCCGAACTTTCCGTAGACGAACGCCTCCTTGTACAGCACGGTCGACAGCGTCTCGCTGGAGGTGCCGGGTCCGCCGTTGGTGGCGGCGTAGACCTGGTCGAAGAGTTTGAGGCCCCCGATGGTCGACAGCATCAGGTTGATGGTCAGCGCCGGGGCGAGGAGCGGCCAGGTGACATGGCGGAAGCGCTGCCATGCTCCGGCTCCGTCGATCCGGGCGGCCTCGTGGAGTTCGGCGGGGACGCCCTGGAGACCGGCGAGGAAGACGACCATCGAGTAGCCGGCGTACTGCCACACGACCATCGCGGCGACCGACCACAGGGCGAGCGAGGGATTGCCGAGCCAGTCCTGCCGCAGCCCGCCGAGACCGACGGCTCCCAGTACGCCGTTGAGGCCGGCGCCGTTGTCGGGGTTGTAGATGTACTTCCACAGGAACGCGACCATGACGGGGCTCACGACGGCGGGGGCGAAGAAGATCACCCGCAGCAGCGACCGGGACCTGATGTTCGCCTGGACGCCGAGCGCGAGCAGCAGACCGATGCCGTTCTGGACGAGGACCACCGCGAGAGTGAGCGTCAGAGTATTGCCGACCGATTCCAGGGCACGGTTGTCGTCCAGCAGCGTGCGGAAGTTGTCCAGGCCGACGAAGGAGAAGCCGCCGACGCCGGACCAGTCGGTGAAGGCGTAGACCACCCCGGCGAGGCTCGGATAGAGAACGACGACGGCGTACACGACGAGCGCGGGTACGACGAAGATCCACGGCGGTACGGTGAGGTCGCGGCGGAGCCGGGCCGGGCGGTTTCCTGACGCCTCCCCGGGCCGGGAGGTCACGATTTCTGTCCGTATGCCTCGTCCATCCGCCCCAGCGCGCCGTTGACGTCCGTCTCGCCCGCGAGCAGGTCCTGTACGGCCGCGAAGTGGGCGGGCTGCACCTCGGCGTTGGGCCAGCGCTGGTCCATGAAGGGGACAGCGCGATTGCCGTCGATGACGGGCAGGAAGTCCGCCAGCACGGGGTCGATCACGGTGGACGCGTCGCGCTTGAACGGGATCGCGGAGACGGCCGTAGCCCAGCGGTTGATGTTCTCCTGCTGTCCGAGGAATGCGACGAAGGCCTTGGCCCCGGCCGTGTTCTTGGCATGCGCGGCGACGCCGAGGCCGACGACGATGCCTGCCGGGATCCACTGCTTCGCGGCGTCGTCACCGCCGGGGAAGGGGAACATGCCGAGGTCGTCGGGGCCGGCGGCGGCCTGGCGGAAGGTGGCGAGGACGGCGGAGACCTGGACGGCCATGGCCGCCTTTCCGGTCGCGACCAGCGAGGTCTGCTGTTCGAAGGTGGTGCCGTTGGGGTTATCGTTGAAGAAGCCCCGGCGCTGCAGCTCCTGGTATTTCCCCAGCGCGTCGGCCCAGCCCGAGCCGCGGAACGTCGCGCTCCCCGCGGCCATCTCCTCGTCGAAGCGGGGGTTCGCGGCATAGACGGCGTTGGGGACCAGGGCGTAGCTGATCAGCTGGGTGACCCACTGGGTCTGCGCGCCGAGGGCGATCGGCACGATGCCCTCGGCCTTCAACCTGGCGCAGACGTCGAGTAGTTGGGCCCACGTCCTCGGCGGCTGGACGCCGGCCTTGGCGAAGACCTTCTTGTTGTAGATCGCGCCGATGACGCTGCTGCCCGCCGAGTACAGATAGGTCTTGCCCTCGCGGCGGTACGCGGCGTCGAAGTTCGACGGGATGTCCCGGGTCCACGCCTGCGCGCCGAGATCGGCGAGCAGCCCGGCCCCGGCCAGCTCGGCCATGGACATCGCGCTGCCGCTGCCGGGGAACAGCACATGCAGATCGGGCGCGTTGCCGCCGGCCAGCTGGGTGCGTACGACGGTCTGCACCTGGTCGGTGGGGGCGAAGGAGGTGGTGAAGCGGTCGTCGGGGTGGCTCTTGCGGTACAGGGTCAGGAGTTCCTCGATCGGCTTCTGCTGGTCGGCGACGCCGACTATGCGTACCGTGCCGGAGCCGCCCGAGTCCGAGCACGCCGTGAGGACCGGGGGCAGTGCGGTGACAGCGGCGACGCCACCGCCGATACGGAGAAACCCTCGGCGGCTGACCCTGCCCTGGCCGGGCAGGCTGCGGGAACCCGTGGTCATGGTGTGTCCTCCTCGTGTTTCGGTGGGCGGCACGGACACGTCGGCGGTGGCCCTGGGCGGCACGTCGACGGGCGGGCGCGCCCGCCGCCGGGGGACCGGACACGGGCACGTCCTCCCTACGCGCCGCAACGGCGCATCACCGCGGTCGCCCGTCGTCACTCGTCCGGCGTGAAGACGACCACGGTGCATGTGAAATCTCACGCCAATTCTGTGGCGTGGAGACTATGAGCCCGCTACGAGGAGTGTCAAGGGTGTTACCGAGAAGCGTGATCCGCCACCGCATAACGTGATCGAACTGCCCATACTGGCGTCTGCGACAAGCATGGGGCTCCAGCGGCGGGTGCTCTTGTGACACCAGATTCGTATGTGATATTCACCGTGTGATTACCACATGAACGGACGTTAAATCACGCGTCGATCCCACCGGGCCAGGCGGGATCCCGCACGACGAACGGACCAGCATTCATGCGTAGGAACAGTGGGACCGGCGGCGCCGGACGGGTGGGCAGACGCGCGATGCTCGCCGCCTCGGGGACGGCCGCGCTGGCGCTCGCCGCGGGCGGGCTCTCGGCCGGCCGGGCCGGCGCCGACGAGCGCTTCCGTGAGGACCCCTTCACCCTGGGAATCGCGTCCGGGGATCCCTGGCCGGACGGATTCGTGCTGTGGACCCGCCTCGCACCCCGCCCCCTCGACCCCGACGGCGCCGGCGGCATGCCGCCCCACTCCGTCGGGGTCTTCTGGGAGGTCGCGGCCGACGAGCTCTTCCGGCACGTCGTGCGCCGGGGGTGGACCCGCGCGGTCGCCGAACTCGCCCACTCGGTCCACGTCGAGGTGAAGGGGCTGCAGCCCGGCCGGGAGTACTTCTACCGATTTCGCGCCGGCGGCGTGCTCAGCCCCGTCGGCCGTACCCGCACCGCGCCCTCGCCGTACAGCCGCCCCAAGGCCCTGAACTTCGCCTTCGTCTCCTGTCAGGCCTGGTTCGAAGGCTTCTACACCGCCTATCAGCACCTCGCCGAGGAGGACATCGACCTCGTCCTGCATCTCGGCGACTACATCTACGAGAACCCCATCGACGCCATGGGCGGGGTACGGAACGTGCCCGTGGCCGCCGAGCTGCGCCCCGAACCGATGAACCTGGTCCAGTACCGGAACCGGCACGCCCTCCACCGCTTCGACCCCGACCTCATCGCCGCCCACCGGGCCCATCCGTGGGCCGTCGTCTGGGACGACCACGAGGTCGAGGACAACTGGGCGCGCGACATCTCGAAGGTCGACACCGAACCCGACGGGGATCCGGCGGTCTTCCGAGAACGCGCCGCGGCGGCCTTCCAGGCGTACTACGAACACCTCCCGCTGCGCCTGCCCAACAAGCCGAGGGGCTTCGACGCCCGGATGTACCGCGGTCTGCGCTACGGCCGGATGGCCACGTTCCATATCCTCGACACCCGCCTGTTCCGTGACGACCAGCCCTGCGGCGACGGCATCAAGAGCGGCTGCGACGAGCGGCTGTCACCCGGCCGCAGCCTCCTCGGCGCGGAACAGGAGCGCTGGCTCTACAACAGCCTCGGGCGGTCGGACGCGACCTGGAACCTGATCCCCCAGCAGATTCCCGTGACCCAGGTCGACACCGACCCCGGCCCGGGACAGTCCTTCGTCATGGACTTCTGGGACGGCTACGTGGCCTCGCGGCAGCGGCTGTTCCAGCAGATCAGCGACCGTAACGTGCGCAACCCCGTGGTCCTGACGGGTGATATGCACCGCCACCTCGCCGCTGACCTCAAGCAGAACTACGACGACCCGGACTCGCCCACGGTCGGCGTCGAATTCGTCGGCACCTCCATCGCCACCGGGAAGGACGGCATGGACCTCGACCCCTCGGGGGCGAGCCTGCTCGCGGCCAACTCGCACATAAAGTTCACCAACTACCAGCGCGGCTACGTCCGCTGCTCACTCACGCCGGAGACCTGCCGGGCCGACTTCCGGGTGCTCCCGTACGTCACCACCCCCGGCGCCCCCGTCTCGACCCGCACCTCCTTCGTGACCGAAGCGGGCCGGCCCGGCGTCAAACCCGCCTGACTCCCGGAGTCGGACGCGTCGGACGCGCCGGTCCGCACGGACCGGCGCTCCGGCGGTTCGGACAACGTTGTCTGAATTGCCCACGAGTTGAGTAAAGGTTAAGTAATCAGTCGAATAACTTGTTGCCTCACAGGCGAAAAAAGGCTGGACCGGTTTATGGACAGGGTCGAGAAACGGCGTCTACGTTGAGCGCCACGCCGAGCGGGCCGCGTCAGGGCCGCCCGCACTCACTGGAGGCCACGGCACATGACCTCGCACCGGACCGCACCCCGCAGGACCGTCACCGCGCTCGCCGGCGCCCTCTCCCTGATCGCCGTGGTGAGCGGCTGCGGCAAGGGAGGCGATGGAGCGCAGAACGACCCGCGGCAGCTGACCGTGCTGTCGCAGTATCTGAAGGGCACACCGGGCGGAAAGCTCTTCTACGACGAGGCCGCCGCCTTCACCGACAAGACCGGCATCAAGGTCAAGATCGTCGAGGCCGGCGAGGACTTGGACGAGTCCTACGAGACCTCGCTCGCCGCGGGCAAGGAAGCCGACGTCGTCTTCGTCAACGTCTATGACAAGACGCTCGGCTGGACCAAGAACGGCGCCGCTGTCCCCGTCGACCAGTACCTCGACGCATGGGGCCTGCGGGCCAAGGTCGAACCACAGGCCCTGAAGGAGTGGACGGACGCCGACGGCAAGGTCATGGGTTTCCCCTTCGCCGCGTTCTCCTGGCCGGTCTGGTACAACACCGATCTCCTCGAGCGGGCCGGCGTCGGCAAGATCCCCGCCACCACCGACGAACTCATCGACGCCGCGGACAAGTTGCGCGAGGCGGGCATCGAGCCGATGGCGGTCGGCGGCAACGACTGGAGCGGCCAGAAGCTCTTCGCGCAGATCGCCCAGTCCTACTCCACCCCCGAGGAGACCGAACAGCTCTACACCAAAGGCGGATTCTGCGCCTCAGACAAGGCGATGAGGGGCATCGGCCTCTTCATCACCCTGCGGGACGCCGGTGTGTTCATCGACAAGGCGCAGGGCTTCACCTTCGACGCGATGCAGAGCACGTACTTCACCGGCAAGGCCGCCATGATGTCGCAGGGCTCATGGGCCTTCTCCGAGGTCCCCGAGAAGATCCGGCAGAACACCGAACTGGCCGGTCTCCCAATGCCCTCGGGCGCCGCCTTCACCAAGCCGACCTCCTACCTCGGCTACACCAGCACCGGCTTCTGGATCAGCCCCAACGGCGACAAGAAGCAGGACGCGGTGAAGGAATTCATCAGCTACTTCTACCAGCCCGACGTCTCCGGGAAATTCCTCGCCGACGCCAGTATCTACCCGGCGCTCAGCCTCGACGCGGCCCACCGCAAGAGCGACGACCCGCTGCTCAACAGCGCGGTCAACGACGTCCCGAAGAAGTCGGTGAACGCGCTGCTGCCCGACCTGTACGTACCGGCCGCGGCGAACACCCCGCTGGTCCAGGCCACCGGTCTGGCCTTCGGCAAGGGCAATGACGCCAAGAAGATCTGTGCTGCCCTGGACCAGGCATACTCCGGGGTCCAGTGATGTCCGCCGCGGTCACGACCGCGGGGCGCGCGACTCGTGACAACACCCCGCCCGCCGCCCCGTCCCCCCGTCGCACCGCGCGCCGGCGCGGCTGGGGACCGACGGTCTTCGCCCTGCCCGCGCTGGTCTGGTACGGCCTCTTCATGGCCGGCCCGGTCGTCGCGATGTTCGTGATCAGCCTCAACACGTGGGCCAGCCTGATCTCGCCGCACGAGTTCACCGGACTGGACAACTACCGGCGGATGTTCGACGACCCGGTCTTCTGGGACGCCCTGCGCAACACCGGCGTACAACTCGCCGTCTCCATCCCGCTGATGATCCCGCTCGCCTTCATGCTGGGCTACTACCTCCAGCTCAAGCCGCCCGGACACCGGACCCTGCGGGTGCTCTGCTTCACCCCGGGCCTGCTGTCGCTCTCCGCCAAGGCGATGATCTTCATCGGCATGCTCGCCCCGGAGGGCGGTGTCAACGGCCTGCTCGACAGCCTGGGCCTGCACGGGGCGACCACGCCCTGGCTGGCCGATCCCGCCACGGCGCTGGCCTCGGTCATCCTCGTCGACGTCTGGAGCGGGATCGGCTACACCGCCGTGCTCTTCGCGGCGCGGCTGGCGAGTGTGCCGGACGCGGTGTACGAAGCGGCCGCCATCGACGGCGCCGGGCACTGGCGGCGGATGTGGCAGGTGGCGTTCCCGGTCTGCAAGGGATTCGTCGGCGTCGCCACGATGCTGCAGTTCCTGTGGACGCTGTTCAACTCCTCCGCGACCGTGCTGATGCTGACCAAGGGCGGCCCGGGCACCTCGTCCACCACGCTGTCGTATCTGATGTACCAGCGGGCCTTCCTCCAGCAGGACGTCGGCTACAGCCAGGCCGTCGGCGTACTGCTGTTCGCCCTCGGGCTCGTGGGCATGGTCGTCATCCGCCGCCTGATCCGCCAGAACTACTGACCACGACGGGAGACGAGGACCAGTGATGACGTCCCGCCGCACCGGCGGCAGGGGCCTGCTCGCCGGGCATGTCCTGGCGTGGCTGTACGCCCTGCTGCTGCTTCTGCCGCTCTACTACCTGCTGACCACCTCCCTCAAGGACAACCTGGAGGTGTTCGCCCACCCCTTCTCCCTGCCGGAGAACTGGCTGTTCGGCAACTTCGCCCGCGCCTGGGACCTGGCCTCGCTCGGGCCCGCGCTGGGCAACTCCGTACTGATCACGGCGGGTGCGGAAGCCATCACCCTGGCCCTCGCGTTCCCCGCCGCCTACGGCCTCGCCCGCAGCGGTGGCCGGACCGCCGCCGTCATGGAGAAGATCTTCGGGCTCGGCTTCCTGATCCCCGCCTTCGCCGCGCTGGTGCCGACGGTGCTGCTCGCCATCCAGCTGGAGATGTTCCAGACCCAGGCGTTCCTGATCCTCTTCCTGCCCGCCACCGCGCTGCCGCTCTCGGTCATCCTGCTCACCCAGTTCCTGCGCACCATCCCGGCCGAGCTGGAGGAGAGCGCCATGATGGACGGCGCCGGCCGCTGGACCGTGCTCCTGCGGATCTATCTCCCGCTGTCCGCGCCCGGCGTCGTCACGGTCGCGATCCTGAACTTCCTGGGGTTCTGGAACGAATACCTCTTCAGCCTTGTCATCCTCGGCCCCGACCCCGACCTGCGCACCGTCCAGGTCGCTCTGCCGTCCCTCATCTCCGCGACGATGGTGCAGTACGGAATCCTCGCCTCCGCCTGCCTCATCACCCTCGCCCCCGTCTACGCCGTGTATGTCGCCCTCCAGCGCCGTATGGAGAACGCCCTGGTCGAAGGGGCCGTCAAATCGTGAATGGAGCACCGCATATGAAGGACGTCACCCCCCTGACCAAGGGCTGGACGCTGCGGCACGAAGCGGCCGCCGTGCCCGCACAGGTGCCGGGCTGCGTCCATACCGACCTGCTCGCCGCCGGTCTCATTCCCGACCCGTTCCTCGGCGCGAACGAGACCGAGGTGGCCTGGGTGGGCCGCCGCGACTGGCGGTACGACACCGTGCTCGGGCCCCGCGCCAGCTCGCACGAGCGCACCGACCTGGTCTTCGACGGGCTCGACACGGTCGCCGAGATCAGCCTCGGCGAGCGGACGCTCGGCCGCACCCGCAATATGCACCGCGGCTACCGCTTCGATGTCACCGAGCCGCTCGGCGAGGCCGGCGCCCCGCTCGCGGTGCGCTTCACCTCCGCGTACACCGAGGCGGAAGCCGTCCGCGCCCAGCTCGGCGACCGGCCCAACTCCTATCCGGAGCCCTTCCAGTTCATCCGCAAGATGGCCTGCTCCTTCGGCTGGGACTGGGGACCGACCCTGGTCACCGCCGGTATCTGGAAGCCGGTGCGGCTGGAGCACTGGTCCACCGCCCGCCTCGCCCTGGTCCGTCCCCTGGTCACCGTCGACGGCGCCACCGGCCGCGTGGAGGTCCGCCTTGAGGTGGAACGCACCGCGTCCGGGGCAGGACGGCCGCTGACCGCCGAGGTGCGGATCGGGGACCGCGCGACATCCGTACGGTTCGACGGGACGAGCGCCACGGTGACGGCGCACGTGCCGGACGCCGCCCTGTGGTGGCCGCGCGGCTACGGCGACCAGCCGCTGTACGACTGCGAGGTCACCCTCCTCGACGAGAACGGGGCGGCCCTCGACCAGTGGTCGCGCCGCGTCGGATTCCGGACCGTCGTGCTCGACACCTCCGCCGACGAGCACGGCACCGGATTCACCCTGGTCGTCAACGGGGAGCGGATCTTCGCCCGCGGTGTCAACTGGATCCCCGACGACGTCTTCCCCTCCCGTATCACCCCCCGGCGCTACCGTGAACGCCTGACGCAGGCCGCCGAGGCGGGCGTCGATCTCGTACGCGTCTGGGGCGGCGGCCTCTACGAGAGCGACGACTTCTACGACGTCTGCGACGAACTCGGCCTGATGGTCTGGCAGGATTTCCTCTTCGCCTGCGCCGCCTACCCGGAGGAGCAGCCGCTGCGGTCCGAGGTCGAGGCCGAGGCCCGCGAGAACGTCACCCGCCTCATGCCCCACGCGTCGCTGGTCCTCTGGAACGGCAACAACGAGAACCTGTGGGGCTTTCGCGACTGGCAGTGGGAGGAGCCGCTCGCGGGAGACTCCTGGGGAGAGGGCTACTACCTGGGCCTGCTGCCCCGCGTCGTCGCCGAGACCGACCCCACCCGCCCGTACTGGCCGGGTAGCCCGTGGTCCGGTTCCTGGGACCACCGCCCCAACGACCCGGCACACGGCACCGCGCACGCGTGGGAGGTGTGGAACCGCACCGACTACACCGACTACCTGACCGATGTGCCGCGCTTCGTCGCCGAGTTCGGCTGGCAGGCGCCGCCCGCGTACGCGACACTGCGCCGCGCGCTGCCCGGCGAGGAGCTGGCCCCCGACTCGCCCGGTGTCCTGCACCACCAGAAGGCCGCCGACGGCAACGGCAAACTGGACCGCGGCCTCGCCCACCACTTCGCGGTCCCACCGGACTTCGACCGCTGGCACTACCTCACCCAGGTCAACCAGGCCCGCGCCGTCGCCACCGGAGTGGAACACTGGCGCTCGCACTGGCCGGTGTGCGCGGGCACCGTCGTATGGCAGCTCAACGACTGCTGGCCGGTGACCTCCTGGGCGGCCGTCGACGGAGACGCCCGGCTCAAACCGCTCTGGTTCGAGCTGCGGCGGCTGTACGCCGACCGGCTGCTGACCGTTCAGACCCGCGACGGCGGCCCCGCCGTCGTCGCCGTCAACCAGGCCGCGGACGCGTGGCGGGCGGGCGTACGGCTGCGCCGGATGACCGCCGACGGCGAGGTGCTCGCCGAGGCCCGCGTGGACCTCGCGGCCCCCGGCCGTACCGTCGCGCATACCGCGGTCCCCGACGACCTGCTGCCCGACGCCGGCTCGGCCAAGGAGTTCCTCGTCGCCGACGCCGGAGACCTGCGCGCGCTGCACTTCCCCGTACGCGACCGCGAGTTCGCCTATCCCGCGCCGCGCTACGACGTGGAGCTCATCCAGCGCGGTGACCGGGTCGATGTCGTGGTGACCGCCCGCACCCTGCTGCGCGACCTGCTGCTCCAGGCCGACCGGCTCGCCCCCACGGCTGTCGCCGACCACGGCCTGCTGACCCTGCTGCCCGGCGAGCGCGTCACCATCTCCGTACGCGGCTGGGACACCCCGGACGCCGAAGCGGTCCGCGCGGCCCTCTTCACGGTGGAGCCGGCATGAGCGGAACACGGCTGACCATCAAGGACGTCGCCGCCCGGGCCGGGGTGTCGAAGGCCGCGGTGTCCCTGGCCTTCAACAACAAGCCCGGGGTGTCCGAGACCACCCGCGCCCATATCCTCGAAACCGCCCGCGGCATGGGCTGGGAACCCAACCTCTCGGCCCGTTCGCTGGCGAAGTCCGGGACCGGCACCGTGGGACTCGCCATCTGCCGGCCGTCCAGGCAACTCGGCCTCGAACCCTTCTACATGGAGTTCATCTCCGGGATCGAGAGCGTCCTCACCGAACGCTCAAGCGCCCTGCTGCTGCGCCTGGTACGCGACGTGGACGAGGAGATCGAGCTCCAGCGGCACTGGTGGAAGTCGGGCCAGATCGCCGGGTCCGTCCTGGTCGACCTCCGGGTGGACGACCCCCGAGTCCCCGCGCTCGGGCAGATCGGCCTTCCCGCCGTCGCGGTCGCCCATCCCTCGCTGACCGGTCCGTTCGCCGCCCTGTGGACGGACGACGGTACGGCCGTCACGGAGGCGGTGCGCTATCTCGCCGCGCTGGGGCACCGCGACATCGCCCGGGTGGGCGGCTCCGCCGACCTGGGCCACAGCGCCATCCGTACGGCGGCCTTCGCCTCGGCGATGACGGAACTGGGCCTGGACGGGGGACGGCAGGTGGCCACGGACTTCTCCGGCGAGGACGGCGCCCGCGCCACCCGTACGCTGCTGGCCTCCGCCACCCGGCCCACGGCCGTGCTGTACGACAACGACCTCATGGCGGTCGCCGGACTGTCCGTCGCCGCCGAGATGGGCCTCGGCGTCCCCGACGACCTCTCCCTGCTGGCCTGGGACGACTCCCAGCTCTGCAGACTGACCCATCCCACGCTCTCCGCGATGAGCCACGACATCCACGCCTTCGGCGCGGAGGTGGCGCGCGCGCTCTTCGCGATCCTCAACGGCGAACGCCTCGCGTCCCGTCAGGTCCGCACCCCCGCCCTCACCCCGCGCGGCTCCACCGCACCGCCCGCACGCTGACCCGCCCGACCGAGACAGGAGACCACCATGAGATCCCGATTCACCGGATTATGCGCCGCGGTCCTGCTGGCCTGTGCCGTGGCCGCACCCGCCGGTCATGCCACCTCCGCAGGCGACTTCACTCTCCCGGGTGACACCGCCCCGGCCGCCGCGGCGGCGCCCCCGGCCGATGTCGTCGGCTATCTGCGGTCCCTCTCCGGCAACCGGACCGTGACCGGCCAGCACAACCGCGAGCCCAACTCCCAGCCGTCGAAGTGGACCGCGAAGGTCCATGACATCACCGGCGTCTACCCGGGGCTGTGGGGCGGGGACTTCCTCTTCGCGTCCGACGATGTCAACAACCGTCAGACGATGGTCAACCAGGCCAGGACCGAGTGGAACAACGGCTCACTGGTCACCCTCACCTGGCATGTCTGCCCGCCCACCCGCGGGTCCTCGTGCGGCTGGGATCCCGGGGCCGGAATCCAGGACAACCTGTCCGACGACCAGTGGAACCAGCTCGTCACCGACGGCACCGCCCTCAACACCGCGTGGAAGCGGCGCCTGGACGAGGCGGTCCCGTATCTGCGGCAGCTGAAGGACGCCGGGGTACCCGTGCTCTTCCGCCCCGTCCACGAGATGAACGACGGCTGGTCCTGGTGGGGCGGCCGCTCCGGCGCGAACGGCAGCCGCAAGCTCTACCAGATCACCCACGACTACCTCAAGAACACCCAGAGCCTCACCAACCTGGTCTGGGTCTGGAACGTCAAGGACCTCGACGCGGGCGGGATGGCGTCCTACTACCCCGGTGACGCGTACGTGGATGTGGTCTCGCTCGACGCCTGGAACAGCAACTTCCCGTCCGCCACCTACTACCAGACCCTCCAGTCGATCGCCGGTTCGAAGCCGCTGGCGCTCGCCGAGGTCGGCAAGGTGCCCTCGCCCGCGGAGGTCGCGGGACAGCCGAAGTGGACCTACTTCATGGTCTGGGCCGAGTATCTGACCGACCCCGCGTTCAACACCGGCCAGGGCGTCAAGAACACGTACTACGACCCCCGCTTCCTGCGTCAGGGCGCCCTCGGCCGCAGAGGCTGAGCCGCGTCACTGACGCCTGCCCGGGGCCGCGTGAGCGCCGCGGCCCCGGCGCTGCGCGTGGGTGACGAGCAGGAAGACGGTGGTGAGGATGGCGACCGCCTGCCCGAGGACGGCGAGTTCCTTCTCGCGGAACCAGACCGGCTCGTACATGTTCGGGATCGGCCCCAGTTCACCGACGTTGACGTAGCGGTAGACCAGCAGGAGTGCGAGGCCCCCCGCCGCGACGAGCCAGGCGAAGGCGTCGGACGGCTTCCGGCGCCAGACCAGGACGAGCAGCGCCGCGAGGGAGGCGAGGCCGGCCTCGATACGGAAGAGCATGCCCTGGCTGATGCTCGCGGAGACGGCGTCGTACCGGTCGGCCAGATGGGCGTGGAGATAGGCGTCCAGCGCGAGGCCGGCCGCGGCCAGCAGCCGGGCCGCGCCCCGCAGGAAGCGGAGTGCGCGTCCTTGACGGGCGGGTACGGCAGAGGTGACTGAGGACATCGCTTCTCCTGTCGCACCGGTGGCCGAGGGGGGTAGGGGTCAGTAGAGGCCGCCGGTGTCCTGTTGCGGGGTGGTGTTCTTCTTCCCGGCGGTGTCGAGGACGTACCAGTTGGCGCCGAAGTCGGTGTCGCCCTGGCCGTTGGTGTCACCGGCCTTGTGGTCGCCCACGAACGTGTACAGGGGATGGCCGTTGTAGGTGACCTGCCGGGTGCCGTCGTCGCGGGTGGTGGTGGAGAGCAGACTCTTCTTGACGCCGCCACTGCCCGCGGTCGGCTCGCCGGTGACGATCAGAGGGGGCCAGGTCTTCACACAGGCCCCCGTACACGTGGACGTGTTCTTCTTGTCCGCCTCGAAGAGGTAGAGGGTGCGGCCCTCGCCGTTGACCAGGATCTTCCCGAGCGGCCCGGTGGCGGCCGACAGCTTGCCCACATCCGCGGCGGGCGAGGACGAACGCGCCGACGCGGAGGCCTCCGCGCGGCCGGCGGGCGGCTGCGACGTCGTCGCCGATCCGCTCCCGCCGCCGGAGCAGCCGCCGACGGCCGCGGCGCACAGCAGGACCGCGGCCGCGGTGGCGGCAGCGGGTGTCCTGGTGTTGCTCCTCATCGAGCCTCCTCGGATCCGGCCGTCCGGCGGACGGCGTACCGCCCGCCAGGTCGCGGCAGTACCACCCACTACACGTCACCCCCGGAGACCGGGCCACCCGGCAGAGCCGTCCGGCGTACGGGCCCGGACGTGCCGCGGCGCCCCGGCCGGGGAGGTGGGGTAGCGTCTGCGGTCGCGAGGGGGAGCAGCCGCACTCGAAGCCCCCGCGACGCGGGAAAGCTGGACGGGTGCCGTGGTCCATTACGTGCTGCTGATCGTGTGCGCGGTGGCGATCTATCTCTCGTGCGAGTGGTTCGTCAACGCGGTGGAGTGGCTGGGCAAGCGGCTCAACGTCGCGAAGATGGCGGTCGGCACCATCCTGGCAGCCTTCGGCACGGCGCTGCCCGAATCCGTGGTGACGCTGATCGCGGTCACCACGGGTGCCAACGCCGAGGCCAAGAACATCGGCGTCGGCGCGGCGCTGGGCGGGCCGCTCGTGCTGGCCACGGTCGCGTACGGCGTCACGGGTGTCGTGCTGCTGCTCAAGCGGCGCAAGCAGAGCGGTCCCGCGCGGTCCGGCGGTCCGCAGCTGGGCGACGAGAAGGACATGAGACGGCTGGCGAAGGACCAGACCTGGTTCCTGCCGATCTTCATGGTGAAGGTCGCTCTCGGCCTGGTCGCTTTCGCTTTCAAGCCGGTGCTCGGCGTGCTGTTCTTCGCCGCGTACGCCGTCTACTTCTGGCGGGAGACGCGCGGTGGCCAGAACGGCGAGGGTGACGACGAGGAGCTCGCGCCCCTGAAGTCGCAGCGCGGGGCGGCCTCCCCGGCGACGTGGGCCGTTGTCGCCCAGACTCTGGCCGCTCTCGCGGTAATCTTCTTCGCCTCGCAGCTGTTCGTGAAGCAGCTGGACGCCATCGGCCCCATGCTCGGGCTTTCGTCCGCTGTGACCGCACTGCTGCTCTCACCCGTCGCGACCGAACTCCCGGAGATCATGAACGCGATCATCTGGGTACGGCAGGGCAAGACGCAGCTCGCCCTGGCCAATATCTCCGGAGCCATGATGATCCAGGCCACGGTGCCCAGCGGCCTCGGGCTGCTCTTCACCGCGTGGCGGTTCGACAGCGCGCTGCTGTGGGCCGGACTGGTCACCATGGCTTCGATCGTCTATCTGCTGCTGACGATGCGCGCACACCGGCTCACCCCCGCCCGGCTGGCCGTCGCGGCCGGTTTCTACGCCGTATTCGGTCTGGGGCTGATTCCCCTGCTCGGCTGAAGTCGGAGACCGACGTTTTCCCACAAGTTTTCCCATGAGCTTTCCCATGACCGGCACGCAGTGAGGAGACCGGTGAACGCAGCAGACAGGGGACCGGCGGACCGGCCCGCCGCGGCGCCGCGCGGGTGCCGCCGCCGGCCGCCGCGCCGCAGGACCGGACGCTCGCTCGCCGCGACCGCCGCCTTCCTGGTGCTGGGTACGGCCGCGGCGGGCGGGTGGTTCTACACCCGGCTCAGCGGCAACATCCATGGCGCCGGGGTGGATGACGCGCTCGGCGACAACCGGCCCAGAGCCACCAAGGGCGGGGAGAACATCCTGGTCATCGGCTCCGACAGCCGTAAGGGAATGGGCGACGGCTATGGTCAGGGCCTGACCAGCATGCAGTCCGACACCCTGATGCTGCTGCACGTCGGCGGCAGCGGGAAGTGGGCCACGGTGGTGTCCTTCCCCCGTGACTCCTGGGTGCGGATCCCCGCCTGCGCCCAGGGCGACGGCACCTCCTCGACACCGCACCACTTCAAGATCAACGAGGCGTACGCGATCGGCGGCTCGGGCGGTGACACCGCCAAGGCCGCGGCCTGCGCGATCAAGACCGTCGAGCAGAACACCCGCGTCCGCGTCGACCACTTCATGACGGTCGACTTCCGCGGGTTCACCGGCATGGTGAACGCCCTCGGGGGTGTCGAGATCTGCCCGGAGCGGCCCGTGCACGACGAGAAGGCCCATCTGGATCTCCGGGCGGGGTGCCAGACGGTGAAGGACGACCAGGCCCTCGGTTACGTACGCGCCCGCTACAGCCTCGGCGACGGCACGGACATCGGCCGTATCGGCCGTCAGCAGGAGTTCATGAAGGCCCTCGCCACCAAGGCCAAGGCCAGGCTCTACAACCCCAAGGCCCTGTACGGATTCCTCGACTCGGCCACGAGGTCACTGACCACCGACCCCGAGCTGGCGGGCCTGAAGCCGCTCTACGAGCTGGCCTCCGGCGTCAAGAGCATGCCCACGGAACGGATCACCTTCCTGACGGTTCCCAACTATCCCCGGGAACGGGACGTCCCCAGCGACAAGGCGAACGTCGTCTGGAACCCGCCCGCGGCCCAGCAGTTGTTCAGCGCGCTCAGCCACGACCGGGAGATGACCAAGGCCCGGCTCGACAAGGCGGCCGGCCAACTGCCCCCGACGGCGAGCAGCGTGGAGGTGACGGTCCTCAACGGCACGGGCATCCCCGGCCGGGCCCGGGAGATCGCGGACCGGCTGGGCGCGCTCGGCTTCCGGATCGTCGCCACCGGCAACGCGCCCGCACCGGCGGAGCGGAGCACCCTCACATTTCCCGAAGGGCGGGCCGCCCAGGCGCGGTTGCTCGCGGCGAGGTTCCCCGGCCTGGCCCCGGTCTCCTCCGCCGAGGCGGCTCCCGGCACGGTGACCCTGGTCATCGGCCCGGACCTGCCTCCACTCGCCGGCTGAGCCGCCCGCAGGCCGCGGACGCCGAACCGCTCGGCCGGCCTACACATGGAAGGGCACGCTCGTCACGACGATCTTCGGCAGATGGCGGAGCGCGCGCCGCAGCCGGCCGGCCAGATAGCTGTGCAGAACCCGGTGCCACCAGTGCCGTACGACGATCTCCGGCAGGATGACGGTGATGGTCAGGTCCGGGCGCTGGTGGTGCAGCGACTCGATATAGCTGATCAGCGGCGCCACGATCGCCCGGTAGGGGGAGATGACGATCCTCAGCGGGAGATGGTTGCCCCACAGGAGCCAGGCTTCGCGGAAGCGTTCGGCATCCTCCTCACTGGGGCTGACATGCACGGCGAGGACGGGCTGCTGGAGCGACGCGGCATAGGCCAGCGCGCGCATGCTCGCCTGGTGCAGCACATCGATCGGGACGACGGAGAGATGACGGATCTCCTCGGGGGTGTCCTCGGTCTCCGCGTCCGACGGCGTACCGGGCGAGGCCCCGGAAGAGGGCGGCGCGGGCGCGGGCGGGGCCGGCGGCGGCGCCGGGGAACGGGTGTCCGGCCGGGGCGGAGTCTTCCGGCCGGGAATCTCGATCGCCTCGGGGTGAAGCCGCAGAGCCAGGCTCACCTTGTCGTAGTAGCGCCGGATCCGTGTCGTCACCAGCAGGAACACGGCGACGGCGAGGATGGCGAGCCACGCGCCCTCGGTGAACTTGGTGATGCCGGCCGTGATGAAGACGACCGCGGAGAGCAGGGCGCCGGTGGCGTTGAAGCACAGGCTCTTGCGCCAGTGCCGGTCACGCTTGCGCCACCAGTGCACCACCATTCCGCTCTGCGACAGGGTGAAGGCGAGGAACACCCCGACGGCGTACAGCGGAATCAGCGTCGCGGTCCTGCCGCCGAAGACGACATAGATCAGCGCCGCCGCCACCGAGAGCAGGATGATCCCGTTGCTGAACGCCAGCCGGTCCCCGAGACGCAGAAAGATCCGGGGGGCGTGGCCGTCGCGTGCCAGCAGGAACAGCACCCGGGGGAAGTCGTTGTACGCGGTGTTCGCCGCGAGCAGGAGCACCAGCGCCGTCGCCGCCTGCGTGAACACGTACATGCCGCCCGACCCGAAGCTCCGATGGGCCAGTTGGGACAGCACGGTCTCCTGCGCCTCGGGGACGACACCCTGGAGATGGACCATGGCGACCGTGCCGGCGAACAGCGCGACGAGCAGCCCGATCATCCAGGACAGTGTCGTGCGCGCGTTACGCCACGCGACGGGCTGGAACGCCGGTACCGCGTTCGAGATCGCCTCGATACCGGTCATCGCCGTCGATCCGGAGGCGAAGGCCCGCATCACCAGCAGCACCCCGACGCCCTCGACCGCGTGCAGCGGGGGAGCCGGGGTGGGGTGGAAGTCACGGCCCGCCGCGTCGTACAGACCGACGGCCACCAGCGAGGCGATGGCGATGATGAAGGCGTACGTGGGAGCGGCGAACAACGCGCCCGCCTGCCGGACGCCCCGCAGATTCCCCGCGAGCAGCACGGCGATGACCAGCACGCCGATCACCACGACATCGTCCGCCAGCCCGGGGAGCGCCGAGGTGACCGCCGCCATCCCGGACGAGACGGAGACCGCGACGGTGAGGATGTAGTCCGTCATCAGACCCGCCGCGGCCACCAGACCCGGCACGCGCCCCAGATTGTCCGTGGCGACGATGTACGATCCGCCGCCGTGCGGATACGCGCGGATCGTCTGACGGTACGACGCCCCGACGGCCAGCATCAGGAAGACGATCGCCAGCGCCACCGGCACGGAGTACGCGAGCCCCGCCGTACCGCCGAGCACCAGGACCGCCAGCAGCGCCTCGGGGCCGTACGCCACTGACGACAGCGCGTCCGCCGAGAGGACCGGCAGCGCCACGAGCTTGCGCATGCGCTCGCGGGCGATGGCCGTGCTCTTCAGCGGCGCCCCGAGGACCGCGCGCCGCAGGCGGTGCGCGAGACGGCCCGGCCCGGTCGTATCCTCCGCGCCCTCCGTGACGTCGATCGTCTCCGTGGCGATCCCCTCCGCCGCGGACGGCTGCTCGATGAGCGTGGGGACGGCTACGAATCGGCCGAAGCGGGCCGGCACGATCTCCGCGGGCTCGGGGTAGCTGCCGACGTCCGGATTCACGGGCAACGCGTTGCGCCACGCGTCGGGGGCGGCGGACACCCGCCCCCACTCGCGCCCCACCAGCCGCAGCAGCATCGCCTGCTCCGCGTCGAGTTTCGGCGCGACGACCGGGGCGCCTGCGGTGTCCGCCGGGTCCTGACCGTCTCGCCCGTGTTCTCCCTGGGTATCCGTCACACCCGCGAGTCTCTTCGGCGGACCGGGCGGCCGGTCCCTCCTGCGGCGGGCGACACACGGGCGACGGCGTCGACCACCCGTTCGGACGTACGGCGGGGCCGGTGCGGGACCGGGCCGGCTACTGGTTGGTCTTCGGCAGCCCCACGGGGTTGAGCTCCGAGGACGGCACGGCCTCGTTCGCGAGGCCCCAGCGCGCCAGGACCTTCGCGTACGTCCCGTTCTCGACCAGGGTGTTGAGCGCCTCGTGCAGCGCCTTGACCAGACCGTTGTCCTTCTTGGTGGTGGCCGCGATCTTTCCCTGGACGTCGGCTCCGCCACCCGAGTACGTACCGATGATCTCGGTCTGGCCGGTGGAGGCGGCGTGGTACGCGGAGACCGGGTTCGGCCCGAGATAGGCGTCGAGGCGCCCGGAGCCGAGCGCCAGGTAGTAGTCGGTGGTCTGCTGGAAGTACTTGATGGCGGTGGGCTTCAGACCCTTCTTCACGTTCTGCTCGCTCCAGGTGACCAGCAGCTTTTCCTGGTTGGTGCCGGAGCTGACACCGATGGTCCTGCCCGCCACGTCCTTCGGTCCCCTCACCTTCCAGCCGGCGCCCTTCTTGGCCTCGAACGCGAGGTTGTCGAGGCGGTAGGTGGCGAAGTCGTACTTCTCCTTGCGCTCCTCGGTCACGGTGATGTTGCTGAAGCCGGCGTCGTACTTGCCGCTGTCGAGACCGACGAAGATGTTCGCCCAGTCGACCGTGTTGTAGTGAAGCTTCAGTCCGAGCACGTCCGCGACCAGCGAGGCGATGTCGGGTTCCACCCCGATCACGGTCTTGTCGTCGGTGGCGTAGAAGGTCAACGGGGGCGCGGAACCTGCCGAGTTGACGACCTCCAGGGTGCCCCGCTCGCGGATCCGCGCCGGCACGAGTGCGGCGATGGAGGCCACCTCGGCCGTGCTGATCCGGTCCTGGTCGGGGCCCAGCTCGATCTGGAAACCGCCCTTGCCCGCGCCCCGGGGCGCGACCTTGTCGGTGGAGCCGTCGGCGGAGGTGCCGCAGGCGGCGGTGAGGGAGAGCGCGGTGACGAGACCGAGCAGGGCGGCGGTGGTGCGGCGGGTACGGCGGCGGGGTGGCACGGAGGACTCCTGGGAGGGAAAGGGGTGATGCGCGGGAAGGGGGATGTCAAGAGATCAAGGGGGATGTCAGAGGACCTTGGACAGGAAGGCCTTGGTGCGCTCGTGCCGCGGACGGTCGAGCACCTCGGCGGGCGGCCCCTGCTCGACGATCACTCCGTCGTCCATGAAGACGACGGTGTCGGCGACCTCACGGGCGAAGCCGATCTCATGGGTGACCACGATCATCGTGGTGCCCGTACGGGCGAGGTCCTTGATGACATCGAGGACCTCGCCCACCAGCTCGGGGTCGAGCGCCGAGGTGGGCTCGTCGAAGAGCAGCACCTTGGGCTCCAGCGCGAGGGCGCGGGCGATGGCCACCCGCTGCTGCTGGCCGCCGGAGAGCTGCCGCGGATAGGCGTGGGCCTTGTCGGCGAGGCCCACCCGTGCTAGCAGCCGTTCGGCCTGTTCGACGGCGGTCCTCCGGGGCCGGCGCAGCGCCGACACCGGGGCCTCGATGATGTTCTCGACGACCGTGAGATGCGGGAAGAGATTGAAGTTCTGGAAGACGAAGCCGATGTGCAGACGCTGCTTGAGCACCTCCCTCTCCTTGAGCTCGTGCAGCGTGGAGCCGGAGCGGCGGTAGCCGATCAGCTCGCCGTCGATGCTGACGTAACCCCGGTTCAGCTTTTCGAGGTGGTTGATGCTGCGCAGCAGCGTCGACTTCCCGGAGCCGGACGGACCGAGCACGACGGTGACGTCTCCGGCGCGGACCTGGAGGTCGACGCCGCGCAGCACTTCGAGCGCGCCGAAGTTCTTGTGGACGCCGCGTATGTCGACCATCAGGTCGCCGTCGGCGATCGGGTCGGGGTGAACACTCATCGCTGGAAACCTCCGGTGGCGGCTGCGGCCCGCATCCTGCGGGTGAGGATCCGGGCACGCTGGAGCGGGCTGGGCGGCGGTGTGCGTTCGGCCCCTCGCGCGAAGCGCCGCTCCACGTAGTACTGGGCGACGGACAGCAGGGTGGTCAGCAGGATGTACCAGGCGGTCGCGACCATCAGCAGCGGTACGACGCGCCCGTTACGGCCGTAGACCACCTGCACCTGGTAGAACAGCTCCCCGATCGCCATCACGGAGACGATCGAGGTGCCCTTGAAGAGGGAGATGACCTCGTTGGCGGCATTGGGCAGGATGGAGCGCATCGCCTGCGGCAGCAGGATGCGGCGCAGTTGCCGCAGCCGGGGGATACCCAGCGCCGCCGCCGCTTCCAGCTGCCCGGCGTCGACCGAGATGACCCCGCCGCGGACTATCTCCGCGGCGTAGGCGGCCTGGTGGAGTGCGAGACCGATGACGGCGGCCGAGAGAGCACCGACCAGGTTCATCGTGTCGAAGCTCCACAGCACGGGCCCGAAGGGAATGCCGAGCCCCAACTCCTGATACAGGTAGGCGAGGTTGAACCAGAACAGCAGCTGGACGATGAGCGGGATCGAGCGGAAGGCCCAGATGTACGTCCAGGCGACCGTCTGCAGCACGGCGCTGCGGGACAGCCGCATGAAGGCGAGGACGACACCCAGGGCGAAGCCCAGCACGGTGCCGTACGCGGTGAGCTGGAGCGTCACCCAGACGGCCTTCAGCACGGTGTCGGTGGACAGATAGCGGAAGAAGACGTCCCACTCCCAGGCCGGGTTGGTGAGCAGGCCATGGATGAACTGGGAGACGACGACCAGCGCGGCCGCGCCGGCGGCCCAGCGCCAGTAGTGGCGCGCGGGGACGACCTTCAGTCCGGCGAGGTCCTCGTGGCGGGAGGCCGTCGGCACGGGTGGTTCGGGCGGTCCGGACGGCGGCGCGGCCGCCGCGGTACCGGTTGCGGTGTCCATCAGGGGGCTCCTGCCGGCTACTTCTGCTCGGGCGGGCTGATCCGGGACTCCTCGATGGCGGAGTCCTGCGTTCCCCAGGTGTCGAGGATCCGCCGGTAGGCGCCGCTGTCGATCAGTTCGGCGACAGCCGCCTGGAACGCCGTGAGCAGGGGTGAGCCCTTGGCGAAGGCGAAGCCCACGTCGAGACGGTGGAACTCGTTCAGGAACCTGACGCCGGCCGCCGGCTGAGCCGCCTGGTGGCGCAGGCCGTTGATGGTCGACATGACCACGTCGATACGGCCCTGCTGGAGGCCGGTGAGCGTGGCGCCGTTGTCGGAGTAGACCTTGACGGTGTACGGCTTCTTGCCGGCGTCGGCGCAGACGCCCTTCTGTGCGTTGAGGGTCGCCTCGAAGGTGGTGCCCGCTCCCACGCCGACGGTCTTGCCGCACAGTTGGTCGAGCCGGGTCACCTTGCCGAGGCTCCGGTCGTCCTCGCGGACCGCGAAACCCTGGCCGTCATTGATATAGGTGACGAAGTCGATCGTCTTGCGCCGCTCGTCGGTGACGCCGAAGTTGCCCGTCCCCACGTCGTACTTGCCACTGCTCAGCGCGGGGAGGATCGCCTCGAAACTCGCCTCCTCGCGCTTCAGTTCAAGACCGAGGAGCTTGCCGACCGCATCGGCGATGTCGATGTCCAGGCCGGCCGGCTGACGGCTCGTCGCGTCGGGGAAGTAGGCGCTGGGCGGGGCTCCGACGGAAGCGCCGATCCGGATCGTCCCGCCCTCGCGGACGTCCTCGGGCAGCAGCTTCGCCAGGGAGGCGTTCTTCTTCAGCGAGGCGGTGACATCGTTCGACGGCGCGGGTGAGGCGGCGCCCGCCGTCTCACGCCCGGCTGCCGGGTCCGTTCCGCAGCCGGCCAGGACGGGCAGCAGCAGGGCGGACACCAGCGCGGCGGACACCTGACGGTGTACGGACGTATGACGGCGCGCGGGCCGCCGGCGGCGCGGCGGCCGGTGCCGGCTCGGGATCAGGGTGCGCACGGGGTCATACCTTTCCTTCGGCGGGGACGGTGAGGTGTTTCTCGAAGGGGAGCGGGCCGATGGTCTCCGGCGCGGCCTTCGTGTCGAACAGCGGCGTATAACCGGTCGTCAGATAGAGCCCGCGGGCCTCCGGCTGACGCGGCCCGGTGGTGAGAAAGATCCGGCGGTAGCCGCGTACGGCGGCGATACGCTCCAGCTCCGCGACGACACGCCGGGCCAGTCCGCGCCGCCGGTGGGCGGAGTGGGTCCAGATCCGCTTGAGCTCGGCCGTGGTGGTGTCGTAGCGGCGGAACGCCCCGCCCGCGACGGGTTCGCCGTCCTCCAGCAACAGCAGCAGCACACCGTGCGGCGCGTCGAACTCCTCGGCCGGGTAGCGGGCCAGCTCGCTGTGCGCGTCCTTGCCGTAGCGGGTGGAGTACTCGTGCCCCAGCTCCCGCAGCATGGGCCGCACCAGCGGATCGGAGAGGGTGGCCCGCAGCCAGGTCGGGCCGCCGGGTTCGGCGACGGACGTCATCAGCCGGCCTCCACCCGCGACTGCGGGCCGCGCGCCGCGCGCTCGGCGTCCCGCTTGGCCACCTCTTCGCGCACCAGCGGGATGACATACCGGCCGAAGTCGATGGCGTCGTCCAGCAGGTCGTAGCCGCGGGCGGAGAGGATGTCCACGCCGAGGTCGTAGTAGTCCAGCAGCGCCTGGGCGACCGTTTCCGGCGTACCGACCAGCGCGTTCGAGTTGCCCGCGCCTCCGGTGGCGGCGGCGGTCGGAGTCCACAGCGCCCGGTCGTAGCGCTCACCGGACCGCGCGATCGAGAGCAGCCGCTGCGACCCGGTGTTCTCCGGATCGCCCCGGCGGTGATGGCGCACCACCGCCGGATCACCCTTCTCCTTACGGGCCTTGATCGCGTCCACCGTCCGGTGTGCCTTCTCCCAGGCGAGTTCCTCCGTCGGCGCGATGATCGGCCGGAAGGCCACCTGGATCCGGGGCGCGGTCGTCCGGCCCGCCGCACGCGCGGCCGCCTTCACCGCCTCGATCTGCTCCGCCGTCCGCTCCAGCGGTTCGCCCCACAGGCAGTAGATGTCGGCCTCGGCGCCGCCGGCCGCGTAGGCGGCGGCCGAGGAGCCGCCGAACGAGACGTCCGGCCGGGGCTGCTGGACCGGGAAGACATCGCTGACGAAGTCGTGGAAGCGGTAGTGCTCGCCCTCGTGGTCGAACGCCTCGTGCGAGGTCCAGATCCGCTTGACGATCTCGATGTACTCGCGGGTGCGGGAGTAGCGCTGGTCCTTGGTGAGCGTGTCCCCCTCGCGGCCCTGTTCATGGTCGTTGCCGCCAGTGATGAAGTGGACCGTGAGACGGCCGTCGCTGATCCGGTCCAGCGTGGCGAAGGTCTTGGCGGCGAAGGTCGGATACGAGACGTTCGGCCGGTGCGCCAGCAGGATCTGCAGTCGGTCCAGGCGGGAGGCGATGTACGCGGCGGCCGGAGCCGGGTCGGGCGAGCCGGAACCGTACGCGAACAGCACCCGGTCCCAGCCATGGTCCTCATGGGCGCGGGCGAGCTTGAGCGTGTACTCCTTGTCGAACGCGGCGCCGGAGCGGGGATTCGTCTCCGACCCGTCGTGGGTGGCGGCGATACCGAGGAACTCCACGGGCATGGCGGACCTTTCGTGCAGGGAGAAGGAAGGGGCGCTCTGGCGCAGGGCAGCGAGAAGCGACCCTGGGCAGCCCGCGGACACGGCGGAGCGGCGGCGGAACGGAGGCAGGCGTGATGACGCGCGGTACGTCAGGGGGAATGCGGCAGCGTGCGCCCGGTGAAGAGAGGGAACTCGGCCCGCGACGGGGTCACCGAGGGAGGGAGGGGCCGGTCAGGCGGCCCGCTGCCGGGTCAGGCGCAACAAGAGGCGGACCACACTCGACCGAAGTCGATGTGGCCGCGGGTGACCAGGGGCAGCTGCTTCTGCATGGAGCCAATTGAGCACGGGACGTTCGGTCACGTCAACAGCTGCTCGCTCTGTGGTCGGCGCCCGCGGGGCCGCTACGGGGGCGCTCCTTGACAGGACCGCCGTTTTCGCCCGTACGATCGAGGCGTGTGCGGCCGCGGAGTGAATACCGGGTCGCACCTGCCGTGTTGAGGGACGCGGTACGCGTGATGACGTCCGGAGCACACCGACCGCCGCCGACCGCATCTCCCGCCGGAGCCCTCTCATGTCCGTACCGCCCGATGTCCTTCGCCCCGACCCCGTCCGGTCAGACCCCGCGTCCCGGAAACCGGACGCGTCCGCGCCGCCGGGGGCCGACGAGGTCTCCCGTATCGTCCCCCGTCGCCACCCCGGCCGTTGGCTCTCGGCCGTCGTGGCCCTGCTGGCCCTCGCGATGGCCGTCAACTCGGTCGTCCGCAACGAGCGCTTCCAATGGAGCGTGGTGGGCCGGTACTTCACCACGCCCGCCGTACTGGACGGACTGCTGCTCACCCTCTGGCTGACCGCGGCCGTGATGGTGCTCGGCTTTCTCATCGGCACGGTGTTCGCCGTGCTGCGGCTGTCCGCCAACCCCGTGCTGCGCGCCCTGAGCTGGGGCTACGTATGGATCTTCCGGTCCACTCCGCTGCTGGTGCAACTCCTGTTCTGGTTCAACATCGGCGCGCTGTACCCGACCCTGGGCATCGGCATCCCCTTCGGTCCCGAGTTCCTCACCTTCAAGACCGTCAACCTCTTCGGCGCGGGCCTCACCGCGCTGATCGGCCTCACCCTGCACGAGGCGGCGTACGCGGCGGAGGTGGTACGCGGCGGCATCCTGTCCGTCGACGCCGGCCAGACCGAGGCGGCGGCATCGCTGGGGCTGAGCCGATGGCGGGTGCTGCGCCGCGTCATCGTGCCGCAGGCGATGCGCTCCATCGTCCCCACCGCGGGCAATATGCTCATCGGCACCCTCAAGGGGACCAGCATCGTGAGCGTCCTCGCGGTGCAGGACCTGCTGTTCTCGGTGCAGCTGATCTACAACCGTACGTACCAGGTCATCCCGTTGCTGATGGTGGCGACGATCTGGTACATCATCGTCACCACCGTGCTCTCCGCGGGCCAGTTCTACATCGAGCGCCACTACGCCCGCGGCGCGGCACGCGAGCTGCCGCCGACCCCGCTCCAGCGCCTGCGCCGGCAGACCGCGGCCCTGACGGTACGGCTCCGTACGGCGAGCGCGCCCGACGCGCCACCGCGCTGAGCCCCGCCCCGCGGGCGCGGGCCGGGGAACAGCGGGCACCGGGCGTCAGGGCAGGACGGCCAGCGTGAAGGAGTGCCCGGCCGGGTCCGAGTAGAGGCGTACATCGCGCGGGCCGCCGTTGTCCTTGGTGTCCAGCGGCCTGGCCCCGAGGCCGATCGCCTCACGCTCCGCCTCGTCGATGTCGTCCTGCGACACCAGGATCCGCAGATGCGCCTGCTGGGAGCTCTCGGGGCGCGGCCAGCTCGCGGGCGCGTGGCCGTGGTCCCTGCGGATCGCCAGATGCACTCCGTTGTGGCCGACGATCTCCACGAAGTCCGGATCGACGCCGATCCGGGTCTCGGCGGCGAGGAACACCGAGTAGAACTCGGCCAGCTCCACGGGTTCGGCACAGTCCAGGACGAGAACGCTGGTCTTCGTGACGGTCATGTGACTGCGTCTACCCCCCGCACGGACCCGCACACAGCGCGTCACGTGGTTGCCCGGGCGGCGAGCGGGTACGCGCCACGCCGCGGTGGGTATCCGCCGCGCCCGACGGAAGGAGAACCGTGAGCGATCGACGGATGGAAGGCCCCGGAGAGCACGGCCCCGGTGTGCCCAGGGACATGCCCGACCAGCAGGTACAGCCCGGCCCCGATCCCCTCGACGTGCGGCCGGCGGGGGAGGACGACTCGGGCGACGAGGACCCGGACCATCGGATTCCCGACGCGGACGAGTCCGGCGCCGGCCGCCGGGGCAGCCCCCACTCGGGCGGGGTGCATCCGGAGCAGCCCGTACCGGACGAATCATCCGGTTGACCGTTCCAGTCGCACACTCGGGGCGCCGGGGCGAGCCTGGAAGCGATCACGCAATCGCCGGGATCCTCGGGGCAGTAGAGAGAGGAAAGATCCACGTGAACAGTGCGGACCATCCCGATGCGCAGGTCGCGGTGGCATTCAGCGGACAGGTGGGGGAGGACGCGCACGCGGTGTTCAGTGTGCTCCGAACGGCTTTCGCCTCCGACCGCGCCGCCGACGACGTCCCGCAGGACATGCCCGGGAAGCGCCCGACCGTGTGGACCGCGACCTTCGATGTGTCCGATGTACGCACCGAGCCCGGGCCCGCGCGGCTGTCGGCGCCCGTCACACTCAGCCTCCAGGGCGGCTACACGGCGGTGGACACCGTACGGAAGACCCTGGCCTCCGCCTTCGCCGTCCGTGTCCTCGGCACGGCCTCCGGCGACCAGGAGGAGGAAGTCCAGTTGCGCCTGGAGAGCCGCTAGGCCCTGTCACGGAAGCGGCCTTCGCGTGCCTGTGTTGCGCGTTCGGCCCAGTGGAGTCAAGCTGTTGGTGACCCAGAAGTGGCTGTTGCTCACGCTTCGTGTTCGGGGGTCGTTGGTACAACGTGGTGAAGCATGTGGGCCTCTCTGTGTGAGGAGCCTTGACCATGACAGTTCCACTCGACCGGCAGTACGTGGTGGAATTGCACGCCTCTCCGGAGCGCGTTTCGCAGATACGGCGCATCGTCGCCGCACACCTTCGGCACTGGAAACTCGAACTCCAGGTCCGGCCCGTCTGCACGGGCATCGACGAACTTCTGACCAATGTCCACCGTCATGTCGGCGACGACAACACCTGCGTGCTCGAACTCCGCTGGACCGGCCGCCATCTCACGGCGTCGGTCGAGGACAACGGTCCGCGCCTGCCCCGGCTGCGCTCCGCCGGCGGGGGAGGACTCGCCCGCGTCGCCGCGCTGAGCGACAGTTGGGGCACCTGCGCCACCGCCGACGGCAAAGTCATCTGGTTCACCCGTGGCGTCGAGACTCCCCAGAGCGTCCCCCGGGTGCCCCGGATCCCCCTCACCGGGACCGACGCCGCGCAGAAGCAGCCCGTCCGCGCCCCTGACCCCGTACCGGCCCTTGTATGACGTCAGCGGCCCCTGTATGACGTCGAAGCGCCGCACACCGGGTGGGCTTTCGCCCAACTTCCGGTGTGCGGCGCTCTCGACAGTTGTAGGGGGCCAGCTGTACGGGGCTCAGCCCATCTCGTCCTCGTCCGAGAGCACGAGATGCACCGCGGCTTCCTCCGCCGACGCCGCGGCGCCGTCGATGCCCACGTCGCTCGCGATCATGTCCTTCTCGGCGTCCTCGTGGGCTCCTTCGTCCGGAGCCACCAGCCGGCCCGAGCGGTCGTCGCCGACCTCGTTGTCCAGCGTCTCGCCCTCGCCGTACGGCAGGTCACCGATGCCGTCCCCGATGGGGACTTCCTGGTCAGGTATCTCCTCCGCGAGCCGCTGGTCGAGGGATTCGCCCTCCCGCTGCTCATTGGCTGTCGTCCCCGTGTGCTCCACGGCCAACGGGCGCTCAGGAGGGGACCAGCCCTCGTCGTAGGGGTCGGCGCCCCGGTCGATGAGCGTGTCCTCGGGGTCGAGGATGCCCTCGTCCTCGGTGACCTCGGCGTCGTCCGGCTGGTAGACCTCGTCGCCCATCGCCTCGTCGCCCCTCGTCTCGCTGCTGTCGCCGCTCACGTCGTACTCCTCGCTTCGTGCGGTCCGGCCGCCGGCCGTTGTCGCGGGCGTCGAAGTGCCGGTACCCCTCCGAAGCCCCGGCAAGCGGCGGTGTGTGGGAGACGATCCAGGATCGGGGCGGTGCTGCGTGGACTCCCTGCCCGGGGGCGGTTCATCCGCTCTGTCCACCCTCCCACCAATCACAGTCGTGTCAAACCGCAGGTGAACCCCCCTGTCACCGGGCGTAGGGGTGCGCCGCGGGGCACCCGCGGTGTTTGTCGCCGCTGTCGGCGGGCACGTGGTCAGTCCGTCCGTACGACCCGAAATGTCACCGTCCGGAGTCGAACGTGAGCCGAGAACGCATTGTCATCGTCGGGGCCGGATTCGCCGGTTACCAGGCCGCCCGCACCCTCTCGCGGCGCGTGCGGGACGCGGCCGAGATCGTCCTGCTGAATCCCACCGATTACTTCCTCTACCTCCCGCTCCTGCCCCAGGTGGCGGCGGGCATCCTGGAGCCACGCCGAGTGACGGTCTCCCTCCCCGGGACGCTGCCGCGGGTGCGCCTGGTCCTGGGCGAGGCGCACCATGTCGACCTGGAGTCGCGGCGCGTCAGCTACACCGGCCCGGAGGGCGAACGGGGTGAGCTGACGTACGACCGGCTCGTCCTCGCCGTGGGCAGTGTGAACAAACTGCTGCCGATCCCCGGGGTGGCCGAGTACGCGCACGGCTTCCGGGGGCTGCCGGAGGCGCTCTATCTGCGGGACCACGTGACCCGTCAGATCGAACTCGCGGCCACCGCCGACGACACCGGGGAATGCGCCGCCCGCTCCACCTTCGTCGTGGTCGGCGCCGGCTACACCGGGACCGAAGTCGCCGCCCAGGGTAAACTCTTCACCGACGCACTGGTCCGTAAGCAGCGGGCCTGGAAGCAGGGGCGGCGGCCACGCTGGCTGCTCCTCGACATCGCTCCCCGCGTCCTGCCCGAGCTGGACCGCAGGCTGTCCCACACCGCGGACCGGGTGCTGCGCGCACGAGGCGTGGAGGTCAGGACCGGCACCTCCGTCAAGGAGGCGGGACGGACCGGGATCACGCTGGACGACGGCGAGTTCGTCGAGACCCACAGCCTCGTCTGGTGTGTGGGCGTCCGGCCCGATCCGCTGGTCTCCGAGCTCGGTCTGCCCGTCGAGCGGGGCCGGCTGCTGGTCGACCCGCAGCTCAACGTGCCGGGCCACCCGGAGGTGTTCGCGTGCGGTGACGCCGCCGCCGTACCGGATCTCACCAGGCCGGGGAAGTTCACCCCGATGACGGCCCAGCACGCGGGCCGCCAGGGCAAGGTGGCGGGCCGCAATGTGGCCGCCTCCCTCGGCTACGGGGAGCGGGAAACCTACAAACACAATGACCTGGGATTCGTCGTGGACCTCGGCGGTGTCAAGGCGGCGGCCAACCCGCTCGGGGTGCCGTTGTCGGGACCGCTCGCGGGCGCCGTCACACGCGGCTACCACCTGGCGGCCATGCCGGGAAACCGGGTACGGGTCGCCGCCGACTGGATGCTCGACGCGATTCTGCCGCGGCAGGCCGTACAACTCGGTCTGGTCCGTTCCTGGACGGTGCCGCTCGAATCGTCGTCCCCCGAACTCGCGAGGGTTCCCGGCGCACCCGGCAAGGAGTGACATGAACAGCGAACAACTGACAGAACTGGCACAGCAGTTGAGGGTCGACTCCGTGCGGGTCGCGGACGCGGCGGGGTCGGGCCATCCGACCTCCTCGATGTCCGCCGCCGATCTCATGGCGGACCTGCTCGCCAACCATCTGCGCTACGACTTCGACCGGCCCGATGATCCGGGCAACGACCGGCTGATCTTCTCCAAGGGACATGCCTCGCCCCTGCTGTACTCCATGTACCTGGCGGCGGGCGCGATCGACGAGAAGGAGTTCCTCACCTACCGCACGCTCGGCAGCCGGCTCGAAGGCCATCCGACACCGCGGCTCCCGTGGGTCGATGTCGCCACAGGCTCGCTCGGCCAGGGGCTGCCCGTGGGGGTCGGTATGGCGCTCGCCGGCCAGCGGCTCGGGCCCGCCCCGTACCGCGTCTGGGTGCTGTCCGGAGACAGCGAGATGGCCGAGGGCTCCATCTGGGAGGCGATCGAGCACGCGGGCGACCAGCATCTGGACTCGCTGACCCTCGTCATCGACGTCAACCGCCTCGGCCAGCGCGGACCCACCCGCCATCAGCGGGACCTGGACGCGTACGGCCGCAGGC
This sequence comes from Streptomyces sp. NPDC042201, assembly GCF_055582185.1. Taxonomy (NCBI): domain Bacteria; kingdom Bacillati; phylum Actinomycetota; class Actinomycetes; order Kitasatosporales; family Streptomycetaceae; genus Streptomyces; species Streptomyces sp. NPDC042201. Next base: position 156,664 of record NZ_JBVJDS010000010.1, on the reverse strand, counting down.
TGCGCGCCTTCGACTGGCACACCATCGAGATCGACGGCCATGACATGGACGCCGTCGACGCCGCCTTCAACGAGGCCCGGTCGACGGCCGGCAGGCCCACCGCGATCATCGCGGGCACCCGCAAGGGGCGCGGCGTCGCCTCCGTCGAGGACCGCGAGGGCATGCACGGCAAGCCGCTGCCCGACGCGGAGAGCGCCATCGAGGAGCTGGGCGGGCGGCGGTCGATCCGGGTACGGGTGGCGAAGCCCGCCGAGCTCGACACCCCGGCGCGCGGCGGCGGACGGGTCGCCACCATCGAACTGCCGCGCTACGACGTCGGCGACTCGGTGGCCACCCGTGACGCGTACGGCGCAGCGCTCGCGGCCCTCGGCACGGCGCGCGGCGATGTCGTCGTGCTGGACGGCGAGGTCAGCGACTCCACCCGTACCGAGGCGTTCGCCAAGGAACATCCCGAGCGGTTCTTCGAGTGCTACATCGCGGAACAGCAGATGGTGGCGGCCGCCGTCGGCATGCAGGCGATGGGCCATGTCCCGTACGCGTCGACCTTCGCGGCCTTCCTGACCCGCGCGCACGACTTCATACGGATGGCGGCGGTCAGCCGGGCCTCGGTCAACCTCGTGGGCTCGCACGCGGGTGTCGCGATCGGCCAGGACGGTCCGTCCCAGATGGGCCTGGAGGACCTCGCCATGTTCCGTGCGGTGCACGGCAGTACGGTGCTGCACCCCTGCGACGCCAATCAGACGGCGTCGCTCGTGGCGACGATGCACGAGCTGTCGGGCGTCCGCTATCTGCGCACGCTCCGGGGGAAGACGCCGGTCATCTACGGCCCCGACGAGCAGTTCCCGGTCGGCGGGAGCAAGGTGCTGCGCCACTCGGACGCGGACCGGGCGACGCTGATCGCGGCCGGTACGACGGTCCATGAGTGTCTCGAGGCGGCGGATCTGCTGGCCCAGGAGGGGATCGCCGTCCGGGTCGTCGACCTCTACTCGGTCAAGCCGGCCGACGAGCGCACGCTCCAGGCCGCGGCGTCCGACACCGACTGTCTGGTCACGGTGGAGGACCATCACCCACAGGGCGGCATCGGGGACGCGGTGGCCGAGGTGTTCTCGGACGGCCGTCCCGGGCCGAAGCGGCTCGTACGGCTGGCCGTGGGGAACATGCCGGGCTCGGCGACGCCGGAGGAGGAACTCCGGGCGTCGGGCATCGACGCGGAGTCGATCGCGGCGGGGCTGCGGCTGCTGGTGGCACAGGTCATCCGCTGACGCACCAGAGGTACGCGTCGACGTGAGGGGCGGGTGGCCGGGCATCGCGCCCAGGCTCCCGCCCCTCGGGTCGAAACGAGACAAGTCCGCGATGACCGGGGCGCCCGCCGTTTCGGAGCGAGTCATCGGGTACCCGAAGGAAGACCGCCCGCGATCGTGGGCGTACACCGCAAGACCGAGCGGAAAAACCGAGCGGAAACCGAGCGGAAAAGGAGTCCGGCATGAGTAGGGACATCGGCCCGCGGCCCACACCGGCCGCACCGGCCGTGGCGGGAAGGTCCGCCGAGCGGGAAGGGCGGATACGCACCTGCGTCCCGGCCCGCGCCACCCGGCGGGAGACTCTGTGGAGAGACGGCCGGGAGCGGCAGGAGACGGCAGACCAGGACTGGAACGTGGTGCGGGGAGAGGACTGAATGACTGTGCGGCTGACGACAGCCCAACTGGACACCCAACTGGACATCGGCCATGACGCGGACACCTGGGAGTGGCTGCGGCAGGCGGCCTGCGCCGACGCCGACCCCGAGCTGTTCTTCCCCGTGGGGGAATCCGGGCCCGCCGCCGAGCAGGCGGAGCGCGCCAAGGAGGTGTGCCACAGCTGCCCGGTGGAACGGCAGTGCCTCGAATGGGCGCTGGACACCGGCCGTACCTCCGGAGTGTGGGGCGGTACGGACGAGGAGGAGCGCCGGCGGCTACGACGCAGGGCGGACCGGCGCCGCGGCGCGCAGGGTTCCCCGGCGCGCGCCCGCCAGTCCTCCGCGCCCGGCCGGTCGCGGCGCCCCTGAATCGTGACGTCAGCCGGCTCCGTGCACCCCGCGCGCGGCTCCCGTGTTGCGCGTGCGGGCAGGTCACGGAAGGGTCGGACTGTCGAATCGAGGAGGAATCGCCCATGCCCATCGCGACGGTGAATCCCGCCAGCGGAGAGACGCTCAAGACCTTCGACGCGCTGGGAGCCGAGGAGATCGAGCGCCGGATCGCGGCGGCCGACAGCGCGTTCCGGCAGTACCGCACCACCGGCTTCGACGAGCGGGCGCGGCTGCTGAACCGCGCCGCCGACCTGCTGGAGGAGGACGGGCCGGAGATCGCCCGCACCATGACCACCGAGATGGGCAAGCCGGTCGCGGCCGCCCGCGCGGAGGCCGCGAAGTGCGCGAAGGCGATGCGGTGGTACGCCCAGCACGCCGAGGAGCTGCTGGCCGACGAGCACCCCTCGGACGCCGACGTGAAGGACTCCGGGGCGTCGCGGGCGCGTGTCCACTACCGCCCGCTGGGTGTGGTCCTCGCGGTGATGCCGTGGAACTTCCCGCTCTGGCAGGTCGTACGGTTCGCCGCCCCCGCGCTCATGGCCGGCAATGTCGGCCTGCTCAAGCACGCCTCGAACGTGCCGCAGACGGCGCTGTATCTGGAAGACCTCTTTCGCCGGGCCGGGTTCCCGGCCGGCTGCTTCCAGACCCTGCTGGTGGGATCCGGTGCGATCGAGGCCGTCCTGCGCGACCCCCGGGTGGCCGCCGCGACGCTCACCGGCAGCGAGCCGGCGGGCCGCTCGGTCGCCGCCATCGCGGGCGACGAGGTCAAGAGGACCGTCCTGGAACTGGGCGGCAGCGACCCGTATGTGGTGATGCCCTCGGCGGACATCGAGCGGGCGGCGAAGACCGCGGTGACGGCCCGGGTGCAGAACAACGGCCAGTCCTGCATCGCCGCCAAGCGCTTCATCGTGCACGAGGACGTCTATGACGCCTTCGCCGCGCGCTTCACCGCCGGGATGCGCGATCTGACCGTCGGCGACCCGCTGGACGAGTCCATCGACGTCGGGCCGCTCTCCAGCGAGCAGGGCCGCGCCGATCTGGAGGAACTGGTCGAGGACGCGCTGAGCAAGGGAGCGACCGCGCTCTGCGGCGGACAGCGTCCCAAGGAGCACGAGCGTGGCTGGTTCTACGCCCCCACCGTTCTCGCCGATATCACCGACTCCATGCGGATCCACCGGGAAGAGACGTTCGGTCCGGTCGCCACGCTCTACCGGGTCTCCGGGCTGGACGAGGCCGTGGAGCTCGCCAACGACACGCCGTTCGGGCTGAGTTCCAACGTATGGACGCGCGACGAGGGGGACGTGCACCGTTTCGTACGTGACCTGGAGGCGGGCGGCATCTTCTTCAACGGCATGACGGCCTCGCATCCCGCCCTCCCCTTCGGCGGGGTGAAGCGCTCCGGTTACGGCCGTGAACTGGCGGCGCACGGCATCCGCGAGTTCTGCAATGTCACCACGGTGTGGCACGGCGCCGAGCCGGACGGCCAGGGATAGGGCCCCTCCGGGCCTACGGAGCCTACGGACCCGCAGGGAGATGAGCATGCGCGAGGCGACCACCGGAGCAGCGGCGGCCGGACTCACCGAGGGGGAGCTCGCCGCCCTCGACGCCCACTGGCGTGCCGCCAACTATCTGGCGGTCGGTCAGATCTATCTGATGGCCAACCCCTTGCTCCAGGAGCCGCTGGCGCCGGAGCACATCAAGCCCCGGCTGCTGGGCCACTGGGGGACCTCGCCCGGTCTGAACCTCGTACACACCCATCTCAACCGGGTCATCAAGGCGCGGGAGATCGACGCGCTGTGCATCTGGGGCCCCGGCCACGGCGGCCCGGCCGTCCTCGCCAACTCCTGGCTGGAGGGCACGTACTCCGAGACGTATCCGGACGTGAGCCGGGACCGGGAAGGCATGGAGCGGCTGTTCCGGCAGTTCTCGTTCCCCGGCGGAGTCCCCAGCCATGTCGCCCCCGAGACCCCGGGGTCGATCCACGAGGGCGGCGAACTCGGCTACTCCCTCGCCCACGCCTACGGCGCCGCGCTGGACAATCCCGGGCTGCTGGTCACCTGCGTGATCGGTGACGGCGAGGCGGAGACAGGGCCGCTCGCCGCGTCCTGGCACTCGAACAAGTTCCTCGACCCGGTGCACGACGGCGCGGTCCTGCCGGTCCTCCATCTCAACGGTTACAAGATCGCCAACCCGGCGGTGCTCGCCCGGCTGCCGCAAGCCGAACTCGACTCGCTGCTGCGCGGCTACGGACACGAGCCCCTGCACGTCACCGGCGACGAGCCGCTGGCCGTCCACCGCGCCATGGCCGAGGCCATGGACCGCGCCCTGGACCGTATCGCCCAGATCCAGCACGACGCGCGCGAGGGCCGGGTGACCGAGCGGCCGGACTGGCCCATGATCGTGCTGCGTACGCCCAAGGGCTGGACCGGCCCCCGCGAGGTCGACGGGGTGCCCGTCGAGGGAACCTGGCGTGCGCATCAGGTCCCGCTGAGCGGCGTACGGGACAACCCCGGCCATCTGCGCCAGCTGGAGACCTGGCTGCGCTCGTACGGCCCTGACGAGCTGTTCGACGCGACGGGCGCGCCCCACCCCTCCGTACTCGAATGTGTACCGGAAGGGACGCGCAGGCTGGGCGCCACCCCGCACGCCAACGGCGGTCTGCTGCTGCGGGATCTGCCGATCCCGCCGCTCGAACGCCACGCGGTGCGGGTCGACAAGCCCGGCACCGTGCTGCACGAGCCCACCCGGGTCCTCGGCTCGCTGCTGGAATCCATCATGGAAGCGACGGTGGGACGGCGGGACTTCCGGGTCGTGGGCCCCGACGAGACCGCCTCCAACCGCCTCGAAGCGCTCTACGAAGCCACCGGCAAGGCATGGCAGGCCGAAACCCTCGACACGGACGAGCATCTCGCGCGCGACGGACGCGTGATGGAAGTGCTCTCCGAGCATCTCTGCCAGGGCTGGCTGGAGGGCTATCTCCTCACCGGCCGCCATGGACTGTTCTCCAGCTACGAGGCGTTCGCCCATATCGTCGACTCCATGGTCAACCAGCACATCAAGTGGCTGAGGACCTCGCGCCGGCTGCCCTGGCGCCGCCCCATCGCCTCCCTCAACTACCTGCTGACCTCGCATGTCTGGCGTCAGGACCACAACGGTTTCTCCCACCAGGACCCGGGCTTCGTCGACCACGTCCTGAACAAGAGCCCCGAGGTCGTACGGGTCTATCTGCCGCCGGACGCCAACACCCTGCTGTCCGTCGCCGACCACGCGCTGCGCAGCCGCGACTACGTCAATGTGATCGTGGCCGGCAAGCAGCCCAGCCACGACTGGCTCACGCTCGACGAGGCCCGCGCCCACTGCGCCCGTGGCGTGGGTGCCTGGACATGGGCGGGTACGGAGGACGGCACACGGGAGCCGGACGTCGTACTGGCCTGCGCGGGCGACGTGCCCACCCTGGAGACCTTGGCCGCCGCCGATCTGCTGCGGCGGCATCTGCCGGAACTGGCCGTGCGGGTGGTCAATGTCGTCGACATGGCGCGGCTGCTGCCCCACGAGGAACACCCGCACGGGATGACGGACTCCGAGTACGACTCCGTGTTCACCACCGACAGGCCGGTCATCTTCGCGTACCACGGCTATCCCTGGCTGATCCACCGCCTCGCCTACCGCCGGGCGGGGCATACGAATCTCCATGTCCACGGCTACAAGGAAGAGGGGACGACCACCACCCCGTTCGACATGGTCGTCCGCAATGACCTCGACCGCTACCGGCTGGTCATGGACGTGATCGACCGGGTGCCTGGACTGGGCGTCAGGGCCGTGGGCGTGCGCCAGGCGATGGCGGATGTACGCACCCGCCACCACGCCTGGATCCGCGAGTACGGCACGGACCTGCCCGAGGTGGCCGACTGGACCTGGTCCGGCTGAGGCGAACAGGGCGAACACGGGCAAGGAGAAGACCGGCGAGGAGGACGTGGGGACATGAGCGCGCGGAGCGTACGGGCCGGGCACCGGACCGTGGAGATCCACCGGCCGGAGAAAGTCCTCTTCCCCGAAGCCCGGGCCGGTCATGGGCCCGGCGCCGGCCTTACGAAGGCGGGCCTGATCGACTACTACCGGGGCGTCGCCCCCTTCATGCTGCCCGAACTGAAGGGCAGGCCGCTGATGCTGGAGCGGCACCCGGACGGACTCGGCGGCGCCCGCTTCATGCAGAAGAACACCCCGGACAGCTATCCCGACTGGGTGCGCAGGGCCGAGCTCGCCAAGAAGGGCGGGACCGTCACCCACACCGTGTGCGACACCACCGCCACCCTGGTGTTCCTCGCCGACCAGGCGTGTCTCACCTTCCATCGCTGGCAGTCCCGTGCGGACCGGCCGGACTTCCCCGACCGGCTGGTCTTCGATCTCGACCCCGCCGAGGACGACTTCGAGCCCGTACGCCGGGCCGCGCGGCAACTGGGGGAGCTGCTCGGCGAACTGCGGCTGCCGAGCGCCCTGTTGACGACGGGGTCCAGAGGGCTGCACGTGATCGTGCCGTTGGACGGCCGCGCCGGGTTCGACGAGGTACGCGCCTTCGCCGCCGACGTCGCACTGACCCTGGCGGCCCGCGACCCGGACCGGCTGACCACGGAGGTACGCACCGCCGCGCGCGGCGGCCGGCTCTACCTGGACATCCAGCGCAACGCCTACGCCCAGACGGCCGTGGCGCCCTTCTCCGTACGCGCCCGGGCGGAAGCCCCGGTCGCCACCCCGATCAGCTGGGACCAGCTGAAGGACCCCGACGTCACCGCCAGGCGCTGGACGGTGGCGAACGTCCTGGACCAGGCGCGGACCCGTCCCTGGTCCGGGGTGCCGCACCGCGGACGGGCGCTCGGCCCGGCGCGCCGACGGCTCGCCGCCCTGGGGTAGGGCGGCGAGCCGGTCGTACTACGCCTGCGGAGGCCCGGTCGTCGGGAACTCCCCGGACAGCGCGGCGGCCATCCGCAGATGGGTCGCCGCCTCCGTGGCCCGGCCCTGGCGCTCCAGCGTGCGGCCCAGCATCAGCCGCGCGTACTGCTCCACCGGGTCGCGCTCCACGACGATGCGGAGCTCGGCCTCCGCCTTCGCCAGCCGCGCCGAGTGGTAGTAGGCGCGGGCGAGCAGCAGACGCGGGGCGACCTGCTCCGGGACCTCGTCCACCAGCCCGCCGAGGATGCGGGCGGCCGTGACGTACTCCTTGGCGTCGAAGAACAGCTGCGCGCGGTCCCAGCGCTCCGCGGCCGTTCCGAACTCGTAGTACGCGCTCTCCACGTGCCCTCCTTGTCCGCCATCTGCCTGCGGGCTGTCCTCGGATTCTCCGGGGACCATGCCCTGCGTACGGTTCCAACAGTGCAGGATGGTTGAACATTCCACTATTGTTCGGGTGCGGATCCCGCGTTCTGGTGTGGATCCCGCGCTCCGCCACGCGACTCAGGAATAGGTTGGGCACCATGAGCAATCTTGACCGTCAGGCATCTCTCGCCGTCTGCGGCGGCCGCGGCTTTGTCGTCGCCGAGCCGGTACGTGAGCTGCTGAGCCCACGCCGGGTTCAGCTGGGCGAGTCCACCGAGGTCCGCAGACTGCTGCCCAACCTGGGCCGCCGCATGGTGGGCGCCTGGGCCTTTGTCGATCATTACGGCCCCGACGACATCGCCGACGAGGCCGGCATGCAGGTACCGCCCCACCCGCACATGGGGCTCCAGACCGTCAGCTGGCTGCACGACGGCGAGGTACTGCACCGCGACAGCCTCGGCAGCCTCCAGACGGTCCGCCCGCGCGAGCTGGGGCTGATGACCTCGGGCCGGGCGATCTCCCACTCCGAGGAGAGCCCGCGCACACACGCGCGCTTTCTGCACGGCGCCCAGCTCTGGGTCGCGCTCCCGGACGCCCACCGTGAGGTCCAGCCGCACTTCCAGCACCACGCCGATCTCCCCGTCGTCACCGCCCCCGGCCTGACCGCCACGGTCATCCTCGGCGCACTCGACGGCGCCGTCTCGCCCGGCACGACCTACAGCCCGCTCGTCGGCGCCGACCTGGCCCTCGCCCGCGGCAGCGAGGCCCGCCTCCCGCTGAACCCCGACTTCGAGTACGCCGTACTGGCGATGTCCGGCGAAGCCGAGGTCGACGGCGTACCCGTCCTCCCCGGCTCCATGCTCTACCTCGGCTGCGGCCGCACGGAACTCCCCCTGCGCGCCGCCTCCGACGCGGGCCTGATGCTCCTGGGCGGCGAGCCCTTCGAGGAGGAGATCATCATGTGGTGGAACTTCATCGGGCGGTCCAACGAGGATATCAAACAAGCTCGTTCGGACTGGATGTCCGGAACCCGCTTCGGTGCCGTTGAGGGCTACGACGGCACTCCGCTGCCCGCTCCTGAACTGCCCCCGGTGCCGCTGAAATCGCGTGGACGGGTGCGCTGAACTGGTGTTTTGCGTACAGACAGCAACGCTGTGGGTGGCGTCCGACCTCGGAGTGTCAGGCGGCCTGGAGGGGCAGCCGAGTGCTCTCCGATTCTGGCTCTGCGGGTACGCCACGAGTCGAGGGTCTGGCCACCTGTAGTCACGTGTAGCCGGACTAATGCTGACTCAATGCTGACTTTTCTGACTGGTCGTCAGCCACGTCTTCTGTCGGCTCCTCCGTGGCGACGAGCCCGGCCGATGTTTGGACGAGGCGCGGCGACGGACTCGAACTGGGGCCAGGGCCCTGGCTCGCGATCGTCCGGTGATTGAAAACATCAAAGGCCGGTCGAAGTCGGCTCCTTGCCGACAGGCCTGCAGGCGGCAAGGACCGTCTCCGAGATGAAGCGCGGGGCGTCTGCCTGATCCAGCCGTCCATTGGCCACGTCTGTCGCCGCGCCCTTGATGACGTGGTGCAGGACGCTGGCCAGCCAGTTCGCAGGGAGGTCTGCACGGAAGACTCCTTCCGCCTGCCCTCGGCCAATCAGGTCGCCGACGCGCTGTGCCGGCTTGGCGTGGAGTACGCGCACCCGTTCGGCCGGCAGGATCGCCTGCGCCGCTTCGAGGACAGCGCTCGACTGGGCAATCAGTAGCCAGCTCGATTCGATCAGGGCCCGAAGCGCCTCCCGAGGGTCGCCCATGAGATCCAGTCGTTCCAGGACCTGGTCTCCTTCGGCGAGAAGTTGTTTCAGTGAGGCCTCGATCAGGGCGTCCCGGGACGGGAAGTGCCCGTAAAGGGTCACCCGGCCCACCCCGGCAGCCTGTGCGATCTCGCTCACGCTCGCGTCCGGGTTCCGGCTCAGGCAGGCGACTGTCGCAGCAAGGATCTTCTCGACGTTGTGCTGGGCATCGGCTCTACGTGCCGACTTGGTCACTGCGCGGGACATGCCACCCCTCAAGTTGAACAGCCGTGTATGAGTTACAGTATCCGACAGAACTCAAACACCTCTGTTTGACTTAACTCGAAGGGGTCGAACGTCATGACCGAATCCGTGGCCTCCACCAGACCGCCCCACAGCCCCGACCCACGACGCTGGAAGATCCTCGGACTCGTCGGCATCGCACAATTAATGCTGATCCTGGATGTCACTGTCGTAGCGATCGCCTTGCCCCACATGGGGGCGGAGCTCGGGCTGGAGCGCGAGACACTCACGTGGGTAGTGAGTGGCTACACCCTTGCCTTCGGTGGCCTCCTCCTCCTCGGTGGTCGTGCGGCTGATCTGTTCGGTGCCCGCCGCCTCGCGCTCTTGGGGTTGGCACTGTTCGCCACTGCATCACTGATCGCGGGACTGGCCACCTCCGGACCCATGCTCTTGGGAGGTCGTGTCGCACAGGGCCTCGCCGCAGCAATCCTTTCCCCGGCAGCGCTGTCGCTGGTCGTCACCCTCTTCGAGGGCGACGAGCGGAACAAGGCGCTCGGAATCTGGTCTGCGCTCGGCGGCAGCGGCGCTGCTCTGGGAGTTCTCCTTGGCGGACTTCTCACGGCAGGACCGGGGTGGCCATGGGTCTTCTACATCAACGTCCCCGTGGGGCTCGTGGTGCTTCTGACGCTCCGTGCACAACTCCCGCCGCAGCCGCGCCCAGCCACGAGGAGTCGACTCGACATACCAGGCGCGGCATTGGTGACCGCAGCGACCGGCACTCTGACCTATGCCCTGATCAAGGCTGGGGATCAAGGGTGGGCCACCCTGACGACCGCGGCCTACTTCGTGGCTGCCGCGATCCTTTACGTAGCTTTCGTGGTTCGTCAGCGCCTGGCCGCGAGCCCGCTCATGGATATCAGGCTGCTGATCCGTCGACCGGTAGCGGCCGGAACCCTGTTGATCCTCGTGGCCACCGCTTTGATGATCATGGTCTTTTTCCTCGGCACGTTCTATCTGCAGGACTATCGCGAGTACGGTGCGCTGGCCACCGGCCTGCTCTTCCTCCCAGTAGCCCTTTCGACGATGGCAGGGGCGAGCGCCGCGGGCCGGGTCATCGGCCGCACTGGACCTCGTACGCTCGGAGTGCTCGGACTTCTCGTCGCAGCGGTCGGCATGGCGGTCCCCGCACTCTGGGGCGGGACCACATCAATGGTGATCGGCGTCGCAGTTGCGGCCGCAGGCACCGGAGTGGTCTTTGTGGTCGCTTCCGCCACGGCATTGGGTCAGATCGAACCACACGAAGCCGGCTTGGCGTCTGGAATCGTCAGCACGTTCCATGAGTTCGGGGCCTCGCTCGGCGCCGCTGTCGTGTCGAGCATGGCCGCGGCAAGCATCGCCGGAACCGACGCCGCGGGCTTCTCGCGTGGCTTCGCGACAGGAGCGGTCGTCGCCACCGCGGCCGCTCTCCTGGCATTCTTCATCACGCCGAAGCCACGCTCCGAGTGAGCAAGTGCTGAGCATGGGCGGGTGGAAGCGTGGGCTCCCACCGGTGCAGGAACGGCAGCCTCCGCTCCCGCGGGAGATCCGATCATTGCTGTGGGTACGCGCACTCAATCAGGTGGGCGCCTACACAGTGCCGTTCCTGGCCGTGTACGCCGGCTCCGAACTGGCCACGGCTGTGCTGGGTGCTTTCGGCGTGGGAGCCTTCCTCTCACGCTGGCTCGGAGCGTGGCTAGCGCTACGCATGTCACCCCGCACAGTGGTGTCGACCGGTCTCGCCGCGACAGGAGTGGCCCTGAGCCTCCTCCTCTCAGTGCGGGGTTCGTTGACGATGGTGGGTGCGGCGGCCCTCGTCGGATTAGCCTTCGAAATCTACGAACCCGTCACCTACGAGGCGTTCGCCCGTGCCGCAACGGGCGACGAACGCAGACGCGCATACACCCTGCTGAGTACCGTCCTCGTTGCCTCGGGAGCATTATCCGGCCTGGTGGTGACCGTCCTTCTCCCGCTCGGCACTCACTGGCTGATCCTGGCTGACTCGGCGACCTGCTTCGCCGCGGCAGCAGTGTCGTGGCGTCACCTTCGCCCGGACCGGCCTCTGCCAAGAGCCGAGCGCTTCAGGAGCCGTTGGAAGCCACCGCCCTCCCTCGTCCTCCTGACAGTGGCGGGCACGGTGTTCTCCATCGGCTACCTAGCGGTGGTCATGTTCGTCCCGCTGGCGCTCTTCGACAGAGGCGCGGCAGCATGGGTTCCCGGAATCATCCTCATGGTTTCGGCGGCTGCCGCGCCCCTGCTGTCGGCAGCCCGAAACAGGGTGGCCGGTCACCGGCACCGTCCCCGTGAACTCGAGATCGGGCTGACGTTCACCGCACTCCTCGCAGCCGCCATGACCGCTCTGCCCGGTGTGGTCTGGTTCTCGGCGGTCTATGTGTTGTGGACAGCGGCGAGTGCCGCCCTCCTTGGGGAATGGTCCGCCCGTGTCGCCGATCACGCCCCTCCGCCGGACCGCACAATCTGGTTCGCCTTCCACGGGTCTTCCTGGGCCGTTGCCCAACCCGTTGTGCCGGCCTGCGTAGTGCTACTCGCCCCGGTCGCGCCCGACGCATTCGACGCCGCCTTGTTGGTCGCTCCGGCCGCACTGGCTTTGAGCGCGATACCGCTCCTTCTCATCGCGCCACCTCGTCCACGCGGGGAAACAGCTTCAGCTCCTACTGAGCAGCGTGATGAGAGACGCTGACGCGGATGAGCTCAGCAAGCGGCGACGCGGCCGGACCGGTAGCCCGGAAAGCGAGGACGACGACCATCCCACCTTGCTGTCGGCCGACGAGTGAGAGGGCCAACGTTCCGTGGCGGGAGCTGTCACAGAGGTGACCGCAACATGAGAATCTCGTCGCGATCGGGGCCAAGTACGCACGGGCGCGAACGCTGTTTCCTACCGGTTGGCACCCGGCTGCCAGAGGACGTCCCCTCGGGCGACGTTGGCCTGCCGGGCGAGGATGAAGAGCAGGTCGGAGAGCCGGTTCGGATACATCACCGCGGTGCTGTTCATGGTTTCCCCGTGCTCTTCCAGAGCGGCCCAGGTCGCGCGCTCGGCGCGGCGCACCACGGTTCGGGCCTGGGCTCGGGTCGGGCGCCTCGGAAAGGAAGACGAGAGCAAGCATCAGTGCGGCGTCAAGTCGGCACACCAACAGGCACGGATCGCCGTCGGGCGGAACCGTCGCCGTCCTCGCGTATCCGCTGCGGATCGCTTCCACATCGAGCTCGTTCTCCGGATACCGGGCGTACTCGACCAGGCGCCCGCACTCCACCGAGGGGAATCCCAGCAGGGCGCTCGACCAGTCCAGCAGGGCGACGGCCCGCCCCTGCCGGCGGCGGATGTTGTCGCTACGGACGTCGAGGTGCAGGAGGCTGTCCTCGGTGAGGCTGGTGAGAAGTCCGGCGACGAGAGACGCGTCCGGCGGTTCGGGCCAATCGTCGACAAGGCGGCCGATCTCGGCCCAGCGGCGCCCGATACGTGCGGTGATCGCACTCGCCGTGGACACTCCCTCCGACGCGACGGGCGTCAGGCGCGGCGGTGGCACCTGATGAAGCCGCGCGAGGAGCTGCCCGAGCGCGAAGGAGTCGAGATCCGATCCGTCGTCGGGGACATATGCGGACAGCAGTACGTCGGGGGACGTCGGCTCGTCCGCCAGGACGAGTTCCTTCGCCTGAGCGACGGGCAGACCGTGGGCGGCCAGATGCCTCGCGATCTCGTACTCCTGCAGGAGCAGGGCGCGGGTGTCCACATGGGGGTCATTGGCGTTCGAGTCGAACCGCCGGTGCGCGAGACGCACCGCGACGGGCTGCCCGTCGAGCCCCTGCGCCCGGTAGACAGAGAATTCCAGACCCCTGCCTTCCAGTTCCAGGCCGCTCAGCCCCCACCGCTCGGCCAGGCTGTCCAACTCGGCGAATCGCTCACTCATCATGTGCATCCTCGCGGGCCTTGCGGTCGTCGGTGATCCTGCTGTGCTTCAGCAAGGCGAAAGCAATAGGCAGGCACATCACCAGTGTGACCGCGCCGCCGACCGCGAAGGCCGTCTGCGGTCCCGCCAACGTGCTCAGCCACCCGAAGGGCAGCGCGCCGAGGGGATCGTCCCCCAGGCGATCAACCGGTACACGCCGGTCGCCCGGCCGAGGAGGCGATCCGGGATGAGTCCCTGCCGCAGGGTGACGGCCACGACGTTCCAGACCATCAGGCCGAACCCAGTGGCGCAGTAGGCGACGGTGACCACGTACACGCTGTCGGTCGCTGCTACCGCCAGGCCCGCGACACCCATGAGGGCCAGGTGTCCGATCAGGGTACGGACCCGGCCGATCGCTGCGGTCATACGGCTCGCGGCCACGCTGCCGACCACGCCTCCGGCGGCCAGCAGCGCTCCGTATGCGGCGTCCGGGAGCTCCAACATGTCGCGCACCCGATGACGAAGACGGCGATCTGTCCGAGGTACACAGCGTTGATGACGCCCGCGGAGACGGTCAGGGCGCGCGGCAAAGGGTCACGCAGCACATGGACCAGGCTCTCGCGGATGTCGGCCAGGAGCCGCGGCCTGGCGGTGGACCGCTCGGGCTGCGATCCGCGAACGCCGGTCAAGAGCACTGCAGACATCTGGAAGGAGAGCGCGTCGAACAGGAGGGGAACCGCCCTGCCCACCGTGAACAGCACGCCGCCGAGCACATGTCCCAGCAGATCGCGGCCCACCGTTTGGACCGCGAACGGGAGGCCGTCCGCAGCCTCCGGCTTCTCTTTGGGAACGATGCTTGGCGGCAGCGCGAAGGACGCGCAGCAAATCGGCGATGACCATCAGGCGGCGGCGCTCGAACCGGTCGGTATACGCCCCCGCCGGCCGTCGCGACGAGGCCGAGCAGGTTGCACACGTCGGCGAGGCGGCCGCTGTCCGCCGGATGCCGCCAGGCGAGATCCATCCACATGTCGAGGACCTGAGCCTCTTCGCCCGCGTCATCTTCGGTGGCGAGGAGGAGTGTCGGCGGTGACAGGTGGTGAATCTCTCGTTATGCACTGATGCGCTACTCGCAGGATTGGGGCTCCACCTCGGTGCAGTGGCGTTTCGGGAACAGGTGCGGTGGGAGGCTCGTGCGAGCGTCGCGGCGATGGGTAAGCGGGTCGGTGAGACGGTCGGGCCGGAGCGACGTGCAGGACCTCGGCGCGCCCGGGGCCCTGCAGTTCGAGGTCGTGGCTCCGGGCTATTGATCAGGAGTGACCGAGAGCCGACGAGATCTTAAGGAGGCTGATGTGAGGCAGGGGCAGGTAGAGGCTGGACGGTAGGGTTGCGGTGACGTTACCGCCCGACATGGAAAGTTACTTACTGTGACCACTGCTGCTGTGGCCCCGTCGACTTCGGATTTCTACTGTCACCAGGCCATTCCTGGGCTCACGCCGGTCAAGGTGGTGGCGGAGACCGAGGATGTGCTTGCGTTCGAGCACACCAACCCTGGGCATCCGGTGCATGTGGTGGTGGTGCCGAAGGAGCACATTCCGTCGTTGATTGATCTTGGTGACGGGGGTGAGGAGCTGCTGACGAAGGTCATGGCGGTTGTACGGCAGGTCGCAGCGCAGATCAAGGAAGAGCACGGCGCGGCTTCTGTCACCACGAACGTCGGGCTGTACCAGGAGTCGCAGCACCTGCATTTCCACGTCTACCATCGTGGTGAGTCCGATGAGCAGATCCTTGCCATGTACGGGCACCACGACGGCTGAGCAAGCCCTACCGCGCTTGACGGTTGCGCCCTCGCCTGGCGGCGGCAACGGTCTCCTGCGCGATTAAGTCGGAAGCCCGGTGGATGACCTTCGGATCGGGCCCCTCCCGCGTGGACCGGCTGGGGCTGCCGGCCAGCTCCATGCATGCCTTGGCGAGAGACGCTCCGTCGTATAGCCGCTCGTCGTCGTGGACCACGATGCACTGTCCCGGGTGTCGTCGGGCGTAGGTGGCGGCGTTGTCGAGCTGGTCGCCGCGGCTGACCGTGGCAGGCAGCGGGATGAGTACGGCCCGCTTGCCGAGCGCTTCGAGCTCGGCAAGCGTCGTTGCGCCGGCGCGTCCGATCACCAGGTCGGCGAGCCATAGGGCATCGGCCATCTCATCGTGCAGGTACTCCAGTTGCCAGTACCCCGGTACGTCCTGACGGGAAGGGTCGAGGTTTCCCTTCCCCCGGACGTGAACGACCGCGAAGCGCGCACACAGGGATTCGAGTTGGCTCTGTACGGCGTCGTTGACGCGCTGAGATCCACTGCTGCCGCAGAAGATCAGCAGTACGGGCTTCCCGGCAGGGATGCCGAGTCGCTTGCGCAGTCTTTCCGGTTCGCCGGTGGCGAGGTCGTGGCGCAGTGGTAGGCCGGTGACGGTGGATTTGCGGGCGAGCCATCGCGGTGTGCCGGCGGGGGCGGCGACGGACAGGCAGACCCGGGTGGCCATCCGCGCGACGATCTTGTTGGCGAGGCCGAGGGAGTGGTCGGACTCGTGGACCACGATCGGGACTCGGCAGAGCCAGGCGGCGATTCCGACGGGCACGGAGACGTACGAGCCCTTCGAGAACAGGGCATCGGGCCGTTCGCGTCGCATGGCCCGTACTGCGGCCCCGATGCCGCGCAGCACGGTGATGGGCATCAGCAGGTTGCTCCACGAGCCGTAACGCTTCAGACCCGCGGATGGCACAGGGCGAAACGGGATGCCAGCTTTCTTGGCGTATTCGTGTTCGATGCTGTCCGAGCGTCCGAAGAACACGAGTTCTTTCGCGCCCTGTTCGGGGAGCCGAGCGGCTACGGCAAGGGCGGGGACGACGTGTCCGGCGCTGCCGCCTCCGGTAATTCCAATTTTCATCTAAATCGCACCTGGCTCGCGTAGTCGCGTTTCATTGAAGGGGACGCCCATGTCTTGGTATCCAGCGATGCCCGGCCTCGTGGGCTGGGCGTCTGAGCAGCACTGGCTGGCGGTGACTTGGTCGGGCCGGCTGGATTCGAACCAGCTCCTCGGCAACACTTATGCCGTGCTCCTGCCTTTGAGCTACGGCCCGCTGATGGTTCCGAGGCTAGAAGAAAGGAAGAAGAGCCGTCAACGCCGCACTCAGTATTGGCGGCAAATTTTTGTCACCTCTTTCTTCGTTTTCCGATCTGGTTTTGTATTGGTTTTCGGCAGGCTAATTATGACGCCGGGCGATA
Organism: Streptomyces sp. NPDC042201; assembly: GCF_055582185.1. NCBI lineage: Bacteria > Bacillati > Actinomycetota > Actinomycetes > Kitasatosporales > Streptomycetaceae > Streptomyces > Streptomyces sp. NPDC042201. The sequence goes on along the minus strand of NZ_JBVJDS010000010.1, from coordinate 140,056 downwards.
AAGGCTGAGCGGCGACTTGAGGTGGGTTCAGGCGGGAATGCGGATGAGTTAGCGCAGGCTCCGGGTGTCCGGGATCTGGCTGATTGGTATTCGGTGCGCCCGGGAGGCCCACCGGTCGATGAACTCGACCTCGTCCTCTTCCTGCTGGGGGGAGAGGACCAGGGTGTGCGGGATGCCGAGGAGGTTGGCGTAGCGGAACTTCTCGCCGGCCGGTTCGGGCCGGTCGTCGACGAACAGAGCCGCTCCGCGGTCTCGCAGGTGCCGTACGACCTGGTCGGTGCGCTCGCGCATGGCGGGCAGATCAGGGCGCAGGACGACAATATGGAGGTCGGCGGGCCCGGTTCCTGCCTTCCACCGGAGCCCGTCCTTGTCGCGTTGGAGGTCGGTGAGGGTCTGCAGGCAGCGGGTGATGCCGATGCCGGAGCAGGCCATGTACGGTGTGCGCGCAGTGCCGTGCTCGTCGGTGAAGGACAGGTTCATCGGGGCGGCGTACTGGGTGCCGAGCTCGAAGACGTGGGCGACCTCGATGGCGCGGGCCTCGCGGTAGTGCCCTTCCTCGCAGTGGCCGCACCCCATGCCCTGGGCGGCTCGGTGGAGGTCGTCGGCGGTGGGAGAGAGGGCCTCCAGACCGGCGGTCCCCGACCAGGCGGCGTTGCGGCGCAGGCCGGTGGCGCCGTCGGAGATGGAGAAGTTCTCCAGGTGGGCGACGGAGGTGTCGAAGAGGGTGGTCGTTCCGGCGCAGTCCCAGGGAGTGAGGGTGCCGGCCTCTTTGCCGAACAGCTCGGGAAGCTGGGCTGGATCCAGGAGGTCGACGCGGGCGGCGCCGGTGGCGGCGGCGAGTTTGCGGGGACTGACCTGGAGGTCGGAGCGGATCGCCACGGCTGCCGGGGCGATCGAGCCGTCGTGGCGGGTGAGCGCGAAGACGATGACGTTGACGACGGGGTCGTTCTGCGGGGCGGGGTGGGCCCGTAGGACGGCAGTGTCGCCGCGGTGGCCGCAGTGGTCGCAGACCAGGATCGTGCTCTGCCCGGTGTCGCCGAGGATCAGGTGCTCGGTGCTTGGGCCTGCCGAGATGCTGCCGCCGTCGGCTGTGGCCTGGAAGACGCCGGTCAAGCCCATCTCCAGCAGGGCAGCGCGGCAGGCGTCGTTGAGGAGGTTGACCGAGGTGCGCATTCCTTCGGGGGTGGTGTCGAAGGTGTAGGCGTCGGCCATGGTGAACTCGCGGCCGCGCATTAGCCCGCCGCGCGGAGCGATCTCGTCGCGGTACTTGGAGGTGCTGAGGAACAGGCGGACCGGGAGATCGCGGTGGGAGCGCAGGTGGTCGCGCACGGTGGCGGCCGCGATCTCCTCGGAGGTCGGGGCAAGACACATCTGTTCGCCGCTCCTGCTCGTCACCGTCAGCAGCGCGCCCTCGGCTTGGTAGGCGGCCCAGCGGCTGGACTGCTCCCACAGTGTGCGGCTTTGCAGGGTGGGGAAGGTGACGGTGTTCGCGCCGCGTTCCTCGAACGCTCTCCGGGCGATCCGGGTGAGCCGGTCATGGACGCGCAACCCCAGCGGGAGCAGGGTGAACACGCCGGTGGCGTCGGTCTTGGCGACGTAGCCGAGGGATTCCAGCAGGTCCATGGTGGAGGCCGTCGCATCGGCGGCACGGCGGCGTACGGGGGGCCACAGGCGGCTGGCGTACAGCGGGGTGTCAGACATGCGTAGCTCCCAGCACGGTCTTCGACAGGTTGCGCAGGTGTGCGGTGGTCGTGGTGATGTCGTGGCGGCGGGCGCTGGTCGCTGCGGCGCTGCTCAGGGTGCGGCGGAGGCCGGGGTCGTCGGCGAGCTGGTCGATGCACGCGGCCAGGCCGGCGGCGTCGCCCGGCTGATAGGCCAGGGCCCCCGCGCCAAGGGTGTGGCGCAGACCGGGCAGGTCGCCGTAGACGACCGGGAGTCCATGGGCCTGGGCTTCGACGGCGACCAGGCCGAACGCCTCCAACTGCTTGGTGGTGAAGAGGAACGCGTCGAAGTCGGCGAAGTGCTCCCACAACTGCTCGCGGGGCATGAACGGCTCGAACCGGACGCGGGCAGTGAGGCCGAGGTCGTCGACGAGGGCTGTGAGGCTGGGCAGTTCGTCGCCGTTGCCGATGACGGTGAGGTGATGCTCGCCGGCGGTACGGGTCATGGCTTCGATCGCGGTGGTCGTGGACTTGTTCGCGTCGAGGCGCCCGGCATGCAGCAGCTGCAGCCGGCGCCTGTTGGTGGGCTGGACGGTGGGGTGGTCCGGTAAGGGGATACCCCAGGGGACGGTGATCAGGCGGTCGGTGAACTTCCCCCGGGTGAGGGTGTTCACCTGGTCGGCCATGGCGGCGTTCGGTACGGCGACGGCCGTACTGGCCGTCACGATCTCGATCAGCGAGTTGCGTGCCTGGTCGTTCTCGGCGGCGGCAATCACGTCGGTGCCGTGCGCGATGGAGATGAGGGGGGTATTGCCCTTGGCGCGGGCGAAGGCCAGCGCGAGCCCGAAGCCCAGGTGCTGGGCGTGGATGAGGTCGGGGCGACGGTGGCGCAGTAGCCGTTCGACCTCCTCGGTCAGCTCCTCGGTGTACCGGGTAAAGCGCGGGCCGTACGGCTGCTTCGCTGCGGCGAGGTCGATGGTTTCCTCGAAGGAGTGCCGCCACACACCGGATCCGGGCAGGGCCAAGAACGTGGTGCGGAAGTCGGGGGCGAGCTGCCGGTACACGTCACTGCACCAGATGGTGGAGCCACAGGAAGGCTCCAGGGGCAGGTCGACGCCGGTCATGATGAGCGGTCGGGTCATCGGGCTGCTCCCGGGGGTGTCTCGGGGCGGTAGGTGCTCAGGCCGGCGCGGAGCATGGCCGACACCCCGGCCCAGCCGATCGCGCAGGCGGCGTCGATGACCGACAGGCCCGGTTCGAAGCCCTGCTTCGGCCAGGCTTGGGCATAGCGCGGGTGCCGGCCGGTGAACTCGTTCCAAGTGACGGTGATCTTGTGTTCGGCGAGCGTCGCGGTGTCGAGGTACTGCCGCGTGCCCGAACCGGCCCACAGCTCGCGCTCGCCGGCTGCGGCGCAGATGTGTGCGAGCCGCTCGGTCTTGCCGTCGGCCGCGGTCGAGGGCATTTGGGAGGTGAGGAGCAGGGAGGTGCGGGAGCCGAGCGCGAGAGCGATCTGTGTCACGAGGTCGGTGTTCAGGTCGGCCAGCCACCGGTGACCGGTCGACAGCGGCGGCTCGATGACCTGGAGCGCTTCGTCGGTGTACGGGCTGCGTCCGTACGCCAGGCGCAGCGTTTTGACCGTGCGCGCCGCGTCGAAGCCGTCGGCGATCCGCGTGTCACGGATGAGCTGCCCGGTTGCGCGAGCCACTGGGACGGTGAGCCAGACGGAGCCGTTGGCGGTCTTGATCCGGTTGCGGTTCTGCCATCCGCCCTGCGTGAACTGGACGTCGTCGTACAGCGCGACGCTGGTGCAGGCGATCAGCGCCTCGCAGAAACCCAGCCACGGCAGGAACGGTGGCTGCTCGATGTAGATCACGACTACTCCTGTTCCGGCACGGGGTGCAGCAGGGTGAGCAGGGGCGTTTCAAACGCCTCGAAGACACGGCCCGCCGCGGTGTCCGAGGGCCGTAGCCGCCATCCGGCCGCCGCCGCGCGCTGGCGGGTGTAGGTCTCGCCCAGATACCAGCGGCCTCGTTGCGACTCGTGCCGGGCCAGCGCCTTGACCTTGTCGTCCAGGAAGGCCGTGATGTCGACGAGGACGCTCGGGGCGAAGGCGCTGCGCGGGGCGTGCGGTTCGCCGTACAGCACGGTGCGGCAGGACGGCACACGGGTGGCGGCGTTGGCGGTGGCCGCCGCGAGCGCGCGGTGGTCCTGGTGGTCGTTGTCCGCGTGCGGGCTGTGGGTGATCACGGTGGTGCAGCGCAGGCGTACGAGCTCGCTCTCGATGGCCGAGATCAGGATCCGGTCGGCGTGCAGTGCCCCGTCGGCGAGGCCGAGACAGGTCACCTTGACGCCCGCACCGTCCCAAGCCGCTTCGACCTCGCGTACGCGCTCGTCCCCGTTGAGGCGGACTCTGCGGGCCACGTCGCTGAGCGAGACACCGTTGGCACCGTGAGTCGCCATCAGCACGCTGACGTCGGCGCCGAGCTGGCGGTAGCGCCGCAGGGTGCCGTAGGCGAGCAACTCGGCGTCGTCAGGGTGGGCCACCACCGCCACCACACGTTCCGTGGCGGTCGAGTCCTTCGTGGGAGGCACCGGGTCACCGCCTCTCGAAGTCGCGGTGGATCTGGGAGGGCATCGCCTGGTCGGCGCCCTGGTACTTGCCGTCGTACAGAACGATGTCGCCTTCGACCGTCCAGAATGTGACCTGCCCGATCCTCAAGTTCGGGTAGATCCTCACGGGCTGCACCGCGTGCAGTTGCAGTGTGAGGTGGTTGTGCGAGCCGATGTCGATCAGGTCGGCGGTGACGTGGACGAACAGTCCGAGCCTGGCCACGGAGGAGCGGGCGCGGATGATCGGCACGAAGTGGTCGCTGCCGATGCGCTCCGCGGTGGCGGCGAGGTAGATCCGGTCCGGGGTGAGGACCATGCCGTCGGGTGGGATCGTGTGCGATTCGAACGGGTTCTCCCGGGCGCAGTCGAGGCTCTCGTTTGAGTACCAGCCGATGGTGTCGCCGAGGTGGAAGTCGTAGCTGTTGGGGCTCAGGAGGGCGGGAGCGAACGGGGAGATCTCGATCTCCCCGTTCTTGACCCGCGTATGAATCTCGGGCCCGGTGAGAATCACGCCGCGGCCTCCTCTCGTACCGGAGCGCCGGCCAGGGCCCGTGGGGAGCAGGGGGACGGGTCGCTGAGCATGCCGTAGTGGCCGAGGTAGGGCATCGGGGCGCCGACCCTGTCCCAGAAGGACACCTGGCCCACACGCATCCCGGGATAGATAGTGAGGGGCTGGACGACGACGATCTCCAAAGTCCACTGGTGGACGGCCCCGAGTTGTCCGAGGTCGGCGGAGATCTGCAGAAAGCAGCCGAGGCGCCCGAGCGAGGACCGGCCGATCAGGGTCGGTACGTAGCGGGGGCTGCCGATCCGCTCAACCGTGGCGCCGAGGTAGACCGTGCGAGGCCGCAGCTCGTACCCGCTGTTCGGGATGCGGATGGTCTCCAGCTCTGTCTCCCTGCGGGGGTCGGCTGGAGTGCCGACGGTGACCTTCAGCACGTCACCGAGGCGGTAGTTGTAGCTGTTGGGATTGACCAGGTCCGGATCGAACGGATCGATGGTGATGTCCCCGCGGGCAACGGCCTGTTGGATGGCGGAACCGGTGAGGATCACAGACCGCCGCCAGTGCCCACGTGGCCCACGTAGCTCTGCTTGAGTAGGCGCCGCTGTCCGGCAGGCACCGCTTCCTGCCCCTGCCCGAGCGGCATCCGACCGTGCGCGTAGCGCCACTGGTCGAAAACGAGCAGTTGGCCCGGCGCCAGCCGGACGGTGGTGCGGTGCTGATAGGCAGCGTCGACCAGCCGGTCGAACGCTGCGGTGATGAAAGGGGCGGTGTCGCTGTCGGCCTCGACGAGGTCGCCTCGCCGGAGGTGGGGGAGCATCTTGCTGGTGAAGCGGATCGGTGTGCCGACGTCGATCCGCTCGGGCAGCACAGCGAACCGGGAGAGGCTCTCGCCAACGCCGTGCACTCCCTCGTCGGTCCAGTAGGAGAAGACCGGCCTGCTCAGCAGGTTCCGGTCGGCGACCGGCAGATCGCCGGCGGCGGCCCACAGGTCGGACAGAGCTGATGCGCCCCCGCCTCGGGGGTCTTCGCGGACGCAGTACAGGGCGATGTAGCGCGGGCTCAGCTCGCGGTCCACCAGGTCGACGTGCAGCCGGTTCTCGCCAGCCCCGTGGGTTCGGGCGGGGTCGACGTCGGTGCGCACTTCCAGGTCGCTCCAGCAGCCGTCGGACGGATACACGCTCAGCACCGGGCCCAGCGCCGACAGCAGTCCGAGACTCAGTTCGAGGTTGCGGCGGTGGTCCGTGCCCTCAAAAGAGACCACCGACTGTCCGGCGCCTTCGCCGGTGAGGCGGTCCGCGAACTCGCGCGGTGCGGTGGGGCCGTGCACCAGGTCATGGCCTTCCAGGGCCAGCACGTCGCTCATCAGGACTCCGTAACGAGATCGGTGAGGATGCCGCGCAGCGTGCGCGGCGGGACGACGGGCCGGGCCGCGAGGCCCAGCCGTTCGGCGAGATAGCTCGTGGTCGCCAGCGAGTACGCAGAGGTCGAAGCTGCGGACGGGGGGTATGTGACTAGTTCCTCGCCGATCAGGCGCGCCTGATCGCGGACCGCCTGTATGTCGCGTTCGCCGTCCACGAGAACGAGGTCGGCGTCGAAGGGGGCACAGTTCATGAGGGACTGGCGGGTGACGGTCTGCGGCAGCCCGTCTCGTAGGGTCCACAGACTGAGGACGAAGGCGTCGGCGCCGGTGGCAGCCTGCGCCCGCTGGGTCAGCAGGCGCGCGACGTCCCCGCGGTCCGGGAGAGGAGCGGGAAGAGCACCGATCCGTTCGGCGCCCCAGGCCGCGTACTGGGACAGCGCCTCCGCCAGCCCATCTGGAGCTGCCGGGCCCGATGCCGCCGAGACAGTCTCGACGGCGAACTGGTGGACGCCGCGGCGATCAAGGCTGAGACGCAGGAATCCCTGGCCGGTCTCCGGCGCCTTGGCGACATGCCGGCCAGCGGACGCCCAGTGGTACCACGGGCCGTGACAGTGTCCGGATACGACCACCGGCAGCGGCCAGCCATTCTCCTGATCGGCGACGTCGAGGCCGAAGCCACTGTGGCTCACGCCGATCACGATGTCGGCCCCGGCGGACAGCAGCCGGTCCCGCTCGGCCGCGATCAGCTCCGCCGACGGATCTACGAACTCGAACCCGGCACGCTCGTGGTCCGGGACGGCTTCGTACGCCTGTCGGCCCAGGTACCCGACGATGCCCACCCTCAGCCCGCGATCCGGAAGCAGCAAGCCGCTTTCCCAACGGCCCGAGAACCCCTTCGGCGGCCTGAGATTCGCACACACCACCGGCGGGAACCGGTCGGGGTTCTCCAGTCGCATCAGATCGGCGAAGTCGTGGTTGCCCGGCACGAGCGCGTCGTACAGGTCCGCCAGGAACCGCTCCTCCACCCTTCCCTGGGAGAACTCGTGGAAGGCGTTGCCGCCGAAGAAGTCCCCGGCGTCCACCACCCATGCACCGCGGGCCCGGTGCTCGCGCGCGGCGGCCAGCAGGGCGTGACCCCCAGGGATGCTGGAGTGGAAGTCGTTCGTGACGATCAGCGGCGGGGTGTTCATCGGAGCCTCTCGATGGACACGACACGCAGCGCCTCGGGTGCCTTCGGCCAGAACTCGGAGCGGGAGATTCCGTCGACCTCGCACAGTCGAAGGCCGCCCGCTTCCTCTCCTGCCGCCTGATACTGGTCCAGCGTGCGGCTCGGCACGACCACGAGCCCGCGTTCCACCTTCGGCGTGGAAGCGAAGACATGCCGTGTGAGCGCTGCCGACAGCTCCCAGTCGAACGGCATGATCGCCAAGAGCACAGCGCCGTGGGTGAGGCCCTCGTCGAGGTCCACCTCACGGACGTCCGAGATGCTGACGCGTGCCCGCGGGCCGAACCGCCGCAGCACGTCCTGGAGGATCCCTCCCAGCCTCCCATCCTTCTCTACCGCCCAGATCCGGCGGCCGGTCTCGGCTACCGCGCCGGACAGCGTGCCCAGCCCAGCCCCCACCTCCAGGACCTGCCCCCGGTCCGGCAGTTCGGCACAGTCCAAGAGCCGGTGAGCCGCGTTTTTCGACCGCAGGAAGTGCTGGCCGAGATCGGTACGGACGTCGAAGCCAGCCTCCGCGAGAAGGTCGGCGGCGGCCAGAGCGTCTCCGGAGAGCGGTGTGCGTGCCCACTCATGGGTGTGTCGCGTCATGCGCGGGGGTGTCCCTTCGAGGTCCTGGGGTGTGGCGGTCACTGAGGTCGCTCCCATCGGCTGTGGGGACGGTCGAGCAGTCGTAGTGAAGGCAAGACATCGTGTGCTGCACATCGGCAGGCCGGCGGTCCGGGCTTCCCGGTCGGCGGTGGAGTACGCGGATCGTGCGATCGGGGACGCTGCGCCAGCACGGTCACGGCGCCCACACATCGTCCTGCCGGGAGGAAGCCGAGTCATTGCCGTCACTGGTTGCGGGCATTGCGGGCAACTCGCAATGCCCGCAACGCCGTTCCCAAGCGCCCTCCCCTCGAGGCGGCTCCTCGGATACCGTGACGCACAGTCAGCCTCATTGCCGGGGGTGCGTAAATGATTACGGTCAGTCGATCGCGCCGCGCCGCTATCAAGAAGACCGCTACCGAGATCCGGGCACGGTGCCTGCACGGCGGTCGCGGTGTCGAACAGACGGTCGAGGTAATCTGTGCTGAACTCGCCGAGGTACGGCTGCTGGAGGCGTGGCGTCTGGCGCTCGGCTGGCCTCGGTCCCGCACCATCGAACAGGTCGGAGCCTTGTACCGGTCCCGCGGACTGCTGCCGCCGGGCCTGTCGGAGTCGATGCTCTGCCGATGGGAACACCGGCCCTACGAATGGCCCAGCCCGGAGTACGTAGAGGCGCTGTGCACGGTCTACCGGGCCCGGCCGGAACAGCTTGGACTCGACCGTGCCGCTGGCCGCGATCGAGCCGAGTGGGGGCAGCCGAGTGTATACAGTGCTCCCGGGCCTGAAGCGTGCGTCCTTCCCGCACGGGAAAGCATGGTGAGCATGACGACCTCTGCCGGTCTGCCGGCTGTCCGGGACTCTCTGCACCTCGCGCTGCTCGCTGACCCGGCGGGCAGCTCGGCAGTCGTGGATCTGACCGAGGCCGCGATCGAGCACTACGCCCTCGGCTACAGCAAGCACCCGCCTCACACGCTCTTCATGGAAGTGCACGGGGCCCGGGGCCTGTTGATGCAGGCCCTTACCAGCAGTACCCACACTCCGGAGCGGATCGAGATTGAACTGCGGCGTGGCGTCGGCTGGCTTTCCGCCCTGCTGGGCAACCTCGCCTTCCACCTCGGCGATCCCACCGGTGCGCGCGTCCACCTTGCCACCGCCGTCACCTACGGCGACCGCGTCGGCGATGCCCGGCTGACGGCCTGGGCCTGGGGCGCTCAAGCGATGGTCGCGCGGGCCGCGGGCCAGCACCCTGTTGCTCTGGCACACGCCGAGCGCGGCGCGGCCTGCGCGCCCTCCGGGCTGCCGCAGGCCCAACTGCACGCCTGGGCACGGCTTCCTTCCCTCGCCGCCCTGGGCCGGGAACGGGAGGCCGATGCCGTGCTGGCCGACGCGACGCGGGAGCTGGAGGCCGACGCACAGGGGTGGGCAGCCGGGCGGTTCGGGTACGACGCCGCTGAGCACGCTCTGCACGAAGCGGACGCTCAGCGCGCCTTGGGACGAGCGGAGCGTGCGATGGCCTGCGCGGAGACGTCTTTGAGTGCGGCCACTGTCGGAACCCCGGGATGGGCCGCCGCCGCCCTGGTCATGGCCCAAGCGGAGGCCGTCGTCCAGCCTTCCGACGCCGCGCAGCGCGCGGTAGAGGTTCTTGCCCGCGTGCCAGCCGCGCGGCTGCGCTCCACGTCGCGTGCCCGCCTCGCACAGCTCGAATCCGCGCTCGCCGGGAGCGACGCGGCCGGGGTTGAGGACCTGCGCGAGCGCGTACGGACCCTGCCACCCTCCATCGACGCGCACGGCGGCGTCGCGAGCGCCTGACACAACGGGCACCGTCGGCCCCATCTGCTGGTTCACTTTGATCACCGCTCCACGGCGTACGGCTGTAGTGGACGGCGCTGGCGGACCGCCGCCTGTGACAGGTCCAGGCGCATGGCCCGGGGATGGGGGTCGAACCCCAACCCGCGGTACAGGCAAGCGCCGGCGTCGGTCGCGGTGAGGGTGATGGCCGGACAGCCGCGGGCCTGCACTTCGGTAATGAACGCTGTGGTGACAGCGGTGGCGTAGCCACTCCTGCGGAAGCGAGGCAGGGTGGCGACGCTCGCTAGGTGCGCGGAGCGGCCGGCAGAACTGCCAGGGCGGCACAGAGCGGGGTGGATGAACCCGACTGCGGCGGAAACGATCTCCATCCCTGCGCCGCCGCTGCCGACGGCGACGACGGCCACCAGATCCGGGTCGGCAGCCAGCAGACGGCGGGCGAGGTCGGCGCGGTGGGTATTCCGCCAGACGTCGGTCACCACATGGCCGAGCCCGCCCTCGACGTGCACGCGCGTCAGTTCGTCCGCGTCGCCTGCCCTGGCGAGCCTGACCACGGGGGCGGTCACCGGAGCACCTCCGTACAGTCCAGGGCACGCAGTTCGGCGGCCATCTGCCGTGCGTTCGGCCGGACTTCGGGGTCGGTAGAAAGGGCACGCCGCAGCAGGGGCCCGTACCCGGGGAGGGCGGCGACCGGCCGTAGATGCTGGCCTGCGGCGATGACCCGGCGCTTGGCCTCGGGGGCACCGGGAGCCGGGTCGATGCCGGCGGCTGCATAGTCGACGGGCCAGGTACCGGTCCAGCCTTGCCACAGTGCTCCGGCCAGGGCATACACGTCGGCTGGCGCCGTCGGTGCCGTCCACCGGCCGTGCAGGAGGCCATCGGTGATCTCCGGTGCCTCCAGGTGCACAAGAGCGCCGTAGTAGGGGAGCCGGATATCGCGCGGGGCCGCCGCCCCGTCGCTGTGCGCCGAGACGAGGTCCAGAACGCGACGACCGGGGCCGAGAAATGGGTGCTCGACACCGGCGGCGAGGTCTCCTCGACGCCGGCGGTCGCCGACGAGGTGGTGTACGTCAGCCGCGACAAGTATGTGTACGCCCTGGACGCGGCCAACGAGGCATAGCCCCCTGCCGGGAACGACGGGCCGGGCCGAGGAGATCTTCGAGGAGAGTACCCGGCTGCTGGCCAGCCGCTCGCTGGCTCGAGCAGTGGCAGGACCTGCGGTGGTTTCGTGGTCACTGGCCCGACCCCGCTTAGCTTGTTCTTTATCTTCCGGCCTCGAACGGCGTCTCGTACTGAGTCGCTCACCTGGGGATTTGCCGGACGTGGGGGCGGCCTTCGTCTGATCATGTGCTCCGACCAAGGTGCACGTGACCAAGACGAAGGCCGTGAGTGTCCCTTCTTGTTCGATCTTGCCTCCGCGCAACGCGCTGACCTGCGGAGAGACAAAGTGCGATGAGACGCTGGAGCCCCGTCGTCTCACTTGACGTTGTCGGCCAACTGCGTTTCTGCGTGCGATGACCGTCGATCGGCAGCGCTCTGGCCTGGGGTGTCTCACTTGACCTTGTCTCTGGCGTGCAAACCGAACAAGGTCAGGTGAGACAGAGGGAAGATCTCGCGAGAAGGGACAGTGAGGGTGAGTCTTCTGCTTGATGCTGTCCGGAGGGAAGCGTTCGCGGAGGCGTCACGCTTCCGGGGCGAGTTCTACGAGTGTCTGACCGCTCGGCGCGACGAACTGTTCGAGTTGGTGGACGCGGTGCTGTGCGCGGACGGTGCGGTGCAGTCCGTGGTCGATCTGACGCTGTTGCCTGAGCATCGACGTGGGCACGGAGCGATGTACGGCGGCCTGAACCGCGGCCGGATCGATGTCGATCGGCTGCGGACGGCGCTGGCCGGACTGAGGTGACCGTCGACATCGTGCACGGTGATACGCAAGGCCAGTCGCTGCCTGTCTTCGGGCTCGCGCACATGCTCGGTGTTCAGCTGCTGCCGCGCATCCGCAACTGGAAGGACCTGACCTTCTACCGGGTCAGCTCCACGGTGAAGTACCAGCACATCGACCCGCTGTTCGGCGATCCGGAGAAGGACGTCACCAACTGGCGGCTGATCGAGAACCATTTTGAGGACCTCATGCGCGTGGTGCTGTCCATCCGGGAGGGGAAGCTCTCCTCGGCCGCGCTGCTGCCACGCCTGGGCAACGAGTCCCGCCGCAACCGCATCTACCAGGCGTACCGCGAGCTGGGGCGCGTGATTCGCACCATCGTGCTCCTGCGGTTCTTGTCGGAACCGGAACTGCGGGAGTCGATCCAGGCGATGACGAACAAGGTTGAGGTGTTCCACAAGTTCAGCAACTGGCTGATGTTCGCCTCCGACGTCCTCCAGGACAACGACCCGGTGCACCAGGAGAAGATCATCAAGTTCAACGAGCTGCTCGCGAACTGCCTGATCTTCCACACCGCTCAGGACATCACGAAGGTCGTCAACGACCTCGTCGACGAGGGCTGGGAGGTCGACCCGGTCGACCTGGCGACCGTCACGCCGTACATCACCAGCAAGATCCGCCGCTTCGGGGACCTGGCACCTGGACATGGAGCCGCCCGAGAGTGAGGCAATCGGGCGGCTGCGGATGGCCGCCTGACCACCACGAACCGTCTGATCAGGGGTTCGGGGAGTATCCGGACAGGGAACACCGGTAGAGCGTTCAGTTTCCTGAACACCTGCTGACGGTGCGGATGAAGTGGAAGGCTGTCGCGGGTGGCAGGTGAGTGGTCGGCGGAACCGTGTGGGACTGCGGGAGAGGGGACGCATGCGTGCGACCGTGATGGACGTGGTGCGGGACGTCGTGGACCAACGGGCCCCTGAGGAACGCCCGTTGGTCGACGATCTGGCGGGGCTGGACTACGGGCTCGTCGTACATCGGGTGCGACAGGCGAGCGACGGAAGGGGCGGCGACCCTCTCGGCTTCGGCCTTTCCGAGGCCACGGCGCTTATCACGCCCGTCGTGCTGCTGGCGGTTGACGAGGCGTGCCGGGCCGCGGTAGCGGACGCGACGGGCCGCCTGCTGTCCCGTGCCACCAGCGCCCTGGGGCGCCTGCGCCCGCCGGGCCGCCGCCAGATTGCCCCGCCCGAGGTCCCGGACTTCGACCGGGACCAGTTGGCGGCCGTACGAAGCCGGGTCCGTGCGGAAGCGGTACGACGCGGGCTCCCCGAGCCGGACGCAGAGGTCCTGGCGGACAGTGTGGTCGCGAGGCTGGCGCTCGCCGGCGCGGAGGAATCCGACCAGGACGGAACGTCAAGGACATGAGCAACGGCACTGAGACCACGGCACCTCGCCCGGATTCCGGGACCGTCCCCTCCGCTTCTGCAGGATCTGACCCCGGCGCCTTACCTGCGGGCACCACCCTGCGGTTCCTCGTGCTGGCCGTCGCCATGGTGGTAGCCACGGTCGCGATGCTGAGTAGCATCCTGCGGCCGTTGCCGTACGAGGACGTGGCGACAGTGTGCCAGTTCGCCGCCGGGTACGACCCTGGGGGCAAGCTGATCGACGAGCTGTTCCGGGACCAGGCACAGGAAGACGCAGTGCGGGCGTGCGTCGAGAAGACAGAGGAGGTTCCACGCTGGTACGGGCTGGCCGGCACCGGTGCCGTGTTGCTGGCGGCCGGTGGGCTGTATCTGCTGATTCCGCGCCGGAAGCGGAGCCAGCCCGGCGTGGAACCGCTGCACACGGGGGATCCGCAGGGTGAGGTGCGGGCCGAGGTCGTCGCATTGGCAGAGCGTGCCGGGGTGCGGTCCCTGCCCGATCTCGTGGTCGACCTGTCCGCGCTAGATCCCGGCGCGGTCGTCTACGGCCGGGCCGGCCGGCGCACGCTGTGCTTGAACAACGGCCTGCTGCACACCCGTCGTGTGAACACCGCTCGCTTCGAGGCCGTGGTCCTGCACGAACTGGCCCACATCCGCAACCGGGACGTGGACATCGCCTACGCGGTGACAGCGCTGTGGCGCGTCTTCCTGGCGTTGGTCGTCGTCCCCTACACGCTCCTGATCGGCGGAAGCCTCGTCGCGGCACAGTTTTTCGGCGTGTTCTGGGGCGCCGACGAGGTCTTCTGGCCAGCCGGCCGACCGACCACGATCAAGGCCATCGGCGTCGCCGCGTTCCTGTTCCTGCTGGTCGTCCTGGCTCGCGCCGACACCCTGCGCCACCGCGAGCTGTACGCCGACCTGGGCGCGGTCGCCCTGGGCGCCGACCCGGCCGTCTGGCAGGCGCAGTCAGAGGGGCGTGCACAAGGCCGGTCGGCGCTGAGGGCCGTTGCCGCGCTATGGCGCAGCCACCCCTCCTGGTCCGAGCGACGGCGTTCACTGCACAACCCGGCGGGGCTGTTCGCCCTGACGGACGTGCCGCTGTTCCTGCTCGGTGTCGTCACGCTCGTCACCGGAAACAGCCTGAGCGCGGTGTGGGACAGCGGCGTTGCCGCCTGGGTCGTCGGAGCCCTGGCCGCGTGCGTCGTGACGGTCGCGGTCTGGCGGGCAGCCCTGTACGCCGCCCACAACCGGACGGCCGGCCCCAGGGGTATCCGGGCGGGGCTCGCCCTCGGGTTCGGTCTGGTCTGCGGGGAGCTGCTGTCCGGGCCGACCGCAGCGCCCGACTGGACGCCCGAGCACGCGGAACCTCTCCTCGTCCTGCTCCTCGGCTCCGTCGTCTACATCACCTGGCTCGCCCAGTGCGCACAACTCCACCTGCGGACCATGCCGGGCGAGCGTGCCGTGCCACGCCGGGCCGTCCTTGCCGCGGCAGCCGCGGGCTCCGTGGTGGCGGCCGGCGGACTGAACTGGTGGTTGCGCGACGGACAGTTATGGATGACAGGAAACTTCCTCAAGGCTGGCGGTCTGTCCGAGCTCGCCCGGCAAATGTTCCCCGGCCCCTGGAACAGCCTTCCCCAGTACGAGTCCGTGCTGCCCTGGATCGGTTCGGTCCTGATCAACCTGGCCGTCGCGGGCACGTACCTGACGACCGTCGCCGGCGCGGTCGTTCTGTGGGCGTACCCGGCGCTGCTGTTGTTGAGGCGGCCCAGGACGGCAGGGCTGCGCTCCACCGTGCTGGCCGGGCTGGCCGGAGGGGTCGTGGGCGTCGCCGTCGTAGCAGCGGCGATGGCATACATGCATTCCTGGCGCCCCGCGCTGGAGGAGCGGACCCTCGCCTTCCAGGCGGTCTACCTGTGGTGGCGGACGGTTGCCCTGTGGGCCGGGGTAGTGGGCACGGCGGCCGTGGTCGCCGCGACCACCCGTACACACCGCCTGCCCCGTGCCCTGACAGCGGCGGCCATCGCGCACATCGGCATGGTGGCCGGCTACTTCGTCCTCCAGGCTGCCGACGGCTGCGTCGGTCCGCTGCGGGTCATGGCCAACACCTGCCACTGGCTGCCCGGCACCTCCTGGATACTGACCGAGATACTCATCCCTCCGGTAACACCGGTCTTCTTCGGCGCCGCCCTCGCCGCGACCGTCATGTCCCAATGGCCCCGCACAGAACGCACGTCGTTGCCCGCCGACACCGTACGACCCTCCTGGCCGGACCGGGCCGTCGTAGCCGTCACGGTGGTGGCCGGGCTCGTTCTCACAGCCGCTGTTGTCGACCCGCAGCGGGCCGGTGGCAGCCCGTTCTCGGCCGTGCCGGTCCGAGCCGAACCGGTCGACACCGACGACAAGGTACGCGACTTCCAGCTCCTGGCCTGGTACAAGGCAGGCGGCCAGGAGGACCTCGTGGCACTGTCCGGCCGCTACCTCGAACTCGCGACGTGGGTGCAAAACTTGAACACCGATAACGGAACCGGCGACGCCGATACTCTTCGCCCTGTCTGCAACGGGCTGGCCCGCGACACGGCCACCGCCCGGCGCCATCTGCGGGTGCCCGACCCCGACCTGGATCAGAAGTGGTCCACTCTGCTGAACCGCGGCAAAAGCGCGGCTGCGGAGTGCAAGGCTGTACTCAACAGCCTGGAGAACGACGTGGACCGCAACACCGAGATGCTGAAGCAGCTCTACGAGGCCGTCAAACACGCCGAGGCGACGCTGCCGCCCCTGGCGGAGCGCGTCTCCGCCACGGCCAAGAGGTGGCCGCAATGGACGGCCGACTGATCGGTCACGGGTCAGATTCAGCATCGAGGACCTGGACGGCTGGACACTCCACCGGCTCCACCTCAGAAGCGACTAAGACCGTGTCCTACATGGTCAGTTGACGGTTGTACTGGGCATGGGGAGTGGACGCTGGGGATGGATCGTTCCGGGCGGGTTGTGGGAGATAGCGAGGCCGTTACTGCCGCCGGCTCGGGTGCGGCCGCAAGGGGGCGGGGTCGCGAACATCGATGATGAGACGGTCTTCGCGGCGATCATCTACGTGCTGGTCAGCGGGTGCGCCTGGCGGGCCTTACCGCCGTGCTTCGGGGCGTCGAAGTCGACCGTGCACCGCCGTTTCGTCATCTGGTCGAGAGCCGGTGTGTGGGGTCGGCTGCATCAGAAGATTCTCCAGCTCTTGGATGAACGGGACTTGATCGACCTGTCCCGGGCGGTCCTGGACTCCGCACACGTTCGCGCCAAAAAAGGGGCGAACTTGCAGGTCCGAGTCCCGTGGACCGGGGCAAGGCAGGTTCCAAGATGCACGTCCTGTCCGACGCGGACGGGCTGCCCCTACGCGTCGGGCTCTCCGCGGCGAACACCCACGACAGCCTCGCGCTGAAGCCGATGCTGTCCCATTTCCACATGGGACACGAATCCCACGCGACGGATTCGAAGCCTCGCCGCCTCCACGCCGACAAGGCGTACGACATCCCCCACCTGCGACGATGGCTCTGGGGCAAACACATCGGGGTCCGTATCGCACGTAAGGGCATCGACTCCAGCCAACGCCTCGGCCGGCGCAGGTGGGTGATCGAGCGCACCATGTCCTGGCTGACCGGCTACCGCCGACTCAACCACCGATACGAGCGTAAACCAGGCAACTACCTGGCCTTTCTCGGACTCGCAGCCGCTCTCTGCTGCTACAAGCGCCTCCTCAAGCTGACCATGTAGGACACGGTCTTAAAGGGCTCGGAAACAGAGATGCCGCCTCGTCGAACCGATTTCCTGCGGTCGGCGGGACCGCCGCGCCGTACGAGGCGGCCTCCGCCTCTTTCGCCGGGTCATGCGTTTACCCTGCGCATTGGCTTCTTCGCTCTTGGTGAGGAGCGGTGTGGGTCTGGACGCCGGGGTTGCCGCCGGGAATTTGGTGGAAGGGAGCGGAACCGTGCCGATTGCTCGTCGCGATGTCCTCAGACTGGGTGGCGTGGCCCTGCTGGGCGCGGGCAGTGCCGGTGCGGTAGCCGCCTGTGAAGCCACCGTGCCCTCCGTGACGGCCGGTCCCTCGGGGAAGGCGGATTACACGCTGCGGATCGCGACGGGGCGTGTGGAGCTCGCGCCGGACACGATCGTTTCCACCACGGTCTACAACGGGCAGTTCCCCGGTCCGCTGCTGCGGTTCACCGAGGGTCGCCCGGTCGTGGTCGACGTCCACAACGACACCGGCACCCCCGAGCTGTTGCACTGGCATGGCCAGCGGGTTCCCGCAGACGTGGACGGAGCTTCGGAGGAGGGCACCCCGTACATCCCCGCGCACGGGATGCGGCGACTGTCGTTCACCCCCGGGCCGGCTGGTTTCCGCTTCTACCACACCCACGTGCCAGCACACAGTGACCTGTCCCGGAGCACGTACTCCGGTCAGGCGGGCCCGGTGTACATCGAGCCCAAAGCCAACCCCGGCGCGTACGACCAGGAAGTGTTCTTGGTCTTGAAGGAGTTCGGGCCCGCCCTCAGCCACGGCGGGGACATGGCTCAGAACTTCCTGGCCGGCTCCCCGGTGCCGGACCTGAAGCGCAGGGGCGAGAAGGCGATGGCCGAGTCACTGGCCCGGGGGATGCCGCACGGCTACGAAGTCGGCTACCGCGCGTTCAGCATCAACGGCCGCAAACTGGGCCACGGTCAGCCGATCAAGGTCAAGGCCGGCCAGCGCGTGCTGTTCCACGTCCTCAACGCCAGCGCCACCGAGATCCGCAGCCTTGTCCTGCCCGGCCACACCTTCAAAGTGGTCGCGCTCGACGGCAATCCGGTACCCCTGCCGACCAGCGTGCCAGTGCTGTGGATCGGCACCGCCGAACGTGTCTCGGCGGTGGTGGAAATGAACCATCCGGGTGTGTGGGTGCTGGGGGACCTGTCCGACGACGACCGGAAAGGCGGCATGGGCACCGTGGTGGAATACGCGGGCCGCAGCGGTTCCCCGCGCTGGATCGCACCGCCCCGCTTCACCTGGGACTACCGCACCTTCGCCCGGTCCGGCTCCCCCACCACCCGGCCCGACCACGTGATCGACCTGCTGGTGGAGAAGCGCAACGCCGCCGACAAGGGGTTCAATGTCTGGCCGCTCAACGGTGTCCCCTTCTCCATGGACACCAACAAGCCGGTGCTGGACATCGACCGCGGCAAGCGGTACCGGCTGCGGTTCCGCAACGCCAGCGACGACATCCACCCCCTCCACCTGCACCGCCACACCTTCGAGGTCACCCACATCGCCGGCACCCCCACCCAGGGGCTGCACAAGGACGTCGTCATGCTCGGCGGCTACCAGACACTCGACCTCGACTTCACCGCCGACCAGCCAGGACTGTCCCTGTTCCACTGCCACCAACAGCTCCACATGGACTACGGGTTCATGATCCTGCTGCGCTGCTCCTGACGTTGCCGGTGGTGATCAACTGGGCAGCCGCAGAGAACCGCCGGAAACGAAGTTTCCCAGCGGCGGGCCTGGCCGGTCAGTGCGAGCATCGGCATGCCAGGCCAGAAGGGCGAGTGCGAGCTGGACGATCTCCAGCCAGAGCTGGTTCTGCGCGGTGGTGTTCAGGGGCAGGTTGCGCAGGCCGGTGTCACGGGCATTTCGGATGCGGTCCTCGGCCTGGGCCCGGTGGTGGTGCGGCAGCTCCAGCTCGGCGATCGCGGTGTCCTTGGTGTTGATGGGGAAGCAGGTGAGCCGGTTGCCGTCGACCCCGGTGAACCGTAGGCGTACTTCGCGAACCGGGTGAGGGCGACAACCGCACAGATGACGGCCCCTCGTTCAAGGGCGCCTACGTCCGGGGGCTCGGGACGCTCAACCGCCAGCTGCCCGAGCACCCCTATGCCGTAACGATCAACTGCTGGGCGAGCAGCGCCTACGACCGCAACCGCAACCCGCTCGACCAGTACGGACCGCACTGGAGCGGCGGGAGCGGCGCGAGCGACTACGGGAGATCAGGTCGATTCGCGCACCACGAGTTCATTCGGCATGATGACCGGCCCTGTGGGGCCGCCGTCGATCAGGCCGAGGAGCAGGTGGACGGCGGCGGTCGCCTGGTCGGCCATCGGGCTGCGCACCGAGGTGAGCGCGGGACTGGTGTACGACGCGGCTTCTATGTCGTCGAAGCCGATGACCGCCACGTCTTCGGGGACACGTCGGCCCGCTTGACGGAGGGTGCGCAGGGCTCCGATCGCCATCAGGTCGTTGGCTGCGAACACCGCGTCGAGATCGGGATCGTCCTCCAGGAGCTGCCGCATGGCTTCGGCGCCGGAGGCTCTGGTGAAGTCGCCCAGTGCCACGATGGAGCGACGGCCGGTGTCACGCAGCGCCTGACGGTAGCCATCGAGACGCTCACGTGCCTCGTACAGTTCGAGCGGCCCGGTGATGGTGGCGATCCGGCGCCGACTGCGCTCCAGAAGATGACGCACGGCCAGTGCCGCTCCGCCGGCGTTGTCCAGCGCCACGTACGGGACGTCCGGTGCGGAGGTGCGGTTGAAGGACACGACAGGCAGGCCCTGCCGGGCCAGTGCGGCCGGCAGCGGATCCGTACCGTGCAGGGCGACCAGGAGCGCGCCGTCCACATGCCCGCCAGCGATGTACCGCACGACTCTGGTCCGGCTCTGGTCCGATTCCGCGAGCATGAGTACGAGCCGTTTGCCCGCCGTCTCGAGCTCTCTGCTGACGGCGCGGACCACCGCGGAGAAGAGGGGGTCGTCGGAGACGACTCCTTGAGGCGGGTCGGAGACCACCACGGCGAGCGTGTCTGTGCGGCGGGTGACGAGATTGCGTGCCGCCCCGTTGGGCACGTAGCCCAGTTCCTGTACGGCGCGCATGACGACGTCTCGGATCTGCGGGGCGACCGTCGTCTCGCCGTTGATGACACGGGAGACGCTCGATTTGGACACGCCCGCTCGGGCAGCGACCACTTCGAGAGTGGGGCGTTTCATACCTGTCCGTCCCCTGTGCCGCCGCCCGGGTTCGTGCGCGGAGCGGGTTTTCTCATCGGGGCGACCTCCGGCTCTGCGTCATGGCGAGGTAAGCAGCGTATCCGCAGGCCGGGGCGGCATGAGCATGCGCGGGAGCGCGTCTCCCTCAGCGCCACCCCCGTGGCTGTCGGTGTGCCACCCGGATCATGAGAGACCGCTCCCTCCGTTTGTCGTAGACGTTACGTCGCTGTTTTTTCAAGGTGAAAGAGCTCTTGACAGCCTTTACCAGCCCCTCCATTCTCCCTTTCAGGGAGCGCTCCCTCACCTCCCCCCCGCTTGAGGAGTCGCCCATGCAAACGCTGCTGCGCCGCTTCAACTTATTCTTGGCCCTCGCGGCCTCACTGCTCGCTTTCATCGCTCTCCCCGCCCCTTCCGCTCAGGCAGCGGAGGTCCTGCTCTCTCAGGGAAAGCCCGCCACCGCGTCGAGTACCGAGGGAGTCTTCAGCGCTCCGAGCGCCGTCGACGGCGACCCCGGGACGCGCTGGTCCAGCGCCTTCACCGACCCGCAGTGGATTCAGATCGACCTCGGGGCAAGTGCCGAGATCAGCCGGGTCGTCCTCAACTGGGAAGCCGCGTACGGCACGGCGTTCAGGATCGAGGTATCGAGCGACGCGCAGACGTGGACAGTCGTCCACCAGACGGCCACGAGCACAGGCGGCACCCAGAACCTGGCCGTTTCCGGCACCGGCCGCTATGTGCGCATGTACGGGACGCAGCGTGCCACCGCTTACGGCTACTCGCTGTGGGAGTTCCAGGTGTACGGCACTGCCGGTGCCGGCGGTCCGGGCGGTAACGCCGACAGACTGCTCTCCTACGGCAGGCCGGGCGCGGCTTCTTCCTCCCAGACCGACCAGAACTGCTGGGAGTGCACGCCGGCCAGGGCTTTCGACCGGGATCCTGCCTCTCGCTGGGCCACAAGCTCCACCACGGGATGGACCGATCCAGGCTGGATCTCCGTCGATCTCGGCGCGACGGCGCAGATCGACAAGGTCGTCCTGCAGTGGGATCCCGCCTATGCCAAGTCCTTCCAGATCCAGGTCTCGTCGAATGGAGCCGACTGGACGCCGATCTATTCGACGACGTCCGGCACGGGCTTCAAGCAGACGCTCGCTGTCTCCGGCACCGGCCGCTATGTGCGCATGTACGGGACGCAGCGTGCCACCCCTTACGGCTACTCGCTGTGGGAGTTCCAGGTGTACGGCACGGGCGGCGATCCGATACAGGCTCCGCCCCTGCCGAGTGACCCCGCGAACCCGCCGCGGCTGGTGTGGAGCGACGATTTCGACGGCGCCGCAGGCGGCAAGCCCGACGCCTCGAAGTGGAGGGCCGATCCGGGCACTGGGCCGAACAACGAGCTGGAGTACTACAGCGACCACCGCAACGCCGCACTCGACGGGGCGGGACACCTGGTGATGGAAGCACGCAAGGAGGTCACCGCCGGATCGTCGTGCCCGCGTGACCCGTTGAGCGGCAGCACCACCTGTCAGTACACCTCAGCGCGGATGAACACCGGCGCGACGTTCCAGTTCACCTACGGGCGCGTCGAAGCACGCATCAAGGTGCCCAAGGGCAACGGTCTGTGGCCCGCGTTCTGGATGATGGGCGGCGACTTCCTGACGGGCCGGCCGTGGCCGTACAACGGCGAGATCGACATCGTGGAAGTCCTCGGCAAGGACGTGAAGACCGCTTACTCGACCGTCCACGCGCCCGCCTACAACGGCGGAGGCGGAATCGGCGCGCCGTACACACTGCCCGGGAACGCCGACTTCTCCGACGACTTCCACACCTGGGCTGCCGACTGGAACAGCAAAGGCATCACCTACAGCCTGGACGGCCGGACCGTCTTCTCCCTCGACAAAGACCAGGTGGAGCAGACACGTGGACCGTGGATCTTCGACCACCCCCACTACATGATCCTCAACCTGGCGGTCGGAGGTGACTGGCCGGGCCCGACAGACGCCAGCACCCCCTTCCCCTCCAAG
The DNA here is from genome assembly GCF_055582185.1 of Streptomyces sp. NPDC042201. Lineage (NCBI taxonomy): Bacteria > Bacillati > Actinomycetota > Actinomycetes > Kitasatosporales > Streptomycetaceae > Streptomyces > Streptomyces sp. NPDC042201. The sequence continues at coordinate 117,987 of NZ_JBVJDS010000010.1, read as the reverse complement.
ATGCTCGTCGACTACGTGCGGGTCTATCAGTAGCCCCCAGCCCCCCCCAGCCCCCCAGCCGTCCAGCGTTCGCGAAGCTCCCGGGCCGCTCCACCCGCCCCCTCGGGGCGGCCTGGGGCGCCCGGACCACGCCGCTGCCCGGCTCCTGCTCTCCCCATCGCTGTTCTCCGGCAAGAAGCAGGCCCTTCACCCCCGATGCCCGTGAGGAAGTGACATGCGTAAATATCCTGTCCATCTGTACACACTGTTGGTGAACACTCTGGCGGTCGTGCTGGCCGCCGCCCTGAGCTTGACCGTCTCGGCCCAGCAGGCGCAGGCCGCGACGGTCACCGTCCAGGCCGAGTCCTACGCAGCCCAGTCAGGTGTCGCGTTAGAGGCGACCTCGGACACCGGAGGCGGGCAGAACGCCGCGTTCCTCGCCGACGGCGACTGGCTGCGCTTCGACAACGTCGACCTCGGCGCGGCCGGCCGGCTGACGGTGTCGGCCCGGATCGCTTCCGCCGTCGGCTCGGGCACAGTGGAGTTGCGCACCGCCAGCCTGACCGGACCGCTACTGGCCGTCATACCGGTCTCCCCGACCGGCGGTTGGCAGAACTGGGCGACCCAGGCCACCGAAGTCACCACCCACCCCACCGGTTCACAGACGGTGTTCGCCGTGCTGCGCGGCACGACACCCAACGACTTCGTCAACATCAACTGGTTCTCCTTCGTCGGCGCGGGGGATGGCACAGCGGCTGGATGGGTTCCCGTCGACCAGGCCAAGTGGAACGCTCAGCTGGCGCAGTTCCGTGCGATGACGCCGGCCGCAGTGCCCGCCGGTGTGGTCCGGGTTCCGGAGTTCAACGCCACCTGCACCTACAGTCACTCCAAGCCGGACGACCCCATCGTCCTGCCGGGCCTTCCCGGCGCGTCCCACATGCACAGCTTCTTCGGCAACAAGAGCACCGACGCGTTCTCCACGACCGAGTCGCTGCGGGCCAACACGCCGACCAGTTGCACCCCTCCGGACGACCTCTCGGCGTACTGGATCCCCACTCTCTACGAGAACAACACGGCCGTCGAACCCGAGGGCATGATCGTCTACTACGGTTCCCGGCTCCCCGACCCCTCAGCGACTGTGCCCTTCCCGGAGGGATTCCGCATGATCGCAGGTAACTCCAGGACACAGTTGCCTACCCCGGCGGGATCGCCGGGCCAGTTCTGGTGCGCCGGCGAGGGCGGTGAGATCGGCAGAAGCGCCGACGGCAACTGGCCGGTCTGTGCCCCGAAGGCCCACCTCACCCACCAGCTCGTCTTCCCCGACTGCTGGGACGGCAAGAACCTCGACAGTCCCGACCACAAGTCGCACGTGGCGTTCACCTACGACGGCAAGTGCAGCGGCGCCTACCCCGTCGCCATCCCCAACCTCTCTTTCGTCACCAGTTACCCGACCAGCGGTAGCGCCGCAGGCTTCCAGCTGGCCTCGGGTATGGCGTCGTCCATCCACGGTGACTTCTTCAACGCCTGGGACAACGCCGCTCTCGGACACCGCGTGAAGGACTGCATCAACCAGAAGGCCAAGTGCAACTCCGCAGGCACGTTCTGACTCTGTGACCGGTACGCGCCGTGGCCCTGGCGCTGTTGGCTGTCGGCTGCACCGCGCAGCCGACAGCCGGCACGTCGCCGACAGCCGGCGCCTCGCCGAGATCAGTTGCGCCGCCTGCGCGCTCGTTGAGCACTGGGCGCTGCTGAAGGACGAGCAGGGGCTCGTGTCCGGCAAGCACGGTGGGCAAGGGCGGGTTACCGCGTCCGGGGCGGGCCCGGGATGGCGGAGTGGGCCTTGCTGTCGGATGCTGTCGTGCAGGGCTGCCCAGGCGGGCAGGAGGAGAAGCGCGAGGGCGGCGGTCCAGCCCGTGATCGACGTCGAGATGAATCCCATCCCGGACAGCGGATCGTCGCAATCGCCACGAGAAGGAGGACGAAGGCCGCCTCCACTTCCCTGGGGCGCCTCTTCCCATTCGCCGCCACGCTCGTCGTCCGCCTCTGCTTTCCGTCAGATAGGGGCCTGTGCGCCCGGAGAGACGGCTGAGACGGCCCGACGGTTTTTCCCGCGGGAGCGCGACGCGCCAAAGAGACCTGGGCTCCTGCCGCACTGTCCGGTGGGTGGCTGATGCGCCGCCTGCACGCACCGGCGAACGATTTCGCCTACTACCAGCGCCTACGCCGACTGAACCCCGCTCCTTACGCCGCGTTTCTGCGCCTCGGCGAGGTCACGGTTCTCAGCTCCTCACCCGAGCGATTCCTCAAGGTGGACGCCGCTCGCACGGTAGAGACCAAACCGCCGAAGGCGAGGGTCTTGGACTCGTAGATGCCGCGGGTCCGGTCGTGTCGATGGCGGCGCGGGCGGTGATGGGCCTTCACCAAGCGGTCCAGGCAATTCCCCACGGGCACCGGCCCCTCCTCGCCGCACGTCCTCGACCGGGCACTCGCGTCATGGAGCGGGTGAGGGTCCGGGAGCCGCGTCGGACACCACACGCATGCCCAGCCCGCGCACCCGGTAGATGCACGTGTCATCGCCCCACAGCGACGCGTCCGCCGTCGCGTAGGGCCCCCGCGCGTCCGTGCCGCTCTCCACGATGTCCATGTCCACCCGGATCAGCCGGTTGGCCGGGGTGATCTGGCCGCGGTACGTCCAGGTCGTCTCGCGGCCGGGCAGCACCGGCTCGAACCGGGGGCGTGGAATGCCGTCCGCCGCGCCGCGCTCAAGCAGGTGGCACTGGAGCAGCTGGCACATGGCCTCGACGCCCAACGACCCCGGCTGCACCGGGTCCTGGAAGAAATGGGACCGGAAGAACCACTCGTCCGGGACCACGTCCTTCTCCGACCGCAGCCGCCCGAGCCTCATGCTGCCCCCGTCCGGCCAGGAACCGGTGATCCGGTCGAGCATCAGCAGCATGGGGCCCGGCAGCCGCAGTTCCCCGGCACAGTAACGAGCGGGCCGGGCGGTCAGATCGACCACATGGTCGCAGGGCTCGTCGAGACGGGCCCGGTCCTGGGCCGACGCCGTGAGGCCCTGCTGGTGGTCGAAGGCAGCCGGCGGGAAGTAGCCGAAGACCGTGGAGAGTTCGAACAGCGGCACGCCGTCGGCCGTGCACCTCACCCGGAACGACTCGATGATCATGTCCCCGCTCCGGGAGACACGCGTCAGTTCAGCATGGGTACGGACCGTACCCGTCGCCGGAGTGACCTCACCGGTGACCGTTCCCGCCCCGTCGAGGTTGCGGAACAGCAGATCCGTGTCGGTGGTCAACGCGCTGCCCACGTACGAGGCCAGCCACCCGCAGGGTTGCAGCGCGATCTCCATCAGGACCGCGAACGGCATCGTACGGCCGCCGCTCTGCTCGAAGTACCAGGCCCGCGCGGGCACGTCGTACTCCGCGACGACACTGCTGCCCTCCTGCATATGGCCCTGCGGACCGTCCACCGAGACGATCCGGCTCATGAAGTGGTAGGGGGGACCGGGCAGCCGCGCGACCTTACGGGTGCTGTCGAAGGGCTCGTACGCGGTACCGAACGCCTCACTCGGTCTGCCCCAGGCACACGCCAGCAACGAGGTGTAGTCGAAGGGGAATCCATCGGCCGCCGTCGCCACCGGCTTCTTCTCCCGGTGCCCGGCCAGCCCGCCGAGCAGGGGGAGCGGCACCGGTGTACCGCTGCCCTGCACGACGGGCGGGCCCGAGCGCCGCCAGTGCGACAGCGGCCAGTCAGGTACGAGCCGCAGCGCCACGTCCCGGCCCAGGAACGCTCTCGCCCCGTCCACCGAGCCCAGCACATCGGCGTACAGCGTCGGCACCGGCCCGGCCGAGACACCGCGCACGAACACTTCGTAGACGACCCGCCGGCCGGCCGGAGTCGCCTGGCCGCGGCACATCGTCGTGCAGGGGTGACCGCCGACGGGCTCGAAACGCCAGCCGTCCCGGTTCACGGTGAAGCCCATGGCCGCCAGGTAGAACGCCATCGCCTGGAGACCGCCCTGGAGCATCAGGGTGCCCGGCATACAGGGGTCGTTCTTGAAGTGTCCCGCGAAGAACCAGTCGTCCGGCGACAGCGGGGTCTCGGCCCGCAGATAGCCGCGGCCCCACGGCCCTCCGGCCGGGTCGAACGTGGTCACCTCGTGGAGCAGCCGCAGTTTGCCGTCGTCGAGCCGAGGTGAGCGGACGTGGGCCGCCGTCGCCTCCCAGCCGGGGCCGAAGCAGTCCGCCGGCCGCCCCTGGGCCAGGGCCCGCACCCGGTCCGCGTCGAAGCGGGTCCGTCCGCAGCGCACTGCGGGCGGGTCGAGCGGAAGGTCGTCGCCGGGCGGCCGCTCGGCGGGATCCCACCGGACACCGCCGCTGCCGGCGAGCTCCTCGGGGGTGAAGAACCCGGCCTGGCCCTCGCGGATGCTGAGCCGGAGTTCGCCGTCCACATAGCAGTCGTAGTGGAAGAAGGACAGCCGAACGCTTCCGTGCTCCGCGTGGCCGTCGATGTGGATCTCGTAGCGCAGGGTGTCGCCCGCCTCCGGCGGGCTGCCGTGGTACGTCACCTCACAGCCCAGCAGCCGGTAGGCGCGCTCCCCCCGGTTGAGGAGGTCCACGCCCAGCCAGCTGAGCAGGAGCAGATCCGCCTGGCCCGCCTCGATCAGTAGCCCGGCCGGCATACGTCCGGTGGAGTCCAGGTACCAGCTGTCGGGCCGGACATCGGTCTCCGTCCAGATCGTCCCGTCGGTGCGCACCGGGCCGGGCGCGGCGAGCGCCGCCGGCACGGCGTCGATACCGGTGACCCGGTCCGTGAACAGCATCGGCGGCTCGGGCATCCGCGTCTGCACCACGTACGCGTCCTGCTCGGCGAACCGCGGGCCGAACAGCGTGGAGATCTCCCGGGAGGCGAGGTGCTCCAACTGGGCACGGTCGAACTTCGGCCCCGGCCTCAGGAGTGGTGCGGGTGCCGCTTCCGGCGGGGGAGCGGGCAGGAACGCCGAGCGGGGCGTGGGCCGTGTGGGGAGCGGCGGCGGCCCGGCCGTCGCACGCGGGGCAGGGGGGCCCGGTGGCCGTACGGGAACGGGCACGGAGCTCCGCAGCGCGGTGACGGCGAGAGCGGACAGCTGCAGGAACCGCTGATGGGCCTCGGTGTGCCCGGCGGTGATCTCTTGGTGCAGCGCGGCGACCAGCAGGCTCTGCCGGAGGACTGCGGCGCGAGCGCCCGCCGCCCGCGGATCGCGCCCGTCCGAGCCTGTCGGTGGGACGTCCGGCAGGGGGCGCGGCCCCGCGGGACCGGGGCAGGGCACAGCAGCGCCGCCCGGTGCGTCGGACCGGCCGGCCTCCCGGTCCGGTACCGGCGCCAGCTCGGGGGCCCTGGGCAGGGTTACCAGGGCCGGCTCCAGTGGCGGCAGACACGGAGGCGCGGGTACGGGCACGGTGACGGTGGGCCCGGGACGCGGCACCTCCGTGGCGGCTTCCGCGAGCCGGGCGAAAAACTCCTGGGCGTGTACCGGCACGCCCGCGACGACAAGCTCGGCCACCGCCATGCAGGGCTCCCGCAGCCGGCTGTCGCCCGGGGCATCGAGTGCGACGGCCACATGGTCCCGGTCGCCGAGTACCCGCTTGATCCAGCCGGTGCACAGCTTGCGCGGCCCGTGCTCCACGAAGACCCGGACACCGTCGGCCCACGCCTGCTCGACCGTGGCCGCGAAGTCGATCGTGTTCAGTCCCTGCGCGGTGAGCGCCTCGGCGGCCCGCTCGGCCGTCGGCCGGTACGACTGCCCGGTGGCCCCGCTGTAGAACCGCACACCGGGCACGTCGACGGTCGGACGATGGTGGACTGCCCGCCATACCTCTCGGATCTCCGTCAACTCCGGTGCGTGGGCGGCCATGTCGTAGTCGAACTCGATCGCGCGGTCGGCGCCGATCCTGGCCACGACGGCCGCGCACGCGCGGGACTCGCCGCCGATGACGCAGACTCCGGGGGCGTTCACCGCCATCAGATGGACTGCGACCTCGGCGGCGAGCTCGGCACGGACCGTTTCCAGGGGCGCACTGACCAGATAGTTCGACCAGCGGCAGCCCTCGACGCCCAGACGCTCCCAGTGGCGCCGCACCGCCCGGAGTTCACCGGTGAGTTCGGTCGTGAACAGTCCGCTGTCCCGGGTGGCGTCGTACAGCCCTGCGGCGTCCGGCCAGGCACCCAGCGCCACCAGGGCGGCCGACTCGCCCGAGGAGTACCCGAGAGCGGCCGCCGGCCGGAGGCCGAGCACCTCCCGGGTGAACACCGTGTGGCAGACGGCGAGTTCGGCGGCACCCCAGATCTGGTCGAGCACTCCGCGCTCCGCCCGGGACCGCAGCCGTGCACCGATCGCCCCGTGTCTGGCACGGACGGCCTCGCCGAGCGACGGCAGCGCGAGCATCAGCTCATGGCCCATACCCGGGTACGCTGCCGAGCCGTTGGTGTACACGAACGCGGTCTGCCCCGTGACCGGCCTGCCCCGGTACAGCACATCGGCCGGAAGGGCTCCGCCCTCGGCCAGCCAGCGGCGGGCGGCCTCCTTCCGGCCCGGCAACGCGTCGTCGTCGGCCACGAGCACCAGCCGGGCCGGTCCGGTGTCGGACTCCGCACCGGACTCCAGCGCGGCCAGCACCTCCCGGCGGCCGGCCCCGGAAAAGACGTGCAGGCGCGGAGCCGGGCCCCGCAGCCACGGCCGGGCGTCCTCCGCGCGCAGCCGGACACTCGCGGTGGGCCCTTCCAACGGTGTCACCGCGACCTTCGCGGTGCGCGCGAGGGTCGCGGTATCCGCAGGAACGCCCGGACGCGGCACCGCGCGGTGCTGGAGCGAGAGCGCCGCGACCGCGACGCAGACCAGCCCGTACGCGGCGTGAGCGCGCCCGAAGGCCGACGCCGGGTCGAACACCGCGTCAGGGCCGTCCCCGATGACCACGTCGGGTGCGCCGGCGGTGTCCTCGTCGAGCAGGGCGACGACGGTGTCACCGTCCCTGCGCGCGGTGTCCAAGGACTTGAGGACCAGGACGACGGCGGCGTCCCCCGGTTCGTCCTCGCGGCCGAGATCCCGCTGGGCGGTCTGGTGCACCGTCTCGCAGGACAGGTCGGTGGCACCGACGAGCGCGGCGTCGACCTCCCCCGACCGGATGGCCCGGGCCGCGAGTTCCAGCGCCACCAGCCCGGACGCCTCCTCCGCCGAGACCGCGAAACCCGGTCCCGCCAGGTCGAGTTGGGTACTGATCCGGTTCGCCACCAGGTTCGGCATGGTGCCCACCACCCCCTCCGCGGTCACGGGCGGCAGGAACGCGTCCCGGGCGAGGTCCGCCGACTCGGGTGTGGCGGCGAGCCCGGCCTGCTCCAGCCAGTGGGGAACCCTCCAGCGGGCGCCCGCCCGGGCCACCTCGGGGTCCACCCCCATGCCGATGACCACCATGGTCCGCTCCCGGGGCAGGGACACCGACCGGGCGGCCTCCCGGGCGGCCTCCAGCACCAGGAGCTGATGGCGCACCGTTCGCTCCAGGGCCAGTGGCGGGAAGCACAGGTCCCTCAATTCCACGGCGATCCCGAGGGCGGGGCCACGCCGCTCACCGCCCAGCACCGCCCGCCGGAAGTCCTCCGTACAGGTTCCGTCACCGACTCGGGCGCCGAGGGCGACGATCGCCACCGGCGTACGGCCGCCCGGCGATTCCCGCACCCGGGTCGGGGCGGTCACGGCGGCGGCCGGGCGGATCGGCCGCGGTACGGCGGACACCGGGTCGCCGTCCGGAAGGTCCACCACCAGATGGGCGTTGGTCCCGCCGAACCCGAACGCGCTCACCGCCGCCCGGCGCGGCCCGGACCACGGTTCCGGCGCGGTCAGCACCCGCAACGGCGTGCCCGCCAGCCCCTCCAGCGGCCGTTCCGCGCCGAGCGTCGCCGGACGGACCCCCGCACGCAGCGCGCCGAGCACCTTCAGCAGCCCGGCCACGCCCGCCGAGGCCAGCAGGTGCCCGACGTTCGACTTCACCGAACCGATGGGCACGTCGTCACCGGCCCCGAAGACCCGGGCCATACCGCGCGCCTCCACCGCGTCCCCGACCGGCGTCCCCGTCGCATGGCACTCGACGAGTGACACGGTCTCGGGCGCGACGCCCGCCGCGTCGTACGCCAGTCGCATGGCCCGGACCTGGCCCTCCTCCGACGGGCTGATAAGCCCGGCGCCGCGCCCGTCGTTGGACAACCCGACACCGCGGATCACACCGAGCACGGGCAGATGGGCGGTGCGGGCCTCGGACAGCCGCATCAGGGCGACGAACCCGGCGCCCTCGCCGTGCATCAACCCGTCCGCGTCCCGGTGGAAGGGCCGGCTGCGTCCCGTGCGGCTCGTCGCGGACAGCCCGCAGAAGCCGACATGCAGATAGAGGGGGTCCGCCCGGCTGACCGCACCGGCCACCATCAGGTCCGCCGTGCCGTCGTGCAGTCGGTCGCACGCCAGCTTGATGGCATACAGCGACGACGCGCAGGCGGCGTCGAGCGACCACGCGCCCGCGCCCAGCCCGAGGGCTCGGGCCGCGAGCCGGGCGGGCAGCCCGGACGAGAAGCGATTCCGGGCGTCGGGCCGCCGCCGGCGCTCTCCCGTCAGCAAGGCGTCACGGAGCGGGGGCCGCTGGGCGGACAGCCAGACGTGCTCGGCAAGAGCCGCCCCTGTGGGCGTGGGATAGGACAGGTTTCCCAGCACCAGCCCCGCGCGCGGCAGAGGGCCCTCGCGGCCCGCCTCCGTGAGTGCCTGCCGGATGCCGTACATGACCCAGTGGAACAGCGGGTCCAGCGACAGGATCTGCTCCGGGGCGATGCGGAAACCGCTGGGGTCGAAGACGGATTCGAACCCCCGTACGTACCCGCCGACGTCGGTCCAGGTGCGGTCGAGGTGGTCGTCCACCGAGCCCATGGCCCAGTGGCGCGGCAGCCGCCACCGGTCCTCCGGGATGGCCGACAGGCTGGTGCGGCCCGCGGCGATGTTGTCCCAGAACGTGTCCGGATCGAGCGCGTCGGGCAGCACACAGCCCCGGCCGACGACGGCGATCGGTTCGAATTCCATGCAGGTCTCACTTCACGGCAGGGCGGGGCTGGTTCGGAGGGGCCGGGGCTCAGGAGGGGCGGCGGACGAGTTCCACGCCGAGCAGTTCCAGACGGACGGCTCCATCGGCGTCGATCAGCGCCGCATCGCAGCGCGCCCCCGTGCTGTGAACCTTCCGGCCTCGCAGCACACACCGCACCGGGCCGTCCACCGGGCCGCGCCGGTACACCCTGCACTCCGCGACGGCCATCGGCAGCGTCGCCGCATCGAGTACCTCCTGCGCCCAGATCAGGGCGAGTTGGAGCGCGCCGTCTATGGCGGCCGGGTCGAGCGGCCAGTGCTCACCGGACCATTCCAAGGCGCGCACGCCCGCGACGATCGCCTCGGCTCCGTGTTCCGAAACACCGTGCAGCGAGCGGACGGAGTGGAAGCGGGGGCCGTGGAAGAGGCTCTCCCCGTCGTACAACTCGGTGCGGTCCAGCGGCTTGAGGCCGTCCGGGCTGTCCCACGTGGCCGGATCCCGCTCTTCGGCCCCGGTGTCCAGCACGGCCCGGAAGTGCGCCACCCCGTTTTCCCCGCGCAGTTCCGCCTCCAGCCCCGTCGACGAACCGGCCGCGCCGCGGCTGCCGTGCACGGTGAGCCGGTGGCCTGTGCCGGTCAGTTCGGGCAGGGTGCACTTCTGGTACACCCGCAGGTCGCGCAGGACGAGTGGGCCGGCACTCGGCAGCCAGGCGGTGGCCGCCCCCGCGAACCAGTTCAGGACCATCGCCACGGGCAGCACGGGAACCCCGGTGAGCGCGTGGTCGGCCAGCTGCGGCAAGTTGTCCGCCCGGACCAGCAGCTGCGCCGGACGCGGATCGCCGGCCGGGGACAGGGCCGCCGGATCGTCCCCGGCCACCAGGACGACGCGGGCCTCACCGGCTGTGCCGTCCAGCTCGGCCGTGAAAGCGGCCGCCCCCTGCTCCAGAGGGATCAGCGGAACCCCGGACCGGCCGAAATGCCCGGCCAGAGCGGGCGTGACCATGCCGCCGCGCCACGGCCCCCAGGCGACGCACCGCACCAGGCAGCCGGGGCGGCGGGCCTGCTCCGCTGACGCGACCTGACCCAGGATCTCGTTGGCCATGGCGTAGTCGCTCTGCCCCGCGTTGCCGAACACGGCGGCCACCGAGGAGAACAGGCAGATCACGTCCAGCGGATCGTCCGCAGTCGCGGCCAGCAGTGCGCGCAGACCGTCCACCTTGGTGGACATCACCTGCTCGACCTGCTCGTCGGTCTTGTCGGTGATCCGCTTGTCGGCCAGTACTCCCGCACCGTGCACGATGCCGGTGACCGGCCCCCACACGTCACGTACATCGCGCAGTGCGGCGGCGACGGCCTCGCCGTCGCGGACGTCCACCTGGACGTACCGGACGGGGGATCCCGCCGCCTCCAGCGCCGCCAGCGTTGCCCGTACCTCGCGCGCGGCCAGGATCTCCCGGGCCCGCGCCGCGATCCGGGCGGGCGAGGAGTTCTCCGTGCCCTCGGTCGAACGCTCGGCGAGCAGACGGGTGAGCGCCGGTGTGTCGGCGGCCGAGGCGAGCCCAGCGGGCTCAGGAGCCGGTGCCGTCCTGCCGAGCAGCACGATCCGCGGACGGTGGGTCCTGGCCAGGTCCAGCAGCGCGGCGGAGGTCACCCCGCGGGCCCCTCCGGTGGCCACGATCACCGACTCCGAGGTGATCCGCCGGGTGCTGCCGGGCATCACCGGCGCGGGTACCGTCCGCAGGGTGGTGCGGGTGCCGTCCGCGCGGAGACCTGCCTCCGGGTCAGGGCCGCCTTCCAGCAGTTCCCGCACGATCGCCTCGGCGACCTCCTCGTCGCTCCGACCGCCCCGCTCGCAGTCGACGGCCTTGACCGAGACACCCGGCCACTCCTTCGCCACGGTCCTGGTCAGACCGGCGACGCCGCCCAGCCACGCGCGGTCTGGTGCGTGGCCGTCGAGCCCGAAGTCGCCTCCGGTGTCCTGCACGGTCACGAACAGCCCGCCCCGTTCGGCAGCCCGTGCCGCCACCGCGCGCGCCGCGCGGAACACCGACCGGTGGACCTCCCGCGCATGGTCCGGCGTGCCGCCCCCGGTCAGCCCGCCGAGGTGCACGACTCCGCGCGCGTCCTCGGGCACCTCCGCCACGGCGGTGGCGTCCACGCCGCGCTCCGCCAGCTTCCGCGCGACGAGGGCGGTGATCGCGGCGCCGTCGGCGCCCCCGCCCGCCACCACGAGCGGCCCGTCCAGGAGCCCCGCCGTCGCCAGGCCGGACGCCGGTGACTCCACCGCGCGCGGCACCAGCCTCGTCAGGGCCGTCCTTTGTCCGGACCCGGTGCGCATGGCGGGGATCTCCGGGACGGCGGGGGGTCCGGTCACGGCCGGGGAGTCCGGCGCCGGGGCCCCCGGCGGCCGGCCGGCCGCGGAGAGCGCCTCGACGATCTCGCGCAGCGTGCGGAGTTTGCCGAGCTGTCCGATGTCCCCCGTCGCCACGTCGCCCACCCTCCGGCGTACGGCCGACAGGATCTCGACACGCTTGATCGAGTCGACTCCCAAGTCCGCCTCCAACTCCATGTCCACGTTGAGCATCTCCGTCGGGTAGCCGGTGAGCCGGGCCACCACCGAGAGCAGTAGCTCCTCCAGTTCCGGCGCCGACAGAGGCGCGGCATCGGCGGCCGGTGCCGAGGGGTCCACCGGGACGGCGGCCGGGGCCCGTTTTTCGGCGGCGACCGGTGCGGGCGACGGCGCCTCGCCGGGCCCGGCGGGTACGACGGCGGGCCCGGTCCCGGGAACGCCGACCGCTGCCGGGGGCGGTGTCGCGGGTGCCGGGGCACGCCGGGGCGCCGAAGGACGGGGGAGCGGCAGCGGTGCCGGGGGAGCCGGGGCGTCGGGCAGGGCGCCGACGCCCTGTGCCCCGAGCATCGCGGCCAGGGTGGTCTCGGTCATCCGCAGAAAGGCCATATGGCTGTCGGTCAGCATGCGTTGGCAGGCCGCGTGGGCCTCCGCCGTCTGCCGCTGGACGCTCTCCACCGCGGCGTACCACTCGGGGCCGAGGGCGGCATCGGGCTCGGCGCCGTACGCGGAGACGGGGTCGTAGGCGGGCACGAGGTCGTGCGACTGCTCGGCTCCGTACGCGGGCTCCGGTTCCTGGGCGGGATGCGGGTGGCGTTCCGGCGCGGGCTCGGGCGGCCGCGCTGCGGCGGCTTCGGTGCGGGGCGGGTACAACTGACCGTAGTTGGCTCCGCTGATCTGCACGGTCATCCGGGGCTTGCGCTCCTTCACTGAGGTTCCGGGCGAGGCGTACGGCGCCCAGAGGGGATCGAAGTCCAGCGGGATACCGCGTACGGCGAGTTCACCGAGCGCGGTGTGCAGGGTGCTGACCCCTGACCGGTCCGCCCGGTCCAGGGGGACGGCCGCGTGCTCGCGGTCACCCAGGATCTGTCCGACCAGGCCGGTCAGCGCGGTGCCCGCGCCGACCTCGACGAAGGTCCGCACTCCTGCCGTGTACATCGCCTCGATCTGGTCCTGGAAGAGCACAGGTGAGGCCAGGTGGTCGGCGATCCGGCGGCGTACCCCGTCGGGCGACGACGGGTACGGTTCCGCGTCCGCGTTGCCGTACACGTCGATCCGGGGCTTCGTGAGCGGGACCGTGCGCAGGAACGCGGCGAGCGGCTCACCGGCCGGGGCGACCAGCGGGCTGTGGAAAGCGGTCGAAGTGGTCAGCCGGCGTGTGCCGACACCCTCGGCCGCGAACGCCTTCTCGGCGCGCGCGACAGCCTCTCTCGTACCCGAAAGCACCACCTGAAGCGGGGAGTTGAGGTTGGCCGGCCAGATGTCGCCGAACTCGTCACCGGCCAGCACCGCCACCACGTGCTCGCGGTCCGCCGCCACGGCCAGCATCGCGCCCGGTACGCCGGCCGCGTCCCGCATCAGCTCACCGCGCCTGCGGGCCAGACCGACCAGCGCATCGGCGTCCAGGGCACCCGCGCAGTGCAGCGCCACCAGCTCACCGAAACTGTGGCCTGCCACGCAGTCCGGTCGCAGCCCCAGACCCCGCAGTACGGCCAGCAGGGCGAGCGCGTGCACCGCGAGCGCGGGCTGCGCCCACTCGGTGGCGGCCAGACGCGCGGCCTGGGCTGCGCGTTCCTCGTCGGCGAAGGCGGGCGGCGGGAACACCAACCGGTGCAGGGGCCGCCCGTCGAACCTGGTGCCGCCCAGCCGGTCCCACACGGCCTGGGCGGCCGGTGACAGCATCGCGAGGTCGGCGCCCATCCCGACGTACTGGGATCCCTGCCCCGGAAACAGGAACGCGAGCCGGCCGGGCACGGGATCCCCGAAGGCATACCGGACACCGTTCGGTGTCGAGAACGCCGTGCCGGGCCGCTGCCGGATCAGCGTGAGCGCCCCCGCGTACTTCTCCCACAGGTCCTCGGTGTCCGTGGCGACGACGGCCAGCCGCACCGGATCGGTGGGCGAGAACGCGCGGTGGCTCTCCCGGGCGAGCGCGGCCAGCGGACGGTCGCCGTACGTTTCCGGCGGCACCAGGTCGGACGGCGACGCGCCGCTGAACAGGACGAGTTCGCTCGGTGCGGAGCGATGGCGCGGCGGCACCCCGGCCAGGGTGCCCGAGGGCACGTACTCCTCCAGCGTGACGTGGAAGTTACTGCCCCCGAAGCCGAAGCTCGACACCGACGCCCGGCGCGGATGACCGGCGGACCGCACCCACGGCCGGGCCTCGGTGTTGACGTAGAACGGGCCGTCCGGGGCGGCGGCCGCCGGCATCGGCCGGTCGACCTTGATGGTCGGGGGCAGCACCTTGTGGTGCAGTGCCATGACCGCCTTGAGTAGCCCCGCCGCGCCCGCCGCGCACTTGGTGTGGCCGATCTGCGACTTGACCGAGCCGATCGCGCACCACTGCGCGTCCGTATGTCCCGACGCCTCGAACACCTCGCGCAGCGCCGTCAGTTCGGCGGTGTCCCCGGCCTTCGTACCGGTCCCGTGGGCCTCGACCAGCTCCACGGTCTGCGGACCGTAGCCCGCCTCCTCGTAGGCGCGTCGCAGAGCCCGTGCCTGACCGTCGGGAAGCGGCGCGTAGATCGCCGTACTCCTGCCGTCGGACGAGGTGCCGATGCCCCGGATCACCGCGTGGATCCGGTCGCCGTCCCGCTCCGCGTCGGACAGCCGCTTCAGTGCGTACATGACGACCGCTTCGCCGAGCATGGTGCCGTCCGCCGCAGCAGAGAACGGACGGCAGTCACCGGTGCGGGAGAGCGCGGGCGTCTTGGAGAAGCACAGGAACATGCCGATGTCGTTCCCGGTGTCCACACCGCCGCTGATCACCAGGTTGGCCCGCCCGAGCGTCAGCTCACCGACCGCCGTGGACAGTGCCGCCAGCGAACTGGCACAGGCGGCGTCGGTGGTGTGGTTGGTGCCGTGCAGGTCGAACCGGTTGGCGATCCGGCCCGCGACGACATTGCCGAGCAGGCCGGGGAAGGTCGACTCCTGCCACGGGCTGAAGTGCGCCGAGATGCGGTCGCACACGGCCTGCGCCTCGGCTTCGGCGAGACCGCTCTCCCGCAGCGCCTTCAGCCAGACCGGGCGATGTGCGCGCCCGTACATGTGCGGGAGCAGTTCCAGGGAGGCCGCGCCGAGGACGACGCCGACCCGGTCCCGGTCCATGCCTGACAGACCGCCGGCGTCGGTCAGCACTTGGTCGGCGACCATCAGGGCGAGCAGTTGGGAGGTGTCCGTCGCCGACAGGTTGGCGGGCGGCACACCGTACGCCAACGGGTCGAAGTCCACCTCCGGCAGGAAGGCGCCGCGGCGGGCGTACGTCTTGTCGGGGGCGGCCGGGTCGGGGTCGTAATGGTCCGTCACCAGCCAGCGGGAGGCGGGCACTTCAGTGATCAGATCCCGGCCGCCGGTCAGGATCCGCCAGTAGCCTGCCGCGTCCGTCGCGCCGGGCACCAGGGCGCCGACACCGACCACGGCGATGGGCACCTGCCCGCGGGCGCGGGCGGACAGGATGTCTCCTCGGGGCCGGACGGCTGCCGCTGACGCCTCCGGGGCGCCGGGGCCGCTCATGCCAGCCCGCGCGGGGTGTAGGCGAATGCCTCGGACGGCAACGGAACTCCATAGGTGCGCAGTTGGTGGGCGCGGGTGAGCACCGCAGCGCCTTCGAGCAGGTTGAGCGCGATCTGCACCACGGACCGGTTCGCCGGTTCGGCCAGGAACGTGCCCGCGACCCAGCGGTTGAACGCGCCCGTCGCCGGCCCGCACCAGATCTGGTAGTCGGTACGTCGGGCCGCCTCGCCGGTGATCGCCCACCGACTGGAACTGCCCAGGTACCAGCGGAAGACCAGCGCCATACGGTGCTTCGGATCGGCCCCCGCACGCGTGATCTCCGAGGGGTCGCGCCGCTCCCAGAACGCGCGCGTGTGCTCCCAGACCTCGTCGAACGAGGCGCGCAGCACGTCCCGTTCGATCGCGGCGCGCACCGCGGGTGGGATCTCCTCCAGCGAACCGTGCGCCCGGTAGGCCGTGTAGAGCCTGCCGGCCCGCTGGGCGAACATCGTCCCCCGGGACAGTACTTGCAGCGTGACACCCAGCTCGAACATGTCCGCCGCCGGTGCCATGGCCACATCGGCGACATCCGCCTCGCAGAGCATCGCCTTGGCCTCTTCGGACAGGCCCGCCTCGGTGGCCGTCTGGTTCACCGATCCGACGACCACGTAGGACGCGCCGAGGGCGAAGGCGGCGGCCACCGCGGCCGGCGTGCCCAGCCCGCCGGCCGCGCCGATCCTGACCGGTCGGCGGTAGCCGAACCGCCGGCACAGCGCGTCGCGCAGCAGGGCGATCCTCGGCAGCAGGGCCGACAACGGCCGGTTGTCGGTGTGACCTCCGCTGTCGGCCTCCACGGTGATGTCCTCGGCCACCGGCACCAGGGCCGCCAGGCCGGCCTCCTGCGGGGTCAGCTTCCCCTGGACGACGAGCCGGTCCAGCAGCGCGGCCGGGGCGGGCGAGAGGAACCTCTCGGCCACCTCGGGCCGGGAGACCTTGGCGAGCATCCGCGTGCGCCGGACGATTCCGCCGTCGGCGCCGCGGCGCAGTCCCCGGGCCGAGCACAGCACGACGGCCGGGGTGAGCTCCATGAACGCCGACGCCGAGATCCGGGGCACACCGCAGCGCAGCAGCAGCTCGGCGACGCGGAACTCCAGCGCGGGTTCGGCCGGTGAGTGGATGAGGTTGACGCCCCAGTTCGAACGGGACCGCAGCTCCCCGGCCAGCGTGTGCACGGCCCGCTCCACGTCGGCATATGCCAGGCCGCCGGCGCCGAAGAACCCGAGCATCTCCGCCCGGGCCATCGCGGACACCATCCGGGTGGTCGCGATGCCGTTCGCCATCTCGCCTGCCACATAAGGGAAACGGACGCCGTGCGCCTCGCAGAAGGTGCGCCCGCCGAGCCACTCGGGGTACAACGGCGGCAGCGTCCCGAGCACCGGGCCGTCGGGTACCGGACCGGCCGCGAGACCCAGTTCACGGCCGCTCGGCCCGCTGACGATGTGTACGGGTTCCCGGATCCGTCGGGCCCGGGCGGCGATCTCCTCAGGGGAGAAGACCGGCGGGGACGCGGCGGCGACGGGAGCGGAGAGGACGGACACGGAGGGGCTCCAGCGGGAGAGGAGGTGTGCGGGTCAGGCGTACCGGGCGGACGGGAAGACGGCGGTGGGCGACGGTCCGGCGGGAACCAGGCCCCTCGGGACCAGGCCGGACCACAGGTAATCGAGGTCCACCCGGTCGGAGGCCGCCGACGACCCGAACAGGGCCCGGACCCGGGTGTCGTCGAAGCGCCGTCGGTGGGTCAGGTAGGCCGTCAGACCCGGGTAGAAGTCCACCAGCGCCTCCAGCGCCGACGGGTCGTCCGGCTCCGTGGCGACCAGGTCGATCGACAACTCAACCAGCCGTTCCAGCAGGGTTGCGATCGTCTGCACGGGCACGTCGCGGTCGTGGACGACGTGGTACGTGTCGACTCCGCCCGAGGGCGTCCGGCCGGCCAGCCGCACCATGACCTCGGCCGCGTGCTCCACCTGCATCAGGTTCAGCCGGCCGTGCGGATGACCCATCAACCGGACGCGGGGACGGCCGCCCGGGTCGGCGCCGTGGGGGTCGTCGGGTCCGTCGCCGTCGTGGCCCGGGCTTCCAGGGCCGGCGGTGCGTCGCGCGTCGCGCAGGATCCGCTCGATGACCTGAAGCGGATGCGAGGGCAGTTCCGGGTGCGGCGGCAGGTCCGTGACGAGGATGCTCGGCCGCAGCACCACGACCGGGCGGCGGTGCTCCCGCGACCACGCGTGGATCAGCACCTCCGCCTCGTACTTGGAGCGTTCGTAGGCGTTCTCGAAGCCGTACGCGTCGTCCAGCTCGTCCTCGTACGCCACCCCCTCACGCCGGCTCCCGGCGACGAATGCGGTACTCACGTGGTGGACCACGGGTCTCTCGCGTCCGGCGGCGGCCAACTCCAGTACATGCCGGGTTCCTTCGACGTTGGTCCGGCGCAGCTCGGGAAGGTCTCCCTCCAGGTTGATGCTGCCCGCGCTGTGCCAGATCGCGCCGAGACCGTCGGCCAACTCCTGGAACACGCGCCTGGACAGCCCCAGCCCGGGTTGCTCCAACTCGGTCTCCACCACCCGCAGCCGGTCGGGGAGTTCGGCGACGAACGCCTCGGGCACGCCGGTCAGTGCGAAGAACCGGGTGATGCGGTGCAGCGCGTCACCCGACCCCGCGTGGACCAGGACCGTCACCGACCGGTGCGTGTCGAGCAGACGGCGCAGCAGGCGCAGCCCGAGGAATCCGGTGGCGCCGGTGAGGGCGACGTGCATGACCTTGGCTCCAAGGGCTCCGAGAGGGACAGGACCACCATCGCGTGCGAGGGCGGTGAACGCCGGGGCCGTTGCGGCGGCCGGGGAGGCGAGATGTAGCCGGCCGTCCCACGCGCGGCATGACACCGGCGGTCGCGGCGTGCGCGGCCCGACTCGTCCGGCCGACCCGGTGCAACGGGCGTCCGCCGGTACCTCCGGCCCCGCCGGGGGCTGCTCAGGCCCTCTCTTGGGCTTGATGACCACTGGCGCACGGCACACAGTGTCAGACGGTGGACGGTGATGGAGCCCCCGATCCCACCGGCTCACCCGAATGAAGTACCCACGCCACGGTCCGTGTCTGTCCCGGACGGCTCGTCGGAGCTCCCGCCGCGAGCCGGGGCGCCCGGCCGTACGGACGCAACTGAAGCAGTCGGGAGCGAGCGGGCCGCCCGGCGGACCGTCCCCCTTTCGGGTGATCTCGCGGGCGGTGGCCGGCAGGTGGTCCCGGGCGGCTCCGCGTCCCCGCCGGCGGCCGGTGCCGGGCGTCGAGCCCGGTGGGGCAGGAGGGGAGCGCGTCCTTCGGGGGCTGCGGGCGAGTACGGCCGTTCACCGCGGCCGGATATAAACCGTACCTATTCAGGCCGGTGACGCGGTCGGCGTCGCTGCGGACGTGCACGGGTCGGCGGCCCTTCCGATCGGTGGTCCGTCCCGGTCGGTCGGGGTGGCCGAGCGCCCGGCTTCGCCCCGCCTGCCCGTCCCTTGGCACGAACTGGAGCTCCCCGATGCCCGTGTCCGATCCGTCAGCCCGGTCCGTTCCCTTCCCCAGCTACCCCGCCCACTCGGTCGACCGCGCGTTCCTCAGCATGGAGCGCCGCCACCCCGACGCCCGCTGGGACGCGGGCGGTGTCGCGTACCTGAGCGGTCCGCCCCCGAGCCTGGCGGACTTCCGCGCGTACGTGGGCTCACGCCTGGGCCGGCTGCCCCTGCTCACGAGCCGGGTCGAGGGCGGCTCACGGCGCCCCCGGTGGCGGCCGGACGCGGACTTCACCGTCGACCGGCATGTCCACGAGGTGGTCGCAAAGGGCCCCGCAGGGTGGGACGCCGCCCTGCACACCGCGCTCGACGCGCCGTTCGCGCCCGGCACCTACTGGGGGGTCTGGCTGGTCCACGGCCATGTGCCTGACGAGTACGCCGTGTGCTATCGCTTCCACCACGCCTGCCAGGACGGTTCGGCCGCCGCGATGACTTTCCGGGCCATGCTGGGCGAGGGGGAGCCCTCGGCCCGTCCGGTGCCGAGGAAGGGCCGCCTGGTCGGTCTGCCCCGACGGGTGGGCACAGCAGTCGGGTTGGCCACGATGTTCCTGGCCGGCTCCCTCGCCGTTCGCGGCCACCGTACGGCCGTCCCCATCGTCCCCACGGGAGAGCGGCGGCTGTGGCGGGGCCGCGTACCGGCGGACGCCCTCCGCCGGATCGCTGCGGCACATGGCGGATCGGCCCACGACGTCCACCTGGCCGCGCTCGCCGGGGCGTTGTCGGCCTGGTCGGCCCGGTCCGGCGTACCGCTTCCTCGGGTGACGGCGCTGCTGCCCGTTGACGCACGCCGCCCGGACGAGGAACAGACCTGGGGCAACCGCTGCTTCGCCCTGCCGCTGGAGCTGCCCGTGCGGACCGCCCCGGAACGCGGGGCCGGATCCCGGGACGGCGACTCGCCCCTGCGGCGACTGGAGCACGTCATGGCCACGACCCGGAGACTGCGGGGCGAGGCCTGGCGGCAGGCCATTCAGGACCTGGTGCGCTACATGCCGGACCGCCCGACCGAGTGGTACCTGCGAAGGATGCTCTCCCCGCGCGTCACCGACGTCATGGCGACGTCCATGCCGGTCGCCGACAAGGGAAGTCTGGGGGACAGCCGGGTGACCGGCGTCGCCCTGCTCCCCCTGCTCGTGCCCGGGCACCTCTTCGGAGTGGGCCTGTCGTTCTTCGGCAACTGGACCGAGTCGTCCTTCGTGGCTGACCGCGCCCTTCCGCTCGGGGAGCTGCTTCCGGAACTGTGGGAGCAGGCCGTGGGTGAACTGGAGGGCACCTCTGCGCCGGTGTGAACGCGGAGGCGCCGGGGGCGCACCGATCGCTCGGGTGCGGCCCCGGGCCGAGCCGTGTGTGTCAGACCACCGCTTCGAGTTCTGCCAGGGCCGTCAGCCACAGCCCCGGGAGGTCCGCGCCGCGGGCGAAGGCCGTGTCGTGGACGACGGAGAGCGTGCACTCGTCCCGGTACCTGAGCAGCGTCAGATGGCAGAGCTGACCGGGCAGGGGAGCGCCCAGCCCGAGCGCGCCGTCCAACCGTGCCTCACCGAGGACCGGCTGTGGCACGGCCGCGGGGAAGTAGGTGCCGGTGAGGGAGGCGTGGCGCGGACGCATGAGCAGCCGCAGCGTGCCGAGGCTCACCGGACGCGGCGCGCGCCGCATGAGAGCGCGGGAGGTGTGCATCCTCCGCTCGACGCGCCCGGGCTCCAATTGACGTGAGAGAGAGGCGAGACGGCGCAGAGGAAGGGGCTCCTCACAGGGCAGCCGCAGACGCACCATGGTGAGGAAGTTGCCCACCGCGCCCCGTTCGCCACCGGTCCGGACCGACAGGGGCCAGAGGAGTGTGAGAGGAGCCGGACGCTCTTCCTCGGCCAGGGCGACAGCCCGCATCGCCCCGGTCAGCGCGGTCAGGAAGACCCCGCTGACGTCAGTGCCGAGGGCCCGGGAGACAGCGAGCAGCCGCCGGGTCTGCACCGTCCCGATGGCCGTGGCGAGCTTCCCCGTCGGCGGCCGCCGCAGCTCCGACCAGGTGCCGCTGCCCCGCAGGCTCCGGGCGACGTCGCTCATGATGCCCAGCACAGCACGGGAGGAGACCCGCCCCCCGCTGTCGGCGGGCGGAGACGTGTCCTGGACACCGGGCGACCTTTGCGGTGTGACGCGCGAGGTGAACAGCGTCCGCAATACGTAGTGGTGCCCCGCGCCGTCTTCCAGAGCGTGGTGGATGCGGAACACCAGCACGTACTCGGGCAGGCCGGTGGTACTGGTGTACCCGTGAATCAGCCAGAGGTCCCAGGGCGGGCGGGGTGCGGCCGGCAGCGGCCGCATCAGCACTTCCTGGAGACAGTTCTGCCACTGCTCCCGGGGATCCGTCACGATCAGATCGTGTACATGCTGACGCAGGTCGAGGTCCGGGGCGGGGACGAAGCAGGGACGAGGCCCCAGCCCCTCCTCGACACGGTGGGTCAGCGTCGGAAGGTCCGCGAGCCTGGCCCGTACGTGCCGACGCAGGGCGTCCGGTGAGGGTGGCTCCCCACGGAAGCGCACCGCCCACCCCACCGCCAACTGGTGCGTGCCGGACATCCGGTGGAACAACTGGCTGAGCGGATCACAAGGCGTCGGCCGCCGGGGCGGGGCCGGCCACGGTGGGCAGGGCCGGGACGGCGCTGCGCGCGCGACGCCTGCCTGCTCGGCGTTCCCGGCGGAGGGCTCTTCGGTAGGAGCGGAAGTCAATTTCGATCCCGTGGCGGTAGGTGGACACGTACGTCTTGCGATGGCGGCGCCACTCGCGCGCGATCACCCGCGTCATGTCTGTCGGCGACGGCAGGGCGACCGCGCCCTCGATCAGCTCGGCGATCCATTCCGCCTGCGGTTCGAGCAGCGGGAACGCCGCACCGGAGGGCTGCGCGAGCCCCATGAAGTAGAGCCCGGGGACGCGGGGCGGGACCGTGCGCAGATAGAGCTCCGTGCGGCCGTCCGAGGCGGCGAACACGGAGGGTTCCAGGAAGGGGAAGGAGATCCTGTAGCCCGTGGCGTACACCACGGCGTCCACCGATTCACGGCTGCCGTCCCTGAAGACCGCTGTGTCCCGGCCGAAGGAACTGACGCCGGGCTTCGGTGTGACCGCGCCCCGGGCCAGCTGGGCGAGGAGTTCGTCGGAGGTGGAGGGGTGGCCGGCGAGCGGTCCGCGGACCGGTTCGGGGAGCCCGTAACGAGCCGGCGCACCGCGGGTGAGCCGCAGGAGGAGCCGCAATGCCGGATCCTTGACGAACCGCGGCAGATCGGACAGCGGGCTCCACACCAGATGGTCCGCCGGACGGCCGAGCAGCATCTTGGGGAACAGATGGGCCGCGTCGCGCGCGGCGAGGAACGTCCGCGCCGACGTACGCGAGATCTCCGCCGCGATTTCGCACGCGGAGTTGCCCATGCCGATCACCAGCACCCGCCGACCGGCGTACCGGTCAGGGGTGCGGTAGTCGTGCGAGTGGATCGCGGTCCCCCCGAATTCCTCGGCGCCAGGCACGGCGGGGGCCGGGAGGCGCGGATCCCAGTGATGCCCGTTGGCCACCACCACCTCGGTGTAGCGCCGCGTCTCCTCGGCCACGCCGCCACGGCGCCGGCAGACCACCTCCCAGCCGCCGTCGTCCAGGGGCCGAACCGAGGTGACCCTCGTGCCGAACACGATGTGGCGGTGCAGGCCGAACGACGCGGCGTAGTCCTCCAGATAGGCCAGGACCATGCTGTGGTGCGGAAAGACCGGGTAGGTCTCCGGCATGGCCAGGGAGGAGAAGGACATGCTCTCCTTCGAGATGTTCGCGTGCAGGGACGCGTACACCCCCGACATGCCGTTGTCATTGCCGTACCGCCAGAGTCCGCCGATGCCCGACCCGGCCTCGAAGCAGTCGAACGGAACGTTCCGCGAGGCAAGGACCTTGCTCGCGGCCAGGCCGGACGGGCCGGCGCCGATGACGCATGTTCTCCGCATGACTGACCGTTCTTCCTCGTGCGTGCGTGACATCTCCGGCATCCACATGGACGGGACCGGCGGAGGGGCGCTGCGACGGCGTCAGGACGGGCAGACCTAGCCGCCCGCGCCCGGTACCTGACCCGTGGACCGGGGCGAAACCCGGGCGGACCTGCCGCCCCCAGTCCTGGCCACGCTAGCCGCCCCGGTCGCCCCGAAACCTGTTTCCGCCGGCAAAGCCGCCGCACGTGTGACGCGGTGTGCGCCGGATTGACGGCGTGGAACGGAACCGCTCCTGGTGCCGTTTCCGTTGCGCTGCCTGCTCGTTGGGCACGGGCGGACCGGTTCCGCCGCCCATCGGAAGACGCGTACCGCTTCCGTGGCCATCCGGAAGACCTGGCACGACGGAGCAGCGCGATGGACGTCACAGATGTGCACCACTCCTACCGGCAGCACGCCGTTCTACGGGGCGTCGACCTCCGGCTGCGGCCCGGGGTCCTCGCCGGGATCGTCGGGGAGAACGGCGCCGGCAAGACGACGCTGCTGAGGATCCTCGCCGGTGAACTCCGGCCGGACCGGGGCTCGGTGCACCACAGCGGCAGGTTCGGCTACTGCCCGCAGTCCGTGGTCCTGGACGACTCCTTCACCGTCCGCCAGCACCTTGACTTCTTCCGGCACGCCTTCGGGCTGGCGGACCTGCGGCGAGCCGAGGAAGTGATGGAGACCCTGGCCTTCACCGAGTACCTCGACCAGCGCGCGGGTCTGCTCAGCGGCGGCTCACGGCAGAAGCTGAACCTGACCCTCGCGCTCATGCACGACCCGGACGTGCTGCTGCTTGACGAGCCCTACCAGGGCTTCGACTGGGAGACGTACCTGCGCTTCTGGGAGCTGGCGACACGGCTGCGCGACGCCGGACACTCGGTGCTGGTCGTCTCGCACCTGGCGTACGACATCGAGCGGCTGGACCAGCTGTGGCGCCTGGAGGACGGGCGCCTCCACCGCCAGGACCGGTGCGCGGAGGCGGCGGCATGAGGCGGCACTTGTCCCTGTTCACCACGGCCTCCCGGTACGCGCTGATCGGTCACGCGCGCAACCGGTTCGCGATGCTGCTGGTGGTGCTGTACATCCCCGTGTGGATCGCCCTGGCCTACGTGACCATTCCCGACCGGCCGGCGCCGTTCCGGCTGCGGGCCACGGGCGAGGTCCTGACCCCGCCCGGCAATCACCTCACCCAGATCACCGGCGCGCTGAACGCGGTCACCCTGATCGCCGGGTTCATGATGTTCGCCGCCACTTTCACGGGCGGTGCCTTCGACCGGCGTCTGGCCATGGCGGGGTACCCGCGGCGCCACCTGGTCCTCGCCAAGCTCTCCGCGTTATCCGTGGTCTGCGCCGCCGTCGCGGCATACGCCACGGCCGCCGCCGGCTTCGCCTGGTCCCCCCGACAGCCCCTCATGCTGGCCGCCGCGCTGTTCTGCGCCGCCCTGACCTACGGCGCGCTCGGAGTGGTCTTCGGCTCGGTGCTCCGCCGTGAGGTGGAGGGCATGTTCGCCATCCTGATGATCAGCATTATCGACGTCGCCCTGCAGAACCCCCTGTCGAGCTCCGGGTCGGACAGCGCCGTCGTGCGCTTCCTGCCGTCGTACGGAGCCGTGCAGGCCAGCATGTCCGCGGCCTTCTCCACCGCGCCGGTGGCCCCGGGCCTCGCGATCCAGTTGCTCTGGCTCCTGGGGGCGGCGCTGGCCGGGTTCATGGTCTTCCGCCGGCGTACCCGCGACGCACTCCCACCGGAACGGAAGCGACGTACCCCGGACCACTCCGGGCCCGGTGCCAACGCGGGCGCGCCCGCGCGCACGCCGGAGCCCGGCGCAGTCGCACAGCGCGTACGACCCACCTGACCGGCGGGCCACCGGCCGTCCGGCCTGACGGCCGCCGTGACCTGTGGGAGCCGGAGATCGTTCTGCAACCGGGCGTTGATTCGTCGCCCGACCACCACATTCACGCAAGGAGCGCCATCCCCATGACCCTTTCGCGTACCGTCCGGAGCGCGGTCCTCACCGCGGCTCTTCTGTCCGCCTCCGCCCTGGCCTTCCCCGCCTCCGCGCAGGCGGCTCCGCTGCCGCCCGCGTGTCAGGAAGCGCTGCTCACCCCCCTCGACAAGTTCCCCGTCGCGGACTTCACGGTCCCCGACAAGGTCCAGAGCGCCATGCTGAACGAGGTCGCGAACCTCAGCGAGGCCGACCAGCAGGCCTTCACCGAGAAGGCGTGCGCGGCCTGGAACAACTGGGCCACCAAGAACGGCCAAGCGGTGGCCACGGACCTGGACACCCGCTACCGGAACGCGGCCGGACCCGCGTGCAACAAGTTCACCACCGCCGCCATCGGGACGATCAAGAAGTACGCCCCGAACATCCCAGCCGGGACAAGGGAGTTGGAGAAGGTGGCCAAGAAGGTCTGGCAGAACGCCATGCAGAAGCTCGCCGTGGAGGCCACCAACGCCGACTGCCGTAAGGCCTACAACGGCGTAAAGGCCGGCTGGTAGCGAGACCCGTCGGATGACGCCCGCGTCCGCCGTCTGACGTTTCATCTGTCGCCTGGCGCTTCCGTCCGTCGTCCGACCCGACGGTACGGAAGCTCCAGACGAGACCGCGCCTGTGTAGCGGGCTATCGAACCCGCACGTCTCAGCGGGTGTCTCGTTCTCGGACCCACCGGCGGGAGCCGGGGTCAAGAGCGTCTCCGCCTTCTACCGCAACTTCCAGGCGGTGACCGCGATGAGCCCCATCCAGTTCCAGAAGCAGATCCGGCTGCAGGAGGCCCGGCTGCTGCTCGCCACCCACCCGGGCGACGTCACCGGAGTCGGCCACCGCGTCGGCTATGACAACCCGTCACAGTTCAGCCGGGAATACCGCCGCCAGTTCGGCGCACCCCCCAGCCAGGACGGCCACCCGCCTGCGTCACACCGTGGGCGCCCCCGCGGGCGTCGTCCTTCCCTGACGTGACGGGACATCAGCCGGGCGTGCCCCGATATGCACTGGGTGGTACTTGCACGTTGGTCACTTCGCCTGAGCGAGATGGACCGCATCGGAACCGGCCGGGAATCGGAGCTGGCCGGTCGTGTCGTGCACGGCTCGCCACACCGTCTCGGCGACGTCGCTCTCCTTGGTGAACAGGTCCTGACCCGTGAAGTCGCCCATGGCCTTCTCCGCCCACGGTACGTAGGGCGCCGGGACCAGCTCGTCCAGCGAGGCGCCGTTCGTCGCGTTGGCTGCGAAGTTCGTCGTCAGGCAGGCGCCCGGCTCGACCGTCTTCGCCCGCACTCCGAAGGGCGCGAGTTCGAGCGCGAGGGATGCGGTGAACCCCTCGATAGCCATCTTGCTCGCTTTGTAGACGGCCGAGAGCGGCATGTGGCCCAGCACCACGCTGGAGGTCACGTTGACCACCACGCCGGAGCCGCGCTCGCGGAAGTGGGGCAGCACCGCCTGCGTCGTCGCCATCACACCGAACGTGTTGGTTTCGAAGACTTCCCGCACTCGGGTCATGGGGGTGCCCTCGAACACACTGATCGACGGGACACCCGCGTTGTTGACCAGGACGTCGATGGGCCCCGCTGCCTCGAGCGCGGCGGTGATGGACTCGGGCTTGGTCACGTCTAGCTCGACAACGCGGAGCCGCTCCGACTCTGGCAGGACGTCAACACGCGGCGTGCGCATCGTGGCGATGACGTTCCACCCCTGCGAGTGGAAGTAGAGGGCGGTCTCCCGTCCGTATCCGGATGAGGTACCGGTGATCAGAATTGTCTTCATGGTGTGATCCTTGCGATGTGGTGGGAACCGCGGGTGGGACGGCATTTTCCCGCTCCGCGGAAGAACTCGTGATCCCATTGAATCGCTCTGACCTGCGGTGATAGTAGAACTATCCTCGCTTCCTCTTGCACAATCCTCCCCCGTGGTCCAGCTCGGCTCGGTATCCCAGGAGGAACACCATCCCGTTCGATCGATCGGAGTCGGCTGCAGAGCGGTCTCCGAGGCTCGGCTATACCGTTGGAGGCACACCGCGGCACGCACCCCGGCGTTGCCGTGCGTAGCCGCCGCGGCGTGACGCTGCGGCCAGTCTCCGGGAGTAACCGTGACAGCACACCCTCCCCTCCCGCCCTTCACACGGGAATCCGCGATCGAAAAGGTCCGATTGGCCGAGGACGGCTGGAACAGCCGAGACCCGCAGAAGGTATCCCGCGTGTACACCAAGGACTCCCGCTGGCGAAACCGTAGCGAGTGGGTCACTGGGCGCGACGAGATAGTCGATTTCCTCACGCGTAAGTGGTCCAGGGAATTGGACTACCGGCTCATCAAGGAACTCTGGGCCTTCGGCGGCAACCGCATCGCGGTGCGGTTCGCCTATGAATCACACGACACCGAAGGAAACTGGTACCGCTCCTTCGGCAACGAGAACTGGGAGTTCGAAGAGGACGGCCTGCTGGCCGTGCGGCACGCCTCCATCAATGACGTACCCATCAAGGAATCCGAACGCAAGTACCACTGGCCGCTCGGGCGCCGGCCCGACGACCATCCCGGACTCAGCCAACTCGGCTTCTGAATCTCGGGCTCCACAGCTCCACAGCTCCGCGGACCGACCGGTTGCCGACCCGTCGGACGGCGGTCAGCATGGAAAGGAGCCATGCGCATGGCGTCTCTGGACCAGTACGAAAGGACCAGTACGAAAGGAACCGCACCATGCCCTTCGTCACCGCCAAAGACGGAACGGAAATCTTCTACAAGGACTGGGGATCCGGGCAGCCCGTGGTGTTCTCCCACGGATGGCCACTGACCGCCGACGCGTGGGATCCTCAACTGAAACTCATGGCGGACAACGGTTTCCGCGCCATCGCCCACGACCGGCGTGGCGGCGGACGCTCCGGCCAGACCTGGCAGGGGAACGACCTCGACACGTACTCCGACGACCTGGCGTCACTCGTCGAAACCCTCAACCTGCGCGACGCGATCCTCGTCGGCCACTCGACCGGCGGCGGTGAGGTCACCCGCTACATCGGTACGCACGGCTCCAGCCGGGTCGCCAAAGCCGTACTGCTCAGCGCGATCCCGCCACTGATGCTCAAGACGGACGCGAACCCGGAAGGGCTTCCGATCGAGGTATTCGACGAGATCCGAGCAGGCGTCGCGAAGGACCGATCGCAGTTCTACAAGGACCTCAGCGCCGCCTTCTACGGCGCGAACCGCGATGGATCGACCGTCTCTCAAGGCACCCGCGACGAGTTCTGGCTCTTGGCGATGTCGGTGGGTATCAAGGGCGCCTACGACTGCGTAGCGGCCTTCTCCGAGACAGACCTCACCGAAGACTTGAAGAAGTTCGACGTCCCCACTCTGATCGCACAGGGCGACGACGACCAGATCGTTCCCATCGTGGCCTCCGGAAACAAATCATCCCAGCTCGTGAAGGACGTCGTCTTCAAGGTCTACCCGGGCGCCCCCCACGGCCTCTCGATGGTCCCCGCCTTCGCCGAGCAGTTCAACAAAGACCTGCTCGACTTCGCACGCAGTTGACGTCCCACAAAATGATCAGCTGGACGGGGGTCGGAACGCGAACCGCACGTCGGTCAATTGTTCCGACAACTCCCACAGACGGCGGCCGGTCCCGGCGTCGGCCGCAGCGGGGGACAGCTGTACCCGCGTCGGTCCGCCGCGCAGCTCACCCAGGCCATCCGGCCCGATGAACTGACCGCCCGCCACATCCGGGTCGGTCGCCGCGTACAACTGTGGCAGCGCACCCTGGTCGGGGGACTGGGCGAATGGGGTGAGGATGCGGCCGAACAGCAGCTTCACCATGCCGACCGGCGCGCTCGTCTGCAGATTGGTGGCGGCGTAGCCGGGGTGGGCGAGCAAGCTGCGCACCGGGCTGCCGACCTCGGTCAGCCGCCGGTGGAGTTCCTGTCCGAAGACGGCGTTGGCGAACTTCGACTGGTTGTAGAAGGCCATGGGGGAGTACGTGCGCTCGCCGGCGAGGTCGTCGAAGAAGAGGCGCCCCTGCCGGTGATTGGTCGAACTCACCGTGACCACCCGGGGGTCGTTCCCGTCCGCCAGCAGGTCGAGCAGCAATCCGGTGAGCGCGAAGTGGCCGAGATGGTTGCTGGCGAACTGCAACTCATGGCCCTGCGCGCTCAGCGATCGAGGCGGCGCCATCACGCCGGCGTTGTTGACGAGCACGTCCAGCCGTGGATGGTCCGCACGCAACTGATGGGCGAAGGCGCGAACCGAGTCGATGTCGGCCAGGTCGACGTGGCGCACCTCAAGGCAGGCGCCCGGCTGCTCGGCGGCGATCTTCGCGACCGCCCGGCGGCCCTTTTCCTCGTCGCGTACCGCAAGGATCACGTGCCCGCCCCGGCGGGCGAGCGCCCGGGTGGTCGCCAGGCCGAGGCCGCTGTTGGCTCCGGTGACGACGAACACCCGCTTGGTCTGGTCCGGGATCTGCTCGGCGGTCCAGCGCTGCTGCTGTGTCATGTGGCACAGATTGCCTTTCATGGCACTTAGTGTCAAGACGCTCCTGGGTGTCATGTGAGGCACGGAGGTACCATGGCCCGATGAGTACCCGCCCCGAAGTCAGCCTGGCCCAGCGCAAACGTCAGCTCGTCTCGGACGAACTGACCGAGGCGGCATTGCAACTGCTGGCTCTGAAGGGGTTCGACGTGGTCACCATCGACGAGATCGTGACCACCGCCGGCGTGTCCAAGCGGACGTTCTTCCGGTACTTCGCGTCCAAGGAGGACGTGGTCGTTCAGTTCCTGACCGACATGGGCACCGGCATTCACGCGGAGTTGGCAGCCCGCCCCAGCAAGGAGCGCCCCTCCGTGGCGCTGAAGCACGCCGTCTGGGTTCCCATCGCGGCCTGCGCCGACCACTCCGACAGGGCACTGCGAGTTGTTCAGCTGATTCTGCGTACCCCCGCCCTGCACGCACGCTTTCTGGAGCGCCAGGCGCAGTGGCGCGACGACCTGACGGCGGAGCTGGCGCGCCGCCTGGGACTCGACCCCGCCACCGGTCTGTACCCGCAGCTGGCCGCCGGCATGGCGCTGACCGCCTTCAACACCGTGCTGCAACGATGGAGCGACAGCGACAGCGCCGAGGACCCCGCCGAACTGACCGACCGGGCCTTCGCTGTCATCGCCCCGGCGTTGGACGCCGTCCAAACGGCGGGCCCCCCTCGTACACGCGCATCGCGGTAGCCGACGAGACGGGAACTCGTGCCGGGGCTAACGGTGTTCGGTTGTCAGGGCGGAAAGACCGAGGAGAACGATGCCACCAGCGAATGTTCAATCTGCGCGCGCGGAGGGCCGAGGCCGTGGCTGGTACCGCGGGGACTGTCACGTGCATTCCGTTTTGTCGGATGGCGAACTCACCCCGGATCAGTTGGCAACGGCCGCAAGCGCAGGCGGGCTCGACTTCATCGCGACCACGGAACACAACTCCGCCGACGCGCACGGAGCATGGGGCTCTCGCTGCGCTCGCGACCTGTTGGTGGTGCTCGGCGAGGAAGTGACCACGAAGACCGGGCACTGGCTCGCACTCGGTATCGGACCAGGTCAGGTGGTCGGCTGGGATTACGGTGTCCGGGAAGGGCTGATCGACACGTACGTAGCGCAGGTCCATGACGTCGGTGGAATATGCGTGGCCGCTCACCCACACGCGCCCTACCCGTCGGGCGTCTTCATGTATCCGTACCAGGGCTTTGACGTTGTCGAGGTCTGGAACGGGCTGTGGGCGTCGGACCTGCCGTGGAACGCCGATAACGAGGCGGCTCTGGCGGAATGGGGCCGCAATCTCGGGGCGGACATCCACCAGGGACGATGGCGACCGGCGATGGGCAACAGCGATACCCATCTGCGGGGCCAGATCGGTATCCCGCATACCGTCGTCCTTGCCGAGGAGTTGAGTACGGAGGCGATCCTCGCCGGGATCCGCGCGGGCCGGAGTTGGATCGCCGGTTCGACCGCAACCGAGCTGTCCTTCACGGCCACCGCTGCCGACCGCGGCGCGGGGGTGGGCGAGCGACTGGAGACCCTTGGGGAGCAGGTTGCCGTTCGAGCACACGTCCGCGGTGTCTCCTCTGCGACTGTCAGCTTCCACACCGACCGTGGCAAGGTCCATCGCCAGACACTGCCCAGCCACGGCTCGGGCACCGCCGAGTGGCACACCACTGCGGAGGAGTCGACGTTCGTCCGGATCGAGGTACGCCACCCGAACGGCCACATGGCGGCACTCACGAACCCGATCACCTTGAGCTGACTCCGCGACGAGACCACCGGCGGCCCCTTCCTTTACCGCCGCCACCGCGCCCTGCGCGCCCTGGTTCACACCACCTAGCTCGAACCGGCCGACCTCGCCGGCCCGCAAATATCCGCCGGACGCCGCCTAGGGCGTGTTGCGAAAGTAGCGCCGTCCGCCCGCAGGGCGGGGCTCGCGGCGTCCGGCGCGTGTGATCGCAAGGCGGAGGATCGTCCTCGTACTGGACGTACTTGGACGACTCCGACAACGCGGCGAGCATGCGTGCCGGGCGTCGCGAGCCAGGCGGGACTTTCGCAACACGCCCTAGCCGTCCCGTAGCCACGGCCGCAGCTTCTGCGGATTGCGGACCGCCCAGATTCGGGTGACGCGGCCGTCGGCGACATCGAACGAGGCTACGGTCATGACGACGCCGGCGCGCTGGGCCACCAGACCCGGCACGCCGTTGACCGACCGCTCCAGGAGTTCGAGGCCCGGAGCCTTGTCGGCGAGGGCGACCATGTACTGGGCGATGCGTGCACCGCCTTCGATCGGGCGTAGGACGGTACCGACCATGCCGCCGCCGTCGGCGGTCATCACGGCGGCCGGGTCGAGGAGGTCGACGAGGGCCGCTATGTCCTTGGTCTCCCATGCCTCTTTGACCCGCCGCACCGCGTCGGCCTGCCCGGCCGCCGTCACCGGAGCCCGTGTGACGCGCACCCGCCGCCGGGCAGAGGCCGCGAGCTGCTTGCAGGCCGCAGGGGTCCGGCCGAGGATGCCGGCGATCTCGGCGAAGGGGTACCGGAAGACGTCGTGCAGGACGAACGCCACCCGCTCGGCGGGTGTCATCGACTCGAGGACGACGAGGAAGGCCATGGTCACCGATTCGTCCAGGACCATCTGGTCGGCGGGGTCGGTGCCATGGCCGTGGTCCCACTCGGCGCGGTCGGGCAGCGGATCGGGCAACCACGCGCCGACGTAGCGTTCACGCCGGGCCCGCGCCGAGCCGAGCACGTCCAGGCAGATGCGGCCGGTCACCGTCGTCAGCCAGGCGCCGGGGGACACGATCTCCTCCTGCCGACTTCCTGGCAGCGCGTACCAGCGCGCGTAGGCCTCCTGTACGGCGTCCTCGGACTCGGCCAGTGAACCGAGCAACCGGTAGGCGACATTGATCAGTTGGCGCCGCTCACCGGCTATCTCATCGGTGCTCGCCCCAGGCGTCCCCATGCTCCCGACCGCCTCCTCGCCTTACCTTTCGCAGGCCCGCGTCGTCGGGCTGGTGAGACCTTATCGATCTACTGCCCCCGGGCGGAAAAGGGGACCGTGGCATGGCAACCCAGACGACGGAACAGCACCGCTTCTCGTTTCTGCAGATCGTGATCACCGTGCAGACCCTCACCATCTTCCTTCAAGCGGTCTCCGCCGGACTGCTGCTGACCTCGTCCTACGGAGAGACGCTGCACAGCGTCGGAGCCCGCGTGATGTACGGGGCGTCGATGCTGTATGTGCTCGCGGCGGTGCTGGCGTGGAAGCCGGGCGGCGGCTCGCCCCGGCCCGTCTGGTACGCGTCCGGCTTCCTTGTCCTCGCCTCGGTCCAGGTCGTGCTCGGCATCGCGCACATACCGTCGGTCCATGTCCCCCTGGGCGTCCTGATGTTCGGATTGAGCGTGCTGGCGCTGGCGCGGCGCTGAAGTCCGCCACAGGTGCCAGCAGCTCTACGACCAGCGACCGGCCACCCTGCCCGGTGTCCGGCGTCTGACCTCCACCCTGGTCATGAGGCGCGTCATCGACGACCGGCCACTGCCCGAGCAGCCACCGCCGCAGGGCATGTCCGCGTGACTTTGCGCCACGGGCCAAGTTGACCGGGCATGACGAGTACATCCCGCCCGTTCACCGTCGCTGCCCTCGCCGTCGCAACGGCCGCCGCCACAGTCTCCGGCGCCGTCGCCGCGCCCCAATCCGACCCCGCTCCCTCCCCGGTCCACATCTCCGCGACCATCCCCAGCAAGCAGTTCCACGTCCAGCCCAGGGATCCCAACTTCGGCAAGGACGAGGTCCTGTCCTACAACCCCGTCTCGGGTGAACTCTCCCCACTCAGGGGCACATTCGACGTCAAGAACACAGACGGCAGCGTCCACGCCTACATCGAAGGGGGCCCCGCCTCCCTCTCCAACAGGTCGGACACCGTCCCGTTGACCACCACGTTCAATGGCGTGGGGTTGACAGCAACACCTCAAGAAGTCGTGAACGACGGAGAGTCCACACCCGGAACGCAAGCCGACATGGTGATCGCTGCCGCCAAACCGGCCGACACTCAAACCGGGCTCTACACGGCCGGCTTCACCGTCATCTTCGACGCCGTTCCCCGCGGGTAAGCCAGAAGACCAGATCCCACACGACGTCCAGGGGGCCGGCGCGGGGCGGTACGTTCCCGCCGACCCCACCCCGCGTGAGTCCCAGCGGTGGCAGCACCCGCCGGGCACGAAGATCTCACCAAGGTCTTCGGCAAGGACCGCCGCCCCTGGATCACCGCCGAGGCCGTCGGTGATCTGTGGCCGGGGGAGAAGGCAGCACGTAGCGTGGTGTGCAGATGCCCGGCGGACGTCTCCAGCCCGGTGGCGTGATCGAGCTGCCCGAGAGATTCCGGACCCCGCACGAGGGCGACGGGGTGCCCTTCACGGGGACCGGCGGACAGCGGATCACCGCCGCCGGACAGGGCCGAGCGGGCCGCGCCGACGGAAGGACGGGAAGGTACGGCACAGAGTCGTTTGGAGGTCTCGATGGGTACCGATTCAGCGGCAACGCCCAGTTCCGGCGGGTCCTCGCGGGCCGGTGAACCGGCTGATCCGCCGGTGGAGGGCCACGGGCCTCGGCTGGCGTCCGTCGTGATGTTCGTCCAGGATCTCGACAGCTCGGTGGACTTCTATCGTGAACTGCTGAAAATGCGGGTCACCGTACGCTCGACCACCGCCGCACTGCTCGTCGGCACGGATGGCACTCAGCTGTACGTGCGTGCCGTGGGCCCCGGCGCGGATCACCCGCTCGGCGCCATTGGCATCCAGTACGTGATCTGGACGGCGGACAGCCGCGATGATCTCCGTCGGTGCGAGCGCGTGCTCAAGGACCGCTCGGCTCTTGTCCTCGCCTCCGAACAGGCGGCTGACGGCTTGGCGGAGGTCGAAGGCCGCGACCCGAGCGGTCTGCCCATATTGGTGGCCTACCCCGGCCCCGAGGACGCGGCGCGTCACCAGATCATGCCCCGTGTCTACGCCTGGTGACCGCCTCACTGGTGACCGCCTCACAGACCCGGGAAAGGCTCCGCCAGGGAATTGAGCACGTGATCGGCCTTCGCGGCCCGCAGCTCAGACACGGTGTAGTGGCCGCTGGCGACCCCGATCGCCGTCGCGTTCGCCGCATGGGCCGCCTCGGCGTCCCGCGGAGTGTCGCCCACCACGTACACCTCTTCCCGGGCGAGATCCCGTCCGTGCAGCCGGGCGGCCTTGGCGACGGCCATCCTGGTCACCTCTCCCCGGTCCGGCGAGTCCGAGCCGTAGGCGCCGAACAGGAAGTAGCGGCCGAGCTTGCCCGGTTCCATCTTCGTCCTGGCCGCGCCCTCCATGGCGCCGGACGTCAGGCCCAGGATGATCCCGGCGTCCGCGATCCGGCGCAGCGTATCCTCGACGCCGTCCAGAACCCGGTAGCCGTCGGACCGCCAGATGTCGTCCGACAGGTGCAAGAGGTACGCGGCGAACAGCCGGTTCATCTCGTCGGGGCCGGCGTCCCGGCCGAGCACCCCGCGAAACGTCTGCCGGCCGACCTGCGGATCGGTCTCACCGGCCGAGGTGTGTTCACCGATGTCGGCGGCCACACCGTGCAGTTGATCGAACGCCCATGTCCAGCTGCGCG
Organism: Streptomyces sp. NPDC042201; assembly: GCF_055582185.1. NCBI lineage: Bacteria > Bacillati > Actinomycetota > Actinomycetes > Kitasatosporales > Streptomycetaceae > Streptomyces > Streptomyces sp. NPDC042201. The sequence continues at coordinate 83,113 of NZ_JBVJDS010000010.1, read as the reverse complement.
CACCGGCGCCGCCGGTGTGCACCAGGGTTTCGTCGATGTCGAACAGCACCGCGATCGGGCCCATGTCCCTGCCCCTCTGTTCCGTTGCGAGCTCGGCGACGACCTCCTTTTCAGGATGGCGGAACCGGAGGTGCTCGGCGAGCGGTGGCGACGGTGTCCGGGAACTGGAGCGCCCTGCTGATCGCGACAGCGGGGTGGAACGGCGATACGTTGGAAAGGCGGGCCGGCCGGCGGCGCCGGATGCGCGTGATCCCCCGTACGCGGACCAACCCGCCGTACGCGGACCAGCCCGGCCATGCGCGAACCAGCCCGGCACGCGAACGGCCGCGCCCTCTCACTTCGCAGGTGGGGCAGACGCAACGCACGCGTTGGGTGCAAGGAGGGTATGGAGATGAAGGCCATCACCGTCGTACCCGGTCAGCCCGACCAGGTGGAGACACGCGACGTCGACGAACCCGGCCCGGCGCAGGGCTCGTTGCTCGTCGAGGGCCGGCTGCTCGGCATCTGCGGTACCGACATCGACATCGTCGACAAGGGCTACGGTGCGCCGCCGCCCGGTCAGGGGCGCCTGCTGGTCGGGCACGAATCCCTGGGTACGGTGCTGGAGGCGCCCGAGGGCAGTGGTTTCGCACCGGGAGACCTGGTCGTCGGTATCGTGCGGCGCCCCGACCCGGTCCCCTGCGGACCGTGTTCGCACGGCGAGTGGGACTTCTGCCGCAACGGCCTGTACACCGAGCGCGGTATCAAGGAGCTGAACGGCTTTGGCTCTGAACGGTGGCGGTCAGAACCGGAGTACGCGGTCAAGCTCGATCCCGGGCTGGGCGACCGCGGAGTCCTGCTGGAGCCCGTCTCCGTACTCGCCAAGGCGTGGGAAGAGACTGATCGCATCCTGACCCGGTCCTCCTGGAAGCCCCAGGTCGCTCTGGTCACCGGCGCCGGGCCGATCGGCCTGTTCGCCGCGATGCTCGGGGTGCAGCGTGGCCTGGAGGTGCATGTACTGGACCTCAACGACAGCGGACCCAAGCCTCAGTTGGTCGCGGACCTGGGTGCGACGTTCCACACCGGCGACGTCCGGGACATCGGTCTGGAGCCTGACGTGGCCATCGAATGCACCGGTGTCGGTTCACTGGTCCACGCGCTGACGGATGTGGTCGGGGCCGGCGCCGTCATCTGCCTGACGGGCATCTCCCCCGGCAGCAGGAAGGTCGCCGTGGACCTGGACGCGACCAACCGGGAGATGGTGCTGAAGAACACCGTGGTCTTCGGCTCGGTCAACGCCGGCCGGCGTCACTACGAGCAGGCCGCCGACGCCCTGGCCAAGGCGGACCCGGGCTGGCTGGACCGCCTCATCACCCGGCGGGTGCCGATGAGCGGCTTCGCCGACGCCCTCCACAAGCACAGCGACGACGTCAAGGTCGTCGTCGACCTCCACGCCTGAGCGAGCAGCCTCGTTGGGCCGTCCGGGTGAATCGGTCCCCGTGCGGCAATCCGGGGCGGGGGATGTGCCGAATGCCGTGGTCGGCGCTCTCGCCGCACCGCTGTTCGTCCTCGGCGCTGCCGGCGTCGCCGCGGCCGACAACTCCGACTTCCACAAGTCGAGGACCTCCGTCAACGAGCACGGTGCCTGGACCCAGCAGATCAGCTCGCACGCGAGCACCCGCCGCGACGGCTATGGCCGGTTCGGCGACCGAGGCGCATTCGGCTACGGCGGCCGTGGCGCTCTCCTCGGCGGTGTTCTCGGACTCATCTGAATCCGGGCCTGAGTACGTCTGCCTCTCCCAGCTGCGGCTGGGCGGGGGAGGCGGACGCGTTTCGGGGGGTGGCGTGTCACGGTCATCGGCCCGCGGTGGCGGCGCTGGCTGGGTTCACGGCGACGGCCTTGAAGAACGTGTAGTGGAAGGTCCCGTCGGCCTGTGCGGTGCGGTGCAGGTCGGTGATCCCCCGATCCCAGTCGGCCGCGGTCGTGAGCCCGGCGGCCAGTGCGTCGGCCCGGGCCGATGCGACCATGGCGATGAACGTGTTGCGGGTAAAACCGTCGACCAGTGCGGGCCGGGTCTGGTCGGCGTACACCGTGCGAGGACGAACCACGATGTCCTCGTATCCGGCCTGCGCCAGCAGCGGTTGCACCTGCCGGCCGATCAGCGCGTTTCCGCCGGCGGCGGACTGTAGTTGGACCTGACGTTCGATCGCCGCGTGAGCATATGCGCTGGTGGGATGGAAGAACGCCGATCCGTGATCCCCTTCGATCACGGTGATGGTGCCCTCGGGCCGCAGCACGCGCCGTAGCGCGGTCAGTGCCTGCCGGGGGTCCGACAGATGCTCCAGGACGAAGCAGACGAAGACATGGTCGAACTCCCCCTCGGCGAAGGGGAGATCGAACAGATCAGCGTGATGCCACTCCACATCCGCCCCCGGCGCGTGGGCCGCGACACGGGCGCGGGCCTGTGCGAGGGAATCATTGGCGTGGTCGACCGCGACGATGTGCGCCCCCGGGCTGGCCCGGGCCAGGTGGATCGTCTGGGCGCCGACCCCGCAACCGATCTCCAGCACCCGGCTACCGGCGGGATAGGCCGTGCCCGCGTGCAACAACGCCGCCAAGGTGTCCGCCTGGTCACCGAGCCGGGCCGCCTCGCGTTCCGAGTATCCGTGCACATAGCCGGCCGTCACGCTCGCTTCAGGGGATGTCATCGCTGTGTCCATGCGTTCACCCTGCTGCCACTATGGCTCGATGAACAGGTCCAATCGGCCCTCCTCCGACCAGTCCATAGTGTCCGGATCCGACTTCCTGCAACTGAACATCGACGACGCGCCGGTGGGCAGGCGATCCGACTGGCTGGCCCGGCAGCTTCGGCTCGCGATATCGGACCACCGCCTGCCGGTGGGGACCAGGCTGCCGGCCACCCGGGTACTCGCCGGCGAACTGCGGGTGTCCCGCGGCGTGGTCACAGAGGCGTACCAGCGACTGACAGAGGACGGGCACGTGGCAGGACAAGGGCGCAACGGAACGATCGTTGTCGCCGCTCCCGCCTCGCCGCCGGAAGTTCCCCCGGCCACGCCCGGCGCTCGACCGTCGCCGAGTGCGCTGTTCGCTGCCGCACCCGGTGCGGACATTTTCGACTCGGTGCGAGCGGCACCCGCCCGGATCGACTTGTCGCCCGGCGTGCCCGACCTTGCCGCGTTTCCGCGATCGGCGTGGCTGCGTGCCGAACGCAACGTGCTCGCGAACCTCCCGGCGTCCGACCTCGGATACGGAGACCCTCGTGGGACACCGGCACTGCGTCACGCCATCGCCAACTGGCTCGCCCGCAACCGGGCGATCAGGGCGGACCCGGCCGAGATACTCATCGTCGCCGGCACCTCCCAGACACTCAGCCTGCTCGGACGCGTGCTGTACGACGACGGGATCTCCGCGGTGGCCGTGGAGGACCCGGGATCACTCGGGGCCCGCCAGCTTCTGCGCGATCAACGGCTGGACACCCCGCCGGTCCCGGTCGACTCCCACGGCGCGCGCGTCGACGCACTGCGCGACACGGCCGCTCCAGCCGTTTTGCTGACGCCCGCGCATCAGTTCCCGACCGGAGTGGTGCTCAGTGGTGCTCGGCGTCGTGAACTGATGGGCTGGGCCACCGGGAACGAGGGACTGATCATCGAGGACGACTACGACGCCGAGCACCGCTATGACCGGCCTCCGGTCCCCGCCCTGCGATCCGTACTTCCCCGTCACGTCTGCTATGCCGGGAGCGTATCCAAGCTCCTCGCCCCCGCTCTGCGCATCGGCTGGGTTCTCGCGCCGCCGAGGTATCAGGACGCTCTGATCGCCGCCAAGCGTTTCGCCGACCTCGGCAACGCGGTACTGCCGCAGCAGGTGCTGGCCCAGTTCATGGAATCGGGCGAGATGGAACGCCAGTTGCGGGTCCTGCGCACACGCCACCGCCGTCGCCGGGACGCCATGGTCGACGCGATCAGAACCCACCTTCCGCATGCGGTCGTACATGGCGCCGCGGCGGGCTTGCACCTGATGATCACGTTCGACGCCGAGTTCGCCGACACCGACCTCGCTGCCGCCGCACTTGCCCGTGGTGTGAAGGTGCAGCCACTGTCCTGGCACAGCCAGCACGCAGCACGCCCCGGGCTGGTCCTCGGCTACGCGGCGAGCTCGCCCACGGACATCAGCGAAGGTGTGGCAACCCTCGGCGACGTCCTGCGCCGCCTGCCCTGAACCGAGTGCTTCCTGAGCCGCCCCTGCCTGCGATGGGCTCTGCGGCGCCCAGGGCGCCGCGCTTCGGATGCCGCGCGGTCCTGACGGCCGCACCATGGGAGCAGCGTTCCGTCGGCTGACGTATCGGACAGAACGCCGATCAGAGAGGGAGAGTGACGTGCGAGCAACCTTCTCGCTGGGACGGATCGCCGGGGTGCGGATCGGGGTGCACTGGAGTGTCCTGGTGATCTTCTTCCTGCTCGCGCTGGGCCTCGCGCAGGGCCGCTTCCCGCAAGTGGAGCCCGGGCACACGCCCGCGTTGTACTGGGGTGCCGCACTCGTCACATCCCTGTTCTTCTTCGCCTCGCTCCTCGCCCACGAACTCGCCCATGCCATCGTCGCCCGGCGTAACGGGGTGCAGGTGGAGGACATCACACTGTGGCTTCTCGGCGGCGTGGCCCGGATGAGATCGGAGGCGACGAATCCGGCCGCGGAAGTGCGTATCGCAGGGGTCGGCCCTCTGGTCAGCCTCCTGCTCGGAGTGCTCTTCGGCCTCTGCGCCTGGCTCCTCCATCTCGGGCATGCCTCGGGACTGCTCGTGGAGGCGGTGCTCTGGCTGGCCGTGATCAATGTCCTCCTTGCCCTGTTCAACGCCATCCCGGCCGCTCCGCTGGACGGAGGCCGGCTGCTGCGTGCCCTCCTGTGGCGTCGGACCGGAGACCGGCTGCGGGCGACGATCAACGCGAGCGCCGCGGGACGCGCCTTCGGCTGGCTGCTCGTCGCGGCCGGCTTTCTCCTGTTCGTCGTGACCCGCACCTTCGAGGGACTCTGGCTGTCCCTGATCGGCTGGTTCCTCATCGCCGCCGCCACCGCTGAAGGACGGCAGGCGCAGGTGCGGACCACCTTGGGGGGCATCCCGGTCCGGCAAGCCATGACCCCCGACCCGGTTACCGTGCCGATCGGGCTGACCGTCTCGCAGTTCCTCACCGACCCCCGCCACCGGTATCGGTACTCGGCTTTCCCCGTGGTGAGTGAAGGAGGCAAGGCGGAGGGGCTGGTCACCCTGGACCGTGCCAGGCGCGTACCCGAGGAGCAGCGGGAGTCTCGTACGGTCGGGGACGCGATGCTGCCGTTGGCGCAGGTCACCACAGTGGCGCCGGACGTCCCGCTGGCGGACCTCCTGCCGCGTATGGAGCCCGGCGCGGAGCACAGAGTGCTGGTGCTGGAGGACGAACGGCTCGTCGGCATCATCTCCGCCAGCGACGTCAGCCGAACGGTCACCTACCTGATGGCCACCCACCAGCACACGGGGGAATGGCGAAAACGGCAGTAACACGGCAGGGGTGTCGTCATGTCGATTGACGAGACACGTCGGTGTCCGGGCATGCGTGGCCCTACCGGTCGCGGCATAGTGAGGCCATGACGACGATGCCGGAGCAGCCCTGGGTGCGGCGCCCGGAGACACCCGCGGAGCGGGCCGACCGCAACCTGGTGGAGCTCCTGCAGGAGCTGCGGGTCATTCAGACCGGCGTCCAGATCGTCTTCGCTTTCCTGCTCGGCCTCGCGTTCACCAGTCGCTTCGGCCAGCTCAGTGAGTTTCAGACCGGCGCCTACATCGCGACGCTGCTGCTGACCGTGGTGGCCTCGGTGATTCTCTCCACTCCCGTGGCCCTGCACCGGGGGCTCTTCCACAGGGGCGCCAAACGCCGCATCGTAGACGTGTCCGCACGGCTCGCTCTCGTCGGACTCTTCTTCCTTGCCCTTGCCATCAACGGCGCCGTCCTGCTCGTGACGGATGTGGTACTCGGGCACACGGCGGCTGCCACCATCACCGCCGTCACCGTAATGTTGTTCGCCGCCATGTGGTTCCTGCTGCCCTGGGTGCTGCGTCGCCCCTTTGAGTGTTGACCACAGGTGACGGGACAGGCGCGGCGCAGGCCGTGTCAGGGCGCAAGCCCGGCGCGGTTCCCCCGTTGCTCCCGGCTCGCCTCGCACCGGGAGCAACGGCCGGCCCTCGCCGTCCTTGACGGCCCGACCGGAACAGAGGTCAGAAGGCAGAGGTGTACGCGGTGAAGAAGGGGGCCTTCACCGGCGTTCCGCCAGGGCCGAAGCAGTTGACGTAGAGCTGGACGGCGCCGCCGGGCCTGGCCCAGGGGGCGTACAGGCCGCAGTATCCGGGGCCGCTGCCGTAGGCGGTGGTCTGAGCGGTGTCCGAGGGGACGGCCACCGACGGCAGGGTGACGACGAAGGGCGCTCCCGAGCCGCCGAGGGTGTTGGTGGCGCCGTGGGAGTTGTAGTTGGTCAGCGGGGGCAGCGATCCGTTGTACCAGAGGTAGCCGAACGACCTCGGCGGGAAGGCCGGTCCGTGGACCGCCCGCAGATAGGAGTAGCTCAGGGTCCACTTGGCGTCGTACGGTGCGTTGGACGCGTCGTAGCAGGCGACCACGACGGTCTGCCCGGTGGAGCCCGGCGCCCAGTCGGACACCTTGCAGTGTGCCCCCTGCTGCGCATCGACCGCGGTGACCTGGAGGTTGCCGGCGTAGCCGGACAGCCCGAGACCGGGCAGCCACGCCTTCCAGATGCCGGTCGAGCCCTTGCTCACCGTGTTCACCGCCCCGGTGGAGTTGTACTGGGTGAGAACCGTGCCGCTGCTGTCGGAGTACACATAGCCGTACGAGCCGGTCGGCGTGGCGGGAGCGCCGCTGCTGCTGGTGTAGAGGACGGTGAAGGTGGAGTTGTCGGGTGCGCCGCTGGGGAGATAGCAGTTCACGTAGACGTCCTCACCGGATCCCGCGGGCTGCCAGCCGGCGAGCTGGCACCAGTGAGCGGCGCTGTTGACCGCGGTGACGTGGGCGATCCCGCCCGGGCCGCCGATCTGCGGGAAGTGCACCACGTACGAGCCGAGGCCGAGCTGGTCGACCCTGACGGGGTTGGCGGACGGAGAGACCCAGCTGCCCCACTGACGGGAGGGGTCGGGTACGTAGCCGGGGGGCGGGGTCGCGTTGTCCAGGTAGGCGAACCCCCAGCGGTCGGGGACGGCGGCCTGGGCGGTGCCGGCGGCGGGCAGGGCGGCGGCCAGCAGTGCGGCCAGCATCCCCATGATGAGCAGAACGGCCCGGACGGGTCTGTTCGACGGAGCTGCGGTGCGGGCGTGCATGGGCGTACCCCCTGTTGGTGAGGTCGGTGCTGCCTGCGCGGTCCGGTGCTGTGGTGCGGAAGTCCGGCGTGTGCGGTCGCGGGACGGGCGGCCTCGGCGCTGACCTGCGGCGGCCGTGGAGAACCACGGAAGTACGTGCCCGCCCGCGTCCCGACGGTGCGTCACACGCTTGGAGTCCGGCGCTCACAGTCGCAGAAGAACGGCCCCGCTGTGGCGTTCTCCGCCAGCCGTTCCGGTGCCCGCCGCACCTGCCCCAGGGGCTCCGGAACCCGCTCCACCACCACGGGGCGCGGCGCGCGTCGGCCGGTCCTGCCGCGCCCCTGTGATCTGTCGTCGCACCCCGCCCCTTCCGCCCCACGCCCTCCGTGCGCACCGCTGCCGCACATGGCCGGAACACGCTTTCACGCCCCGGCAGGGCCACCGTGGCAGCCGTCGTAATTGGGTGGCCGACTGCGCTTGTCCGGCAGGATGATGAGCGGGTGAAAGGCTCACAGGAGCGTCCCTCCGCCGTTCTGGACGGGACCAGACGCAAGCTGGACCGAGCGGCCAGTACCGGGAACCTCGTCCGCATCGACAGATCTATCCGGGGCGCCGATTCGATCGAAGGGTTCGTCGTCGGCGCGAGCGGCGCGTGGACGCTGCTCGCACCATGTACGGACGTGCTGGTCGACGGCTATACGGCGGTGCGGACGAGCGACATCACCCGGGTGAAGCGGCGCGGCGATGAGAATTCGCTGACCGTCCGCGCCCTGCGACGGCGCGGGCACTGGCCGGTGGCGAAGCCGATGGGCGGTGTTCTGCCACGTGATCTGCACGAACTACTGGTGGCAGGCAGCCGGCACTACGGCCTGCTCGGTGTCCACACCGAGCACCGGAGGACCGACGCGTGCTGGATCGGCGCGCTGGTCGGTCTCAGGCGGAAATCGCTTGGACTGCATTTGATCGACCCTGATGCTCGATGGCACGACGAGCCGTCCAAGTTCGCGGTCAAGCATGTCACCAGGATCGACTTCGGCGGCCGCTACGGACAGGCATTGCGGGAGTTCGCGGCGCCTCGGCCATGGTTCGCCGACGGCCCGGCATGAAGCCTCTGCCCGGCCGCCGGCGCCCCGAAAGGATGCGGCGTTTCCTGTTCCGTCGACGCGTTAGGCGTCAGGCGGTGTGGAGTGTCAGGCCGTAGCGGCTGAGGACCGGGTTGATGGGCTGGTAGAACGACTGGCCGCCGCTGGTGCAGTTGCCGGAGCCGCCGGAGGTGATGCCCTGCGCCTGGTCACCGCTGATGTAGGAGCCGCCGGAGTCACCGCCTTCGACACATACGCTGGTCTGGGTCATCGAGTACACCGCGCCCTGGCTGTAGTTGACGGTGATGTTCTTGCCCTGGATGACACCGCAGTGCCAGTGTGTGGTGGAGCCGGACCGGCAGATGGAGGCGCCGACAGGGGCTTCGTTGGAGCCGCGGACGAGCTGGTCGGGGACCTGGCCCCAGCCGAGGACCACGGGGGTGGTCCACCAGCCGCTGCCCACATTGACCCAGGCGTAGTCGTTGCCCGGGAAGGTCGATCCCTGGAAGTTGCCTATGTAGGAGCCGTCCCAGCCGCTCACCGAGGCGCCCGCGCCGCCGCAGTGGCCGGCCGTGACGAAGCCGCCGTGGACGGAGAAGCCGATCGAGCAGCGGACGTTGCCGGTGTAGTACGGGTCACCGCCCACCGTGCCGGCGGCCGTCGTGCGCGGGGCCTCGGCGTCCTCGCGGACCGTGACGGGGCCCGCCTTCAGGGCGCGGGAGACGAAAGCCCGGACATCGCTGTCGGCTCGGTCGGCGGCCGCGACGTTCACCACGACACGGTTGGTGCGGTCATCGACCTGCCAGCTGCTGACGCCGCGCGGGGCCTTGAGCTGGTCGATCTTCTTCTTGACCGCGTCCAGCTGCTGGGCCGAGTGCCGCACGACGCGGGGGGTCGCGCCGGCCGCGCGGATCGCGGAGGCCTTCGCCGCGCTGGTGACAGCCACGGTCACCGTGGCGCTGTCGGCGTCGAACCACGAGCCACCGTAGGCGGAGCCGGCGGCTTCCTTGGCCCGGCTCTCTACCGCGGTCGCCTTCTTCTCGGCGGCCAGACGAGCCGTGGCCTGCGGCTTTGTCAGCCCGAGGTCGCGCTGCATGGCGTCGAGCAGACCGGTGGACACGGGCGCCGCCGAGGGGGTGGAGGCGGTGGGGGCCGCCGAGGCCGCAGTCAAGCCGGCCGTGGTCCAGCCGCTGAGCAGCAGGAGGGCAAGACCGGCGCGGATCGCGAAGGCGTTTCTCAAGGCTTTGGCCTTTCTGGGGGGTTGAAGCGCCATGAGGGTGACAGAGGCAAGCCCTGAGAGCGCTCTCAGGGCTTGCTCGGCGGGAGCCTAACCGAGGTCGATTGTCAGGTCTATGCCAATGTCGCGTTTGCTTGGCGCTCATGGCCGTCGGCGGTGCTCCGGAGTGGGCAGAGCGCCCGGGCGCCCGCTATCGAGGTCGCATCAGGTCCAGGTCCTCGCCCCATGCGTCCAGCACCGCGCCGTGCCCGACGAGCCGGGTTGCCGCCTCGACACGAGCGAAGAGACGCCGTTGAAGGGATACGTCGCCCGTCCCCAAGATGCGGTCCACGACCTCCAACAGATGGCCGGTGTCCCAGCCGGGCAGTGGGTACCGCGTGAGTTCCCAGCGCAGGTACTTGTTGTAAGGCCGGGGGCGACGGTCCAGAGCGAAGAGCAGCTCCAGCAGGAAGCCGATGCTGTCGGCGGCGTCGAGCCGGGCGGCGAGCGGCTGTCCGTCGCGGTCGTTCTTCACGGAGCGGTAGAGGGAGTTGGCATAGGCGTCGAGCCACTCGCCGGCACCCCGGAACGCCTCATCGGCGTCGAGCCGTGCCTTGGCGGTCAGAATCCGGGCGATGCCGCCATCGAGACGGTCCAGCACGATGCGGGCGCGGGCGAGCGCATAACGCTCGAAGCCGGGCATCCCGGTGGTCCGGAAGTCGGCGAGGGAAACGAGGACGAGGTCCAGCTCGGCCGTGCGGTGGCCGGCGAAACGAGCGAGCTCCGTCGTCGCGCCATCTGCGAGGACGACGTACAGGTCATGGTCGGAGTGCTCGGTGGCCATGCCCTCGTGAGCGTAAGAACCTTTGAGCACGAGGCCGACGACGGCCGGGTCGGCGGCGGCGAGTTCGAGGAACGTGTCGTAGCTGAGGGGTTGCTGAGCGGTCATTGCGTGATCTCCGGTGGGATGGCGACGGACATGCCTGCCGGGGCGGCCACCGGCTACCGGGGTCGCCCGCACCGTCTGCGGCGGCGGATGGCCGCCGCTCAGGAAATCAACGCACGGGTGGACTCTATCGCCCACGGGCCGGCCGGCGCCGGCGTTCCCGTACCGGACCACCGCTGACGGGCCGTCAGGTCGTTGTCGGCGCCGAGTGCTTCAGGTCCGCGTCCGGGTCGTAGACGACGCACATGATGTCGCGGTCGCCGTCCGCCTTCCTGGTGCTGGTCAGCGGGCTGCTGACCAGCCGCGCCCTCGGCCCGGTGGCCCCTGTCATCGTCTTCGGGATCGGGATGGCGGCGACTGACCTGCGTCGGCGTCGGCGTCGCCACCATCCGCGGCTTCGCCATTCTGGACAAGCGACTGCACCGGCAGGATGGCTGCCGCACGCCTGGCGGCCTGGACCCCGGTCGTGGCCGGGGTGACGGTGGCGACGGGCGGCTGTCTCTATCTCCTCGCCGCCGTCTCCGCCCCGTCCGCCTGACAGACGGCGCGGCCGCGTCCGCCACGCGCCCGACCGTACGCGGGAAAGGCGGTCCCGTCAGGCCGTCTTCTGGATGGTGTAGATGGCGTAGGCCCCGCACTGGGAGCCGGACTGCTGGCTGATGATCACCCCGCCGTAGTGTTCCCATCTGAATCCTCCTGATCGCTTCATTCATCGCGGCTGAGTTCTTGACAGAGCCGCGCTCGCCACCGCCAGCTCAACAGGGCTTCGATTACAGAGCAGTTGGTGACACCCGCCAGCAGGTCAATGCCCCGGGCCGCCGGGTCGTCCAGGGGTGCGTGAGGTGGCGGGGGTGGGATCCGGGTGGGACGGTGGAGAGGAGCTTGCTTGTCTCCAGGTGGGGGTGAGCACCACCATCGGACCGCCACCATGCGCAGCAGGTCGGCCTGGGTGCGTGGTGGCAACAAGGGTACGATTATGAAGGCAGCGGTATACGAAGGACCGCGGACGGTCACGGTGAAGGACGTACCGGACGCGAAGATCGAGCATCCCTGCGACATCATCGTGAAGATCACGACTACCAACATCTGCGGATCCGACCTGCACATGTACGAAGGGCGCACCTCCTTCGAGACGGGGCGCACCCTTGGACACGAAAACCTGGGGAAGGTCGTTGAGGTCGGCTCCGCGGTCAGCAAGGTCAAGGTCGGGGAGTACGTGGTCCTGCCGTTCAACATCTCCTGCGGTTTCTGCAAGCAGTGCGAGAAGGGCCTGACGAACTACTGCCTGACCATGCAGCCGGAACCCTCCCTGGCCGGTGCCGCCTACGGGTTCGCGGACATGGGGCCCTATCAGGGCGGCCAGGCCGAACTGCTGCGCGTGCCGTACGGCGACTTCAACGCTCTGCGCCTGGGCGAGGACGCGGCCCAGCGCCAGTTGGACTACGTGATGCTGGCCGACATCTTTCCCACCGGCTACCACGCCACCGAGATGGCAGGCGTCAAACCCGGAGACCAGACCCTCGTCTACGGTGCGGGCCCCGTGGGGCTGATGGCGGCCTACTCGGCGATCCTCAAGGGCGCCGGCCGGGTGTGGGTGGCCGATCACCAGCCGGACCGGCTGCGCATAGCCGAAGAGATGGGGGCGATCCCCATCAACACCGCCGAGCAGAGCCCGGCCGAGGTCGTGAAGGAAGCAACTCTCGGACTGGGCGCCGACAACGGCTGCGAATGCGTCGGCTACCAGGCTCACGACCCGCAGGGGCACGAGGACGCCAGCCTGACTCTCAACGGCCTGATCGATTCGGTCCGCTTCACCGGCAGCATCGGCGTGGTGGGCGTGTTCCTGCCCCAGGACCCGGGCGGCGCGGACGCTCAAGGAGATCTCGAAGCCCACGGCAAGGTGCCGATCGACTTCGGCCTGATGTGGTTCAAGGGCCAGAAGATCGGCACCGGCCAGGCCCCGGTGAAGAGGTACAACCGGGCCCTGCGTGACCTGATCGCCGGCGGCAAGGCCGATCCCGGCTTCATCGTCTCGCACGAGATCAATCTTGACGAAGCTCCCTCCGCCTACGAGCACTTCGACGCTCGCGACGACGGCTGGACCAAGGTTGTTCTCCACCCGGACGGCCGCGGCTGACACAGCCGACGCCGGCGGGGCGTGCACCCTGCCCAGCGTGCCTCGGCGGCGTACCGGAGCAGCCGAGGCAACACATTCCGCGTCCGCCCCGCTTCGGCGGCGGAGAGACAGTCACGATGCTTCTCACCACCGCCGGAGCGGGCCGTCGACCTCCGCGGAACACTGGTCCCGTGTTCTGCCCGCGGCCACGGCGCCGCCGCGCTCCGGCCATCGTGATGCCAGCAGGCGAGTGATCATGGGCGTCACCAGCACCACGACCAGGAGGCGCAGGCTCTGTACGGTCGAGACCAGGGCGACATCCGCATGCGAGGAGACCGCCGTGGCGAGGACCGCGTTGATCCCTCCCGGAGTCGTGGCGAGATAGGCGTCGATGACCGGCATGCCCGTTGCCTTGGCGAAGATCCACGCCAGTCCGGTGCAGCCCAGGCATACGGCCGCCATCCCGGCCAGGATCGAGGGCAGCAGCAGCCGTACCCGTCGAAGCGTGTCACGGGTGAAGCGCACGCCGACGTCCAGACCGATCAGGACGAAGATGACGTTCTCCAGCAACCCGGTGGGAGCGAAGGACGGCACGACGCCGCTCATGGTGGCGGCGAGGCCGGCGACCATGGGACCGATCAACGCGGGTGTGGGAAGGCGCAGCCGGCGGCCGAGCCGGACTCCCGCCACCGAAACGGCAGCGAGCGTCAGCAGACCGGTCAGCTGGTCCGATCCCGCGACCAGGTGCAGGAGCCCCGGGCCAGGCCCGCCCCCGGCCAGTCCGCCGCCTGGCCCCCCGGACGAGGCGGATACCATCCAGTGGGCGGCCAGTGGCGCTGTGGTCGCGACGAGTCCCACGCGCAGATACTGGGTGAAGGCGACTAGCCGCACATCGGCCTTGAGCTCGTCGGCGCAGGTCACGATTGCGGCCGAGCCGCCCGGCACCATGCCGAGGACCGCACTGGGCCGGCTGATCCGCCCTCTTCGCGCCATGAACAACGCGACCGCCACACTGAGCGCGATCGTGGCTGCGGTGACCGCGGTGAGCGGCAGCGCGGCCGGCGCCGCGGACACCAGGGCGGCCGAGGTCAGATAGCTGCCCATGAGCGCGCCGACGAGCGCCTGGGACGAGCGGTTCGCGGGCCCGGGAAGCCGGTCGCGGACCACACCCGACAGTGCCAGCGCGGCTCCTACCAGCAAAGAGGCCAGGAGGTAGGGAGCGGGAACGCCCAGGGCGGAGGCCGCGAGACCGGCCGCGTAGCCGCCCGCGATGATCAGCGCCCAGCGCCCGGCCGGCACGGAGCGGGGCGTTCGGATCTCGGTAACTTCTGGTGCGGGTTTCGATGCGGGGGTGCGCGAGAGTTCCGGCGCGTGTCCGCTCTCTCGCTGCCGCACGAAAGTCGGAGCCACAATGCCGCCTTTCGTCGGTAAGTGGTACGTCCCGTGGGCTCGGAGCCTCACGGGACGTCAGCAATCACCACTGTGCGGGGTCCGGCCTGTGCGGGCGCTGAGAGCCCCTGAGAGAACGCTGAGAGCGAGCGGCAGACCGGGCGCCGGACAGCCCTTAGACTCGGAATCGGTGATTCAGCCGTTCGGCTGAGCCCCCTGATCGGCGCACGAGGAGATCCCGGTGCGGATACTGGTGGTCGAGGACGAACCGCACATCGCCGCCGCGGTCGAGCGAGGACTGCGCGCCGAGGGCTTCGGCGTGGACACGGCCGAGGACGGCGAGAAGGGGCTGCTCCTGGCCCGGCGCAACGAGTACGCCGTGATCGTGCTGGACCTGATGCTCCCCAGGCGCAACGGCTACGACGTCTGCCGCACGCTGCGCGCCGCCGACGTCATGACACCGGTGCTGATCCTGACGGCCAAGGACGGCGAGTACGACGAGGCGGACGCGCTCGACCTGGGCGCCGACGACTATCTGACCAAGCCCTTCTCGTTCGTGGTACTGCTGGCCCGGGTCCGCGCGCTGCTGCGCCGCAGCGCCCCGCAGCGCGCGGCCGTGCTGACCGCCGGTGACCTGTGGCTCGACCCGGGCGCTCACCGCTGCGGGCGGGGCGAAAGCCTCCTCGAACTCACGCCCCGCGAGTTCGGTCTGCTGGAGTTCCTGCTGCGTCACACCGACACCGTCGTGAGTAAGACCGAACTCCTCGCCGAGGTCTGGGACGCATGGTTCGAGGGTGACCCGAATATCGTCGAGGTCTACATTGGTTATCTGCGCCGTAAGATCGACACCCCCTTCGGCCGCGCCGCCGTCGAGACGGTGCGCGGTGTCGGATACCGACTGGACGGGAGAGGAGGTTGAATGCCTCCGCGCCGCTCCCGCGCCCGCGCGGTGCTCAACCGGTGGCCCCGGCTCACCAGAAGACTGAGCCTGCGTTCCAGAGTGACGCTCTGGGCCACCTCGATCGTCGCCGGAGCGATGATCCTGGCCGGTCTCGGTCTCCTGTTCGGCCTGAGACACTCCATGTGGCGGGACCTGGACACCACAGCCCACCAGCGTGTCTCCGATGTCGCCTCCCTCGTCGAGCACGGCCAACTGCACAGCCTCATCCCCTCGAACGGCGGCGACGCGGACGTGGTCCAGGTGCTTGACGCCTCGGGTCGCGTGCTGGCCAGCTCCGAACTCGAAAGCCGCCCCGAAAGCCGCAGTGGCTTCCCTCACCCGCTGCCCCGGACACTCGTCGACGGCCATCCCGCGACGCTGCACGGCCTCGGGATCGGCGACGGGGGCGACTTCCGCGTCCGCGCCCGGCCTATCCAGGTGGACGGACGCCCCGCCACGATCGTCGCGGCCGTGTCCCTGGCCCAGCCGGAGCGCACCCTCTCCAGCCTGATCACCTCTCTCGCCATCGGCATCCCCACCCTGACGGCGCTGGTCGCGTGGACGATCTCGCTCACGGCCGGGCGCACCCTGCGCCCCGTCGAGACGCTGCGCCGCCAGGCCACCGACATCACCGCGACCGACCTGCACCGCCGTCTGGACCTGCCCGCCTCCCAGGACGAGGTCCACGCCCTGGCAGTCACGCTCAACGACATGCTCGCCAGGCTCGACGCGGCCTCCGCCGCGCAACACCGCTTCGTCGCCGACGCCGCCCACGAGCTGCGCAGCCCCCTCACCGCGATCCGCTCCCAGCTGGAGGTACTCGCCAACTACCCCGAGCCGGAGCGCGACCCCCTGGTGGCCGCCGCACTGCTGGAGGACACCCAGCGTCTGCACGACCTCGTCGAGGGCCTCCTGGCCCTGGCCCGCAGCGAGGATTCCGCGTTGCCGAAGCCGCGTGACGTCGTCGACCTCGACGAGGTGGTCCTCGCCGAGGTCCGTCGTCAGCACGGCCTGAGCGAGACCGTCATCGACGCCCGCAGCGTCTCGGCCGGGCGCGTGCGGGGGGACGCCGAGGCCCTGCGCCGCGTCGTACGCAACCTCCTCGACAACGCCCGCCGCCACGCCGCTCACCGCGTGCGGGTCACCCTGGGCGAGCGCGACGGCATCGTGGAACTCGCCGTCAGCGATGACGGCGCGGGCATCGCGCCCGCGGACCGTAGCCGCGTCTTCGAGCGCTTCACCCGTCTTGACGAGGCACGCTCCCGCGAGGCCGGTGGCTCGGGCCTCGGCCTTGCCATCGTCGCCAAGGTCGTCAGTGCCCACGGCGGTTCCGCCTACGCGGGTGAGGACCCCTCACCCGAGAACGGTGGTCTCGGCGGCGCCCGCCTGGTGATTCTCCTGCCCTCCGCCGATGCGCCGGGCTGAGGTTCGTATCCGCGCTTCCGCCCGGAGGCCCTTCCGACCCGAGGGTTTCGGCCATGGACCGATGCCCCCGTATGGGCAGGTCCCCGATGGACGGTGCACACCCGTTCACCGGGGACCTGCACGTTCGCACATTTTCCATCGTTGAAAATGTGCGTGCACGACTGTTGTTATGTGTTTGGGGCTGTGGCTCAATGTTCGACTATGTGCTGCTGCATCCCGCAGGTGCGAGGCACTTCTGTTCCTTCGACGAGGACGACGCCTTGAGACAACAACCATTTCGCCCCCGAACGCTGCTCCGAGCCCTGGCGTGTACGGCCGCACTTCTGCTGCCCGTCGGTGCCACCCTGGTCCCGGCCGCCGCTGCCGCTCCGCCGGCCGGCGCCGCCTCCGCTATCGCCTTCGCGTCCGACGACCCGGCCACCGATGTGCACGGTCTGAAGGGCGAGTACTTCAGGATGTCCGCGCCGGGGGCTCGCGACTTCGCCGAGCTCGGCGGCGTGGCGCTCGACCCGGAGATCAACTTCCCTGGCCTCACCGGGACGTTCGAGTCCACGACCGGACGCACCGAGAACACGACAGCCCGCTGGACCGGCCAGATAACGGCCCCCGCCACCGGTGACTACACCTTCTCCGCGATCGGCGACAACGGCTTCAGGCTCTTCATCGACGGCAGCGTCGTCATCGACCACTGGGTGCCCGACTGGGACGTCGAGCAGCACAGTGAGCCGGTCGCACTGACCGCCGGTGAGCCGCACGAGTTCCGGCTCGAGATGTTCCAGGACATCGGCGGCGCCAACATGTTCCTCCGCTGGGCCAGCCAGGACCTGAAGAAGCAGATCGTTCCGGAAGAGGCGTTCACCCCGCCGGCCGACTTCGAGGTCTACCCCGTCGCGCTGAGCGTCGCCGAGGACGGTACGCGGCTCCAGGCGACGTTCGACGACAAGGTCGAGAACATCGGCGGCGTCAAGGACCACCTCAAGATCGAGGCCGACACCTCACCGATGCCGGTGAAGTCGGTGGCCAAGGCGTCCAACAACCCCAAGGCCCTCGTCGTCACGCTCGCGGCGCCGATCCAGAAGGGCCAGCAGGTCCGGGTCGCGTACGACGGTGAAGGCGGTCTCCGGGCAGGCGGCGAGACCGTCCCCGAGATCAGCCGTACGGCCAAGAACCGGTCCACGCACCGGCTGACCACCACCTGGGGCGACAAGCTCGACCGCGACCACCCGCTGCCCGAGTACCCCCGGCCGCAGCAGGTGCGCGACCAGTGGATGAACCTCAACGGCCCGTGGGAGTTCGCCGGAGCCACCGAGGGCGAGCAGCCGGTCTTCGGCAAGCGGCTCGGTGAGCGCATCATCGTGCCGTTCCCCGTGGAGTCCCAGCTGTCGGGTCTTGAGCGGCACGAAGACCACATGTTCTACCGCAAGCTCGTCACGGTGCCGAGGAACTGGTCCGTCGGCAAGGGGCACGACGGCGGCAAGCGGCTGAAGCTCAACTTCGACGCCGTCGACTACCGGTCCACCGTGTGGGTCAACGGCAAGAAGGTCGCCGAACACACGGGCGGCTACACCGGATTCACCGCCGACATCACGGACGCGGTCAAGGGCAGCGGCCCGCAGGAGATCATCGTCGCGGTCACCGATGTCACAGGACCGAACCAGCCGAAGGGCAAGCAGTCCACGAACCCGGGCGGCATCGTCTACACCCCGTCCTCCGGTATCTGGCAGACCGTGTGGATGGAGCCGGTCGCGCCCGCCGCGGTGGACTCCCTGACGACCACCCCGGACATCGACAAGGGCACCCTCGCGCTGACCGTCAACTCCGCCGACGCCTCGGCCGGCGCCCGAATCACGGCCGTCGCCCGCGACAAGAAGGGCAAGGCCGTCGGCACGGTCACCGGACCGGCGAACCGCGCGCTGACGCTGCCGGTCAAGAACCAGCACCTCTGGTCGCCGGACGACCCGTACCTGTACGACCTCGAAGTGAGCCTGACGGACGGCCGGTCCAAGGACAGCGTCGACAGCTACTTCGGCATGCGTTCCCTCGCCATCGCGAAGGTCGGCGGCTACCAGAAGCTCGTACTCAACGGGAAGCCGTTCTTCTCGCTGGCCATGCTGGACCAGGGCTTCTGGCCCGACGGTCTGTACACCCAGCCCAGTGACGCGGCGCTGACCTTCGACCTGAAGGCGCAGAAGGACCTCGGCTTCAACGCGGTGCGCAAGCACATCAAGGTGGAGTCGCCCCGCTGGTACTACCACGCGGACAAGCTCGGTCTGCTGGTGTGGCAGGACTTCGTCTCCAGCGACATCAGCACCGACCAGGGCAAGCAGGCGTTCCTCTCCCAGGGCAAGGAGATGATGAAGCAGCTCCACAACTCGCCCTCGATCGGCGGCTGGATCGTCTTCAACGAGGGCTGGGGCGAGTGGGACCGCGTCGAGACCGGAAAGATCACCGAGGCCGTCCAGGCCGACGACCCGTCCCGCGTCGTCAACGCCCACAGTGGTGTCAACTGCTGCTCGTCGAAGGGTGACTCGGGCAAGGGCGACATCATCGACCACCACGACTACGTCAACAACGACGCGCCGTTCCCCGACCACCGCGCCGCGATGGACGGTGAGCACGGGGGCTTCACGCTCCGTACCGCGGGACACATGTGGCCGGGCGCTCCGGCGGCGATCTACAGCGGCGTCGCGGACAAGGACGCCCTCACGGCGAAGTACGTCGACAACACCCGTACGTACTACCTCGCCGCGGCCGGGGCCGAACTGTCCGGTTCCGTCTACACCCAGGTCAGCGACCTGGAGAACGAGCTCAACGGGCTCTGGACGTACGACCGTCGGGAGATCAAGGTCGATCCGAAGAAGGTGCGGCAGATCAATCAGCAGGTCATCGCGGCCGGCGCGGCCGCCGGTGAACGCGACCAGCTGAAGGGCGGCGCCGCCTGGTCGCTGGACGAGAACAAGGGCACGACGGCCGCCGACAGCGGTCCCAACCGGGCTCCCCTGACGCTCAACGAGGGCACCTCCTGGACGCCGGGTGTCCAGGGCTCCGCGCTCAAGTTCAACGGCCAGGGGCAGTACGCCGAGACCCGCGGCCCCGTGGTCGACACCACCCAGGACTACTCGGTGTCGGCCTGGGCGACGCTCGACGCGCTCCCGGGCAACTACGCCACCCTGGTCAGCCAGGACGGCCGGCGGACGGAGAATCCGTTCTATCTCCAGTACGGCCAGGGCGCGTTCGCCTTCAGCACGCCCGGCGGTCACCGCGCTCGGCTGGAGATGAAGCCCGAGACCGGGAAGTGGTACCACCTCGTCGGTGTGCGGGAGGGCGACGAACTGAAGCTGTATGTCGACGGCACGCTCGCGGCGACCGCCCCGGCCGGCCCCGCCGACGTCAGCACCGGGCCGCTCTCCGTGGGCCGTGCCAAGTGGGGCGGCGCGAACGGTGACTTCTGGAACGGCTCCATCGACCAGGTGAAGGTGTACGACACGGTGCTCACCGCGGCGGAGGTGAGCACGCTCCACGACGCCGAACAGCCGTAACGCGCGACGGCCCGGCGGCGACGGGACCGTCGCTGCCGGGCCGCCCGCCGTGGCCCGTACGGGGCCCGGCGGTTCAGATCACGGAGCCCATGGAGCCTCCACCGCCCAGGTGGTGTCCTCGGTGAACGTGGCCGGGTTGTCCCAGACATGACCGCCGCCCGGCGTGGCGAGCCACACCTCCGAGTCGATGTGGCGGAGGTAGCTGCCGGGGAGATTGGCACTGGACAGGCGCACCCCGCCCGTCCCCGCGACCGCGCAGAAGGTGGCGTCGGCCTTGAAGAGGGCCGAGCCGTCGTTCGCGTCCCGGCGGATCCGGAAGTCCCGGTGCCGCAGATACTCGCCGGGATAGTTGCGGGACTCGAACGAGTAGCAGTTGCTGTTGGCGAGACCGGTGACGATCTTCCAGGTGGCGTCGTTCTTGAGCAGCCCGTCACTGCCGCCGTCCACGATCGCGGTATGGGCGAGCTGGTTGTAGTGGCGCAGGTACTTGTTGGTGTGGCCCGGGGTGGTGACCCGGAGCGACTTGTACTGCCCGGTCGGCAGTGTGACCGGCGGGGCGGGCGTCCGGGAGGCCTGGATGAGGGCCTGGTTCGCGGCCTTCACCCGCGCGGCGTCGACCTTGACCACCTGGCGGTCGTAGGTGAGCAGGCCGTTCACCTCGTTCTCGACGTCCGTGATCTCCGTATAGACCGAGGCGGAGAGACCCGCGGGCATCTGGCCGATACGGATGCTGTCGAGCAGACCGACGAAGCGGTTGTTGAGGGCGGCGATGCTCGGCTGGTCCTCGTAGCTGAAGCCGCCGCCCGGGTACCACTCGTGCCCGGGGACCTTGTACCCGAGACCGCCGAACTCGCCGAGGACGGCGGCCCGGGTGGCGGTGGGCGCGGTGTTTCCGGGACCGACGTAGATGTGGTTGTCGACCACATCGCCGTTGCCCCCGTCGACCGAGCCGCAGCAGTTGACCCCGCTCATGTTGTTGACCAGGCGGGACGGGTCGTACGCCTTCACCTCGTCGGCGATCCTGGCCTGGTCGTACTGCCCCCAGCCCTCGTTCTGGTTGACCCACATGACCACGGACGGCGAGCTGCGGTGCTGGTCGATGATCGCGTGGTACTCCGCCTCCCACTGGGTACGGGCGGCCGCGTCGGGGCTCTTTCCGGTGTCCATCGCCGGCATGTCCTGCCAGACGAGGAGCCCCAGCTTGTCCGCCCAGTAGAACCAGCGCTGCGGCTCGACCTTGATGTGTTTGCGGACCATGTTGAAGCCCAGGTCCTTGTGGGCCTGCAGATCCGACTTCAGCGCGGCGTCGGTCGGCGCGGTGTAGATGCCGTCGGGCCAGTAGCCCTGGTCCAGGGTGCCGCTCTGGAAGACGAATTTTCCGTTGAGTACGGGGCGCAGGATGTTGTCGACCTTGGCGACGGCGATCGACCGCATGCCCGCATAGCCGCCGACCGAGTCCACGGCCGTCGAACCGTCGAGCAGCTCGGCCCGCACGTCGTACAGGAACGGGTCGTCCGGGCTCCACAGCCGGGGATTCGGTACGGGTACGGAGATGTCGGCGCCGGCGGCGCCGGTCGCCGTACCGACCGTGGTCCCGCCGCTGGAGACCGTGACCCGGACGCTGCGGCCGCCCGCCGCCGCGGTCTGCGCCTTCACCCGGAGCGTGCTGTTGCCCAGGTTGGGCGTCATGTCGAGGCGGGTGATGTGGGCCGCGGCGACCGGTTCCAGCCAGACGGTCTGCCAGATGCCCGACGCCGCGGTGTAGAAGATGCCACCGCCCGGATGCGGCTTCACGTCGTTGATGCGCTGCTTGCCGACGGCCTGGCCACCGGTCTGCGTCGGGTCGTAGACGGAGACCACGACGGTGTTCGTGCCGCCGTTCAGCTGGGGTGTGATGTCGTACGAGAACGAGTCGTACCCGCCCTTGTGCGCACCGACCTGGGTGCCGTTGACCCAGACGGTGGTCTGCCAGTCGGAGGCGCCGAAGTTGAGCTTGACCCGGCGGCCGTTCCAGTTCGCGGGGACGGTGAAGGTGCGCTTGTACCAGAGCTTGTCGGTCTCGGTGATCCTGCGCTGGATGCCGGAGAGCGCGGACTCGGCGACGAAGGGAACCCGGATCTGGTCGGGGAACGTGCCGGGCTGCCCGGCGTCGCGACCGGTCACCGCGAAGTCCCAGATGCCGTTGAGATTGGCCCAGTCGGGACGGGTGAGCTGCGGACGCGGATACTCGGGCAGCGGATTGTCGACGGGCACCTGGTTGGTCCAGGGCGTGGTCATCGGCGCGGGCTTCGGCGTCCAGGCCGCCGCCTGGGCGGGGGCCGTTCCGGCTCCGACCAGGGCGGTCGCCACCAGCGCCAGCATGCCGGTCGCGGCCGCTAAGCGTTGCCACCACGGCCGGCGGCGGGGGATGGGCACACGGGTCATCGGTCCTTCTCCTTCACGGGTTCCGCTCCCCGCGCCGGATCGGCACGGGGAGCGGTGCGGGTGGTGGTGCGGTGGTGGTGCCGTCAGTGATGCGCGGTGGTGCGTGGTGGTGCCGTCAGGGGTGCGTGGTGGTGCGGTCGGTGGTGCCGGAACCTCTGGAGCGTCAGATCAGCTGCCAGAGGTGGTCGGCGGTGCCGTTGTCGGCGAATTGCACGACGTGGGCGCTGTCGGCGGTGGACATTCCGTCGACGCCGAGGACCTTGCCGGAGTGGCGGTTGCGGACGCGGTACCAGCCGCCGCCGTTGGGGACGAGCTGCCAGAGGTGGTCGTCGGTGTCCGTGTCGCCGAACTGGACGACGTGGGCGCTGTCGGCGGTGGACATTCCGTCGACGCCGAGGACCTTGCCGGAGTGGCGGTTGCGGACGCGGTACCACCCGTCGCCGTTGGGGACGAGCTGCCAGAGGTGGTCGTCCGTGCCGGTGTCCCCGAACTGCACGACGTGCGCGCTGTCCGCCACGGACATACCGTCGACGCCGAGCACCTTGCCTGAGTGCTGATTGCGGATCCGGTACCAGCGGTCGGAGAACCACCGCTCCGCGTCAGGACCGGCCGTCGGGAACGAGGTGATGCGCAGTCGCGCGGCGCCCATCGGGACGAGGGTGACGTCCTCCACCGGCTCGGTGCTGAGTGCCGGACTGTCCTGGAGCGGCGCCACCACATGCTCGCTGTCCGCCGTCCACTCCGGGATCCTGCGGGCCCGTGCGGTCATGCTGACCGGGGTGGTGCCGAGCGTGAAGGGGTTGTCACCGGGGGGACGGCCGGTGGAGTGGTGCCGCAAGGAGTTCTCGTCCAGCACGAGCCCGTAGTTCCAGGGGGAGGTGGCGTGGACCGCGTACTCAGGGAACTGGTCGGTGCCCCCGATGCGCTGGTACTCCTCACCGATCCGCAGCGAGTAGGTGAGCGGTCCGTGGTCGACGCTCACCGAGTCGTGGTTGTCCGCCCAGGTCCGTACGGCAGTGGTCTGGGGGAAGCGGAGTGTGACCGTGTCACCGTTGGCCCACTGCCGGTCGACACGGGTGAAGGCGGGGCCCGCCGGAGCGCTGACCGCACCCCCGTTGACCTTGATCTCCGGCTTCGCGCACCAGGCGGGCACCCGCAGGACCAGCGGGAAGCGCAGGCTCTTCGGGGTTGTGAGAGTGAGCGTGACCGTGTCCGTGAACGGGTAGCCGGTCTCCTCGGTGAACGTGACCTCGGTGCCGTCGGCGACCTTCGCGGTGACCGCGCAGCTCGCGTACATGGCGGCGGCCAGACCACCGTCCGGGGTGGCCAGCCAGAGCTCCTCGGCGAAGTACGGCCAGCCCATTCCGTAGTTGTGCGGGCAGCAGCGGTACTGGTCGACGCCGGGCAGGAACGCCTGCATCGCGAAGCCGTTCTGGAACTGACGCGCTTTCTTGGGCACGTTGTCCAGATCGACACTGTTCGCGCTGGTGATGTAGTGGATGGCCCGGCCCGACGGGTCCAGCGAGGCGGGCAGCGAGTTGAAGGCCAGCTCCTCGCAGCGGTCGGCCCACAGCGGATCACCGGTGATCCGCGTGAGCAGCTGGTGGCTCGCCATGAATTCGACGATGCCGCAGGTCTCGAAGCCCTGGCGCGGGTCGCCGTGCCCGGGGCGGGCGTTCTCGTCCCCGGCGAATCCGCCGCCGGGGAACTGCCCGTACTGGTCCATCGCCTTGCCGTACGTCCCGTACGTGTCCCGGGTGTCCGTGGCCGATCCGCTGCGCAGGGCGTACTGGGCGGGCTCGCGGAAGCCCTGCGCGATGTTGACGTTGTGCGGGTTGACGAGATTGTCGCCCCAGTCCGCCCCGTACCGGTGGATCTTGTCGGCCAGATCGAGCAGATAGGTCTCTCCGGTGCGGTTGAACAGCCAGAAGACGCTGTCCAGCCCGTCGCCCCAGCGCAGCGCGATCCAGCTGGTGTTGAAGGCACCGGGCCCCTGCGCGTTCATGTAGCGGAAGAACCTGCTGAGGAAGGGGATGACGCGGCTGTCGGCGCTGTACTCCTGCCAGGAGCGCAGGGCCTGGATGAGCGGGAGGAACGGCCAGAAGTCGGGGCCGCCGTTCAGTGAGGTCCGCAGGGATTTCGGGCCGAAGAAGCCGTCGGACTGCTGCGTGGTGAGGATCGCGTCGATCCAGCGGCGTACGGCGGCCAGGGCCGTGGCGTCCCGGGTGACGATCGCGAGGTCGGTGTATCCGCGCAGCCAGTACGGGACCTCCTCCCAGCCGCCGCGGTCGGGGCGTACCCAGCCGGTGGCGGTGAAGTCGAGGAAGTGCGAGAACTCCTCGTAGCGACCGCACAAGCCGTCCAGCTGGAGCTTGAGCTGTCCGGCCAGCCAGCCGCGCGGGGTGATGTGGCCCGGCGGCAGCTTCAGGAACGCCGTGGGGTGGAGCGGGGCGGCGTTGGGGGAGTAGTGGCCGCCGCGCGCGGCGGCCACCCGGCCCTCGGCCGCGGTCGCGGTGGTGGCCCAGCGGCTGGTCGCGGCCGTGGCGACCGCGGTGGCCACGGCGCCGGTGACGAGTTGTCTGCGGTTCAGAGGCATGGGTGGGGGCTCCTGCTCTGCCGGCCGTGCGGGCTTCGGCTCATGTCGAGGGATGAGACGGGAGGTGGGGGCCACGGCGAACCGGTTCTGGGCCGGCCTGGTACTTCCGCGCATGGCGAGGGCAGCTGTCGCCTACGGCGGTCCGGGGGCGTCAACTTCCTTGCAACGTTAGAAATTTGGCGTCCGGCGGTATGACAGCACGCCGTCAAGCGGCTGTCCAGAGATGTCACAGAATCGGGGGCCCGCCGTCCGGCCGGCCGGGGTGTCCGGTGCGATGCGCGCCGCCGACACATTTTGGAAACGCATCGACAACTCTCTTGCCGCCTGCGCCGCAGCGCCTATATAACGTTGTAAACCGAGCCGCCGACAGGCAGCGCAGGCTCTCACGGCCGCCATCAGTACAGCTCGTAGCGGGGTCGTGAGGAATGCGGCGTCATCAGCCACCGACGCGGCTGACGACCGTCCAGCCCCGCCCCGGTCCATGCCCTGCCCATGCCCCGACCGCACCCCGACCGGAGTGCCGTCACCCCGCCAAGGAGCGTCCTGCGCATGACTACCCAGCGCCGATCCCGTACTCTCGCCGTCGCCTGCCTGCTCGCCGCCACCGCCACGCTCGCCGTCTCCGGCTGCTCCAAGTCGGAGACCACGGACAACGCGGGCGGTGACAGCAGCCAGGGAGCCCAGGCGGTCAAGACCCCCGAGGCCGCGTCGGGCGCCGGCTGCTCACTGACGAGCTACGGCGCGCCCAAGCTGGACCTGAAGAACGCCGTGGTCGGCTTCTCGCAGTCGGAGAAGGAAGCCAACCCCTTCCGTATCGCCGAGACCCAGTCCATCAAGGACGAGGCCGCCAAGGTCGGCGTCAAGAAGCTCCTCACCACCAACGCGCAGTCGCAGCTCTCCAAGCAGATCAGCGACATCCAGGACATGCTGTCCCAGGGCGCCCAGTTCCTCATTGTCGCGCCGCTGAACTCCGACGGCCTGGAGCCGGCGCTCAAGGCGGCCGCGGCCAAGAAGGTGCCCGTCCTCACCATCGACCGCAAGCTCAACTCCACCGCCTGCAAGGACTATGTCGCCTTCCTCGGCTCCGACTTCGTCGAGCAGGGCAAGCGCGCCGCCGACGCGATGATCAAGACGACCGGCGGCAAGGGCAAGGTGGCCATCCTGCTCGGCGCGTCGGGCAACAACGTCACCACCGACCGCACCAAGGGCTTCGTCGACCAGCTCAAGGCGAAGGCGCCCGGCCTGGAGATCGTCGCCCAGCAGACCGGCGAGTTCGCCCGCGACAAGGGCCAGCAGGTCATGGAGCAGCTCATCCAGTCCAAGCCCGACATCACCGCCGTCTACGCGGAGAACGACGAGATGGGCCTCGGCGCCGTCACCGCGCTGAAGGCGGCCGGCAAGAAGCCCGGCAAGGACGTCAAGATCGTCTCGGTCGACGGCACCCGGAACGCCGTTCAGGCCCTGGTCAACGGTGAGTACAACGCCGTCATCGAGTCGAACCCGCGCTTCGGGCCGCTGGCCTTCGCCACCGCCCAGAAGTTCTACGCCGGTGAGGAGATCCCGGAGAACGTGATCATCGCCGACCGCGAGTACGACGAGTCCAACGCCAAGGCCTCGCTCGGCGGGGCGTTCTGACCCCTTCGCCGCTCGGCGAAGCGTTCCGACTCCTCCGGTTCACAGCCGCCGTGGCGACCCACCCGCCACGGCGGCCCCGGGCCCATCCCCTTGGACCAGCGGAAGGCCAAGAAGACCCATGGCACCACCCGAAGCAGCACCTCAGGCGCCGGAGGAGACCACCCCACCGGCGGCCGGCACCGTCCTCGAAGCCCGTTCGGTGAGCAAGCGGTTCCCGGGCGTCGTCGCTCTCGACCACGTCTCCTTCTCCCTGCGCGCCGGGGAGACCCACGCGCTGGTGGGGGAGAACGGGGCCGGCAAGTCCACCCTGATCAAGGTGCTGACCGGCGTGTACCAGCCCGACGAGGGCGACGTACGGATGACCGGACAACAGGTGCGGTTCGCCCGGCCGTTCGAAGCGCAGCAGGCAGGCATCTCCACGATCTACCAGGAGGTGAACCTCGTCCCGCTGATGAGCGTGGCGCGCAACATCTTCCTCGGCCGCGAGCCCAAGAACCGCTTCGGCCTCATCGACTTCGGCCGGATGCACCGCGAGACCACCGAGCTGCTCGACGGCTTCGGCGTACGCGTCGACCCCCGCCGCCCCCTGCACACCCTGGGCATCGGCACCCGGCAGATGGTCGCGCTGGCCCGCGCCGTCTCCGTCAACGCCCAGGTGGTCGTCATGGACGAACCCACCTCCTCCCTGGAACCGCGCGAGGTCGAGACCCTCTTCCGGGTCATCGAGAACCTGCGCGGCCAGGGCATCGCCGTGATCTACGTCAGCCACCGGATGGACGAGCTCTACCGGATCTGCGACCGGGTCACCGTGCTGCGCGACGGCCGCCACATCCACACCGGCGACCTCGCGGACCTGAACCGGATGCAACTGGTGTCGATGATGCTCGGCCGCGACATGGCAGAGGTCCGGCGCAGCGGCCTGACCAGCTTCGCCGCCGAGGGGCACGACGCGGCACGCACCCCCGTACTCACCGCGACCGGCCTCACCCGCCGTCACCAGCTCGAGGACGTCTCCCTGTCGCTGTACGGCGGAGAGGTGCTCGGCCTCGGCGGCCTGCTCGGCTCCGGACGCAGCGAGACGGCGAAGGCCCTGGCCGGCGCGCTGAGCCTGGACGGAGGCGAACTCACCGTCGGTGGCCGCACCCTGCGCAGGCTCACCTCGGCGGGCGCGATCCGCGCGGGCATCAGCCTGCTGCCCGAGGACCGCAAGGCCGAGGGAATCATCCCCGGCCTCTCCGTGCGCGAGAACATCGTGCTCGCCGCCATGCCCCGCCTCTCCCGCGCCGGAGTGGTCTCGCGGCGCAAGCAGGACCGCATCGTCGACATCTTCATGAAGCGGCTGCGGATCAAGGCGGCAGGACCCGAACAGAAAGTCGGCGAACTCTCCGGCGGCAACCAGCAGAAGGTCCTCCTCGCCCGCTGGCTCTGCCTGGAGCCCAAGGTCCTCCTGCTCGACGAACCGACGCGCGGCATCGACGTCGGCGCCAAGGCCGAGGTCCAGAGCCTCATCGACGACCTCGCAGGCGAGGGCCTGGCCGTCCTGCTCATCTCCTCCGACATCGAGGAACTCATCGAGGGCGCCGACCGGATCGTGGTGCTGCGCGGCGGAGCCGTCGCGGGCGAACTGTCCGGCGACAGCGTGGGCGAGAGCCAACTGCTCGAAGTGCTCGCCGACCACTCACCGGCGCCCGAAGGGAAGGCCCCGGCCGCACAGGAGGACCCGCGATGACCCAGGCCACGCTCACCCCCGCACGCCCCCTGGCCCGGCTGCGCGACCCCGGCTGGTACCAGGAGTACGGCGTGTACGCGGCCGTAGCCGTACTGCTGCTCTTCAACGCCCTGTTCACCGAGCACTTCATGACCGCCGACAATCTGCGCACGCAGCTCGTCCAGGTCGCCCCCATCGTCATCGTGGCGCTGGGCATGGCCCTGGTCATCGGCACCGAGGGCATTGACCTCTCGGTCGGCTCGACCATGGCACTCGCCGCCGCCCTGCTGCCGCTCTACCTCGGATACGGACTCGTGCCCGCGCTCGCCGTGGCCCTGCTGGCCGGAGCGGTCGTCGGAGCCGTCAACGGCACCCTGGTCTCGCTGATCGGGCTGCAGCCCATCGTCGCCACGCTCGCCCTCTTCGTCGGCGGCCGGGGCATCGCCCTGGTCATGGCCGACGGCCAGCTCAAGCAGATCGTCAACCCCGACATCCTCGCGCTCGGCACCGACTCCTTCCTCGGTGTCCCGCTGGTCGTGCTGATCGCCGGGGTGCTCGCCGCCGCCGTCGCCTTCCTGGTGCGGCGCACCACCTTCGGCCGTCAGATCGTCGCCGTCGGAGGCAACCGGCCGGCCGCCGCGCTCGCCGGACTGCCCGTCAAGCGCGTACTGATCGGTGTGTACGTGCTCTGCGGGGTGCTGGCCGCCCTCGCGGGCATCCTCGCCACCGCCAGGCTCACCGCCAGCGACCCCTCCTCGCTCGGCACCCTCATGGAGCTCTCCGCCATCACGGCGGTCGTCGTCGGCGGAACCCCGCTGAACGGCGGGTCCATCCGGGTCCTCGGCACCGTCGCGGGCGCCCTGCTGATGCAGCTGCTGCGCGCCACCCTGGTCAAGCACGACCTGCCCGACTCCACCGCACAGATCGCCCAGGCGGCCATCATCATCGCCGCCGTCTACGTCGCCCGGGAGCGTCGGTCCCGATGAACGAAACCACACCCGCTCTCCGCGCCTCCGCCCGGGCGCCGAAGAAGACCCCCGCACCGGCCGGCGGCGACGCGCCCCGCAAGGTGCCCGCCGCCGAGACGACCTTCACGCAGCGTCTCGCCGAGCTCGTGCAGCGTCAGGGCGTGCTCGCCGTCCTGCTCGCCGTCGTGCTCGTCGCCTCGTTCGTCTACCCGACGTTCGCCACCCTGGACAACGCCCGCGGTGTGACCGTACAGGCGTCGTTCCTCGCGGTGGTCGCCCTCGGCATGACCCTGGTCATCATCACCGGCGGCATCGACCTGTCGGTGGGATCGGTGTTCGCGCTGGGCGGTGTCCTTGCCGCCTGGGCCTCGCAGTGGGGCTTCCTCACCGCGCTGCTGGTGCCCCTCGTGGTGTGCGGGGCCATCGGTCTGCTGAACGGCTTCCTCATCGCCCGCGCCGGAATGGCTCCCTTCATCGTCACACTCGCCACGCTGCTCGCGGCCCGCGGTCTGCTCCTCGCCTTCACCGACGAAGGCGCCACCACCTACCTGGTCCCCAAGGACTCCGCCTTCGCCGAGCTCGGCCAGGGCAGCGTCTGGGGCTTCGGCTACCCGATCCTGATCGCCCTGGTGCTGTTCGGGGGCGGCGGACTGCTCCTCCAGCGCACCTCGTTCGGACAGACGCTCTTCGCCGTCGGCGGCAGCAGCGACGCCGCCACCCTGATGGGCCTGCCGGTCGCCCGTACCAAGATCCTGGTATACACACTCAGCGGACTGCTGGCGGGACTCGCCGGTGCGCTGAACGCGGCCCGGCTGACCTCCGGTGTCACCATCGTCGGTGTGGGCATGGAGCTGGACGCGATCTCCGCCGTCGTCATCGGCGGCACCCTGCTCATCGGTGGCGCCGGATCGGTCAGCGGCACGCTCTGGGGCGTCCTGCTGCTGGCCGTCATCCAGAACCTGATCAATCAGATCGGCTCGCTCAACTCCTCGTACCAATCGGTGGTCAGCGGCGGCTTCCTTATCGTTGTCGTCGTGGCGCAGCGCTATCTGGCGCGCAGTCGTAGAACCACCTGAACGGAGCCGGATCCCGGGTGGCCGTCCGGCCGCCGGGATCCGGCCAGCCCCAGGGCCCCGGACTCACCGGGGCCGGATTTCCCGGTCGAGTCAAGGAGTGTCGTGGGCGTCAGCCTCAAGGACGTTGCGCAACGGGCGGGCGTGTCCATCAAGACCGTGTCGAACGTGGTCAACAACTATCAGCACGTCACCCCCAAGATGCGTGCCAAGGTGCAGCAGGCCATCGACGAACTCGGCTACCGGCCCAACCTCACCGCGCGCCATCTGCGCAAGGGGCGCACCGGGATCATCGCCCTGGCCGTACCGGAGTTCGGCAACCCGTACTTCGCCGAGCTCGCCGGCGCGGTGGTCGACGCGGCGGCCCGGCACGACTACACCGTGCTGGTCGACCACACCGCCGGACTGCGCGAGAAGGAACTCCTGGTCAGCCAGGGCTTCCGGTCGCATGTGATCGACGGACTCATCCTCAGCCCGATCCATCTGGAGACCGAGGACCTGATGGCGCGCACCGAGACCGCGCCCCTGGTCCTGCTGGGCGAGCGGGAGTACGAAGCCCCGTACGACCACATCGCCATCGACAACGTGGCGGCGGCCCGCGAGGCCGTACGGCACCTCCTCGACCACGGCCACCGCCGGATCGCCTTCCTCGGCTCACGTACCGGCCAGGAACGCCAGCCGGCCCATCTGCGCCTGCGGGGCTGGCGCGAGGAACTCCTGTCCGCGGGCATCGCGCCCGACGAGAGCCTCGTGATCGTCACCGACGGGTACGGACGCGAGGACGGCGCCGCCGCCATGGCGGCGCTCCTCGACCGCGGGGAGCGGCCGGACGCCGTCTTCGCGTACAACGACCTCATCGCCATCGGCGCGATGCGCACCCTCACGGAACGCGGTCTGCGCATCCCCGCCGACATCGCCGTCGTCGGCTTCGACGACATCGAGGAGAGCCGGTACGGAGCCACCACGCTCACCACCATCGCCCCGGACAAGGAAGCCATCGCCCGGCTCGCCGTCGACAGTCTGGTCGAACGGCTCTCGGGAAAGCCCGTACCCGAACCACGCAGGCCCCGGCCCGGCTACCGCCTGATCGTCCGCGAATCGACCGGGCCCCGGAACGCGCCCTAGGCCATGTCCGCAAAGTTTCGCCTGGCCGACGACGCCCGGCACGCACGCTCGCCGCGTTGTCGGAATCATCCGAGTACATCCAGTACACGAATGATCCTCCGCCTTGCGATCGCACGCACCGAACGCCGTCGGCCCCGCCCTCCGGGCGGACGGCGCTACTTCGCGGACACGACCTAGGCGGCGGGAACCGAGCGGCCGGACCGCCGCGCTGAACCCCGGGCAGCCCACGTCCCTCCCGGCCATCCGCTCGTCGCAAGGATCCCTGATGCCCAGCCCCACCGCGCACAGCAAGCCGTTCGGCACCGCCCCCGGGCGGGCGGAGGTCGATGTCTGGACGCTCGACTCCGGCTCCGGAGTCCGGGCCGAGATCCTCACCTACGGCGGCATCCTGCACCGGCTCCTGGTGCCCGACACCACGGGAGCCACCGCGTCGGTCGTCCGCTCGCTCGCCTCCCTCGACGGCTACACGGGCAAGAACCCCTACTTCGGTGCCCTCATCGGCCGTTACGCGAACCGCATCGCCCACGGCCGCTTCACCCTGGACGGCGCCGCGCACCACATCCCCGCCAACGACCGGGGCCACGCACTGCACGGCGGCCCCGACGGCTTCCACACCAAAGTGTGGGAGGCGACCGACCACAGCACCGACGGCGCCGCGGCGCTCCGGCTCACCCTGCACAGCCCCGACGGCGACATGGGATTCCCCGGCGCGCTCGACGTCACCGTGACGTACACCCTCGACACCGAAGGCACCCTCGCCCTCGACTACACCGCGACCACCGACCGCCCCACGGTCGTCAACCTCACCAACCACGCCTACTTCGACCTGACCGACGAGGGGGACATCCTCGGCCACACCCTTCAGGTGGACGCCGACACGTATCTCCCCGTCGACGGCGACGGCATCCCGCAGAGCCCCGCCGTCGCTGTCCGGGACACCCCCTTCGACCTCACCGTTCCGCACACCCTGGGCGACCGGATCGGCCTGCCCGACGAGCAGCTCCGTACGGCGGGCGGCTTCGACCACTGCTGGGTCCTGCGGGACCTGGAACCCGGCCGCGCCGACGACCTCCGCCGGGCGGCCCGTCTCACCGCCCCCGACGAGACGAGGGTCATGGAGGTGTGGACCACGGAACCCGGCATCCAGGTCTATACCGCCAACCAGCTCGACGGCTCCCTCACCGACCCGGCCGGCCGGCTCCACGAACGCCACAGCGCCATCTGTCTGGAGACCCAGCACCTGCCCGACTCACCCAACCGCCCCGGCCACCCCAGCACGGTGCTGCGCCCGGGCGAAGTGGCGTGCAGCAGAACCGAGTTGCGGTTCCCGCACCTCAACGGGCGGCGGACGTTATGAGCGACGGGGCGGCGCTGCGGCTACTCGGCTTCGCCAGGGCGTGCCAGGCCCAGGTCGTAAGCGAAGATCACGGCTTGAACGCGGTCGCGTGCGCCGATTTTCGCGAGCATGCGACCGACATGGGTTTTGACGGTGGACTCGGCCAGGACGAGACGTTCGGCGATCTCCCGGTTGCTCCAGCCCTGCCCGACAGCCACCAGGATCTCGCGCTCCCGGTTGGTGAGCGAGCGCAGCCGCTGATCGTCGTGGGGTGTCGATGGGTCCGGTGAGTGGCTCGGCAAATGGTGGGAGTAGGCGTCAAGGAGCCGCCGCGTGAGGCCCGGTGCGATGACGGCGTCGCCCGCGGCGACGGCGCGGATACCCGCCAGCAGTTCTTCCGGGCGGGCGTCCTTGAGGAGGAAGCCGCTGGCGCCGGCGCGCAGGGCGGCGTGGGCGTAATCGTCCAGGTCGAAGGTGGTCAGGATGAGAATGCCTGAGCGTCCCCCCGCCGCGATGATCCGGCGAGTGGCCTCGATGCCGTCCATGCCCGGCATCCGCACGTCCATGAGGACCACGTCGGGGCGCAGTTCCGCGGTCCTGCGCACGGCGTCGGCCCCGTGTGATGCCTCGCCGACCACCTCGATGTCCGGGACCGTTTCCAGCAGGATCTGGAAGGCGTAGCGCTGTAGTTGCTGGTCATCCACGATGAGCACGCTGATCACGAGGCACCGCCTCGGGTGGCTGGGAGGGGCGCGAGGCTGAGGGTCGCCCGTACAGTCCAGCCTCCGCCGGGCCGGGGCCCGGCGGTCACCGTACCGTTGTAGAGAGCCGCTCGCTCTCTCATGCCTGCCAGCCCGTGTCCCTCCTGGTTCGTGGGGCCGCGCCGCGCTGTGCCCGGGCGCGGGCCGGTGTCCTGGACTCGGATGTACAGCTCCGAGCCGTCCACGGTGAGTGCGAGGTCGACCCGGGTGTCGGCACCGGCGTGTTTGAGGGCGTTGGTGAGTGCCTCTTGAACGATGCGGTAGACCGTCAGCTGCACACTTCGGTCAAGGAGGCCCAGATCGCCGTCGGTCCGGTAGACGACCTGTGGCCCAGCGGCCCGGACACGGTCGCACAGTGCGTCGAGGTCGGGGATGCCGGGCTGAGGACTGAGCTCGGGAGCGTCCGCGCTCTCCCGCAGGACGCTGAGCATGCGCCGCAGCTCGCCCAGAGCCTGACGGCCGGTGTCACCGATGAGCTGAAAAGTCTCCTTGCCTCTCTCGGGGGCGGTGTCGGCCGCGTACGAACCGGCATCGGAAAGGGTGATGATGACGGCCAGGTTGTGGCCGACGATGTCGTGCATCTCACGGGCCACCCGGGCGCGTTCGGTGGCGGCGGCCAGCTTGCTGCGCTGGTCGCGTTCGACTTCCAACTGGGCCGCGCGCTCCCGCAGGCCCGCGAGCTGAGCCTGCCGGATCCGCACCGCCAGTCCCAGGGTCACGGGCGCGATTGCGGTGCTGAACAGAAAGAACAGCGCGTCCCCGACGGACACCGCGGTGGCGAACCGCACGGCGATGAACGCCAGCGCGCCGGCCATGGTGGCACACGCCCAGGGCAGGTGCCGCAGTCGGCCGTGCACGGTCAGGCTGTAGAGGGCGACCAGCAGCGCGACGTCGGCGCGCAGCCATACGCTCAGCGACCACTGGATCAGGAACACGGCCGCGATGGCGGCGAAAGCCGCGGACGGCCTCCTGCGCCGCCAGAACAGGGGAACCAGCAATCCGGCCTGCAGCGCCAGCATCCAGGGCAGGGGCGGTTGCGTGAACCTGTCGGCGAACTCTTCCGGGCCACGGCCGCCCTTCACCAGGTCCGGAACGCAGAAGAACAGGAACACTACGCCCACCACCGCTGTGTCCAGCAGCCAGGGACGGGCGTGGTCCGCCTGCCGCAGACGCCGGCCGGTGCGGGACAGCCGGGCGACCAGCGGATGCCCCCACAAGGGATCAAGCCCCAGGGGCGGCGGACGCGAGGGCGCCTCCGTATCGGCGCTGCGGTCGGTGGTCACGGGAGTCACCTGTCCATCGTGTGCGAGGCGTGTCCGCGCGGCGCCGGCGAAAGCCCGTCACCGCGCAGACGGCGGGGTGGACGCTGCCGTCAGGCGTCTGTACGTACCAGCCGGTAGCCGGCCCCCGCCAGCGCGAGAACGACCCAGCTGAGCAACACGACCAGTCCGGCTGTGGGCGACAAGGTGGTGGCGTCGTGGTGGAGGGCGAACATGGACCCGCCCGCGTTGCTGGGCAGGTACGGGCTGATGTTGTCCTGCCACGTGGTCGGCAGCAAAGAGATCAGGCCGGGGACCAGCATCAGGGCGCCCACCAGGACCGATATGCCCGCTGCCACGGAGCGCAGCAGCGCGCCCAAGGCGACGCCGAGCACACCGACCAGACCAAGGTAGAGTCCCGCGCCCAGCAGGCTGCGCACCACGCCTGCGTCCGAGAAGGTCATCGCCGCGCTCGTGCCGGAGACGATCCCGCTCGCGAACAGGAAGGTGGCGAATGCGCCGACCGTGCCGATCACGAGCGCGACCAGGCCGAAGACGGCCGACTTGGACCACAGCACAGGAAGGCGGCGCGGGACCGCGGCCAGGGTGGAGCGGACCATGCCGGTGGAGTACTCGCCCGCGGTGACCAGTACACCCAGCACACCCAGCGCCAACTGCGCGAAGTTTGTGCCGAACAGCGAGAGACTCACAGCCGTGGACGTGGCGAAGTCGGCGTCCATGCGTTGGCCGGAGCTGATCCTGGACTCGTACTGCGCTGCGGCGATGATGCCGAAGGCCACCAGGAACAGCATCGCCAGACCCAGGGTGATCCAGGTGGAGCGCAGGGACCACAGTTTGGCCCACTCCGAGCGCACCACCCGCCTCCCGGTCACGCGATAGGCCGGGCGTGCGGCGGTCGTCGGGACGGTCGCGGAGGTAGGGGCCGGGGTGATGGTGCTCATGCGGCACCTCCGAGAATCTCGATGCCGCCGGTGGAGCCGTGGTACTCAACGGCATCCCTGGTCAGGTCCATGAAGGCCTCCTCCAGCGAGACGGTCCTGACGCTGAGCTCAAACAAGGCGATGCCGTGTTCCGCGGCCTTGAGCCCGATCGCGCGAGCGGAGATACCGGTCACGTACAGCTCCTCCGAGCCGGCGCGTCCGGTGATCTCGACGCCGGGTCCGGCCAGGACCTCGCGCAGGCGGGCCGGTTCAGCCGTGGCCACGGTCACGCTGTCGCCACCTGCCTCGCGGACCAGGTCCTTCACCGTGGTGTCGGCCAGGAGACGCCCGCGGCCCACGACCACGAGATGGTCCGCCACCAGAGCCATTTCACTCATCAGATGCGACGACACGAAGACGGTACGGCCTTCCGCGGCCAGACCTGTGAGCAAATTGCGGATCCACAGCACGCCCTCGGGGTCGAGTCCGTTGACCGGCTCGTCCAGCATGATGGTCTGGGGATCGCCCAGCAGTGCCGCCGCGATGCCGAGGCGCTGGCCCATTCCGAGCGAGAAAGCCCCCGCCCGTTTCCTGGCCACACTCCCCAATCCGGCCAGATCAATGACCTCGTCGACCCGGCGCCGCGGAATTCCATGGGTGAGCGCCAGCGAGTAGAGGTGGTTATAGGCCGAGCGTCCCGGATGAATGGACTTGGCCTCCAAAAGTGCCCCGACCTCCTGCAACGGTGCGGCATGCTGGACGTAGCGGCGGCCGTTGACCTGCACGGATCCGCTGGTCGGATCATCCAGACCGATGATCAGCCGCATGGTGGTGGACTTTCCCGCACCGTTCGGCCCGAGAAATCCGGTGACAGTGCCGGGCCGGACGACGAAGCTCAGATCATCCACCGCGACCTTTTCTCCGTACCGCTTCGTCAACTGGTGTGCTTCGATCATGAGCTGTCTCTCGTTTCAGGGAGGTCAGGCTGTCTTGGACCGCATACTGAAACGCTATAGCTGAGGCCATCGTCATTCGTGCTACCTCAGGGTGAGCTGGGCGGAGCGGGGTGGTACCGCGGTGCCACACCTCACGGCGTACCGCATTTCAGAATGACGACGGCGGTACTCATGACCGCGTTCGAGATGGCGCCCCGCTACGGGTCCACGTGGGTGATACTCAGACGGACATGCTGATCCCGACCGCCGCCACCCGTACCGCGACCGGCAGCGCCGCCCGCGCAGCCGCCTTCACAGTGCTGAGCGGCGCCATGGCGGCCGGGCTGCATCACGCGACAGCGGACTCGCCCGTTTCCTCGCCCGGTCTGGCGCTCGCCGCTGCGGTGATGTTCCTCAGTACCTTCCCCGCCTTCCATTACGGGACGTGCGGCGCCGTCGTCGCTGTCGTGGTGGTGATACAGGCGGCTCTGCCGACGTGGCTCAACGCCACCGAGAGCGCGGTTCTGCGGGACGGGCACCACAGGCTGCCCCCGGTCTGGCACCACAGCAGCCCCGCCATGGCCGTACTGAACCTCACGGTCGGCCTGGCATTGGCCTGGCTGTTGCACGGCGCCTGCGCTCTGCCCTCGCAGGTCTTCCGAGCCTGGACGGAACCGGCCCGGCAGTGGGTAGTACGGCTGGCGAGGGCGCTCTCGCTGCAATTGCCGCAGCCGTACGAGCCCGCTGTGCCGCACCCCGGGCTCCTCGCCCCGCGGGCGCTGTCCTCCCAGACCGCGCACCTCACCCTCCGGCACCAACGGGTGCCCTGCGGTCCGTGAACGACGACGTGCTCCCACGTCCTCACGTGCCGTCCGGCCGTGACGCACCGATCGTCAACGCCGCCCCAGGAGTTTCCGTATGCTCACGCGCCTCGTCGAGGTGTGCCGGGCAGGCTCGGCCTGCCCGCGCCTCCTCGCACACCCCGACGCCCCGTCACCCGCGGAGGTCTACCGACCGCAGGACACCACCCGTACCGGCGAGGGTCTCGTCGACTTCCTGACCTCCGCCCAATCGCTCCTTCTGATCCTCGTGGGCGCCATGGCCGTTGTCCTGTTCGCCGCGACCGCCTGGCGGAGCAGACGCGAAGAACGCGAAGAGAGGAAGAGGCCGCGCTGAACGCGCAGCCGGTCGACCCGCCCGAGAGGCCATCCGTGGAGCTGCGAGGCCCGGCGAACCCGTTCGTACGGGCCCGCCGGGCCCCGTAGGTCAGGTGGTGCTCGCGCCGCCGCGGCGCCTGAACCACCACAGGCCGCCGCCGATGAGGGCGACGACGGCCACGACGAGGGCGGTGATCAGAACCGGGTTCGAGCTGCCCTCCTCCTTGCTCGCCGTGCCGGCTCCGGTGGGTGACGGTGTGTTTGCCGGCTCACTCGCGGCCGGGGTGGACGGTGCGGCCGTGGTGGGTTCGGCGGTCGGGCTGGGGCTGACCGGCTTCGCGCCGGGGGCCGCGGGCTTGAGTTCGAGCATCGGCGCGGGACTGCCGTGCTCGCCCGCCGCGGGCTCTTCGAGTTCGATCCACCGGTCGACGCGGCCGTCGCTGTAGGTCTGTAGCGTCTTGAAGGCGAGGGACTCGGCATCCGGTAGCTGCCGTACGGTCACCGCGTACACGGCGTCCTCGCCCCCGGCGACCGCGGGGCCGGCCACGGTGTAACCCCGGCTCGTCGCCGCGAACTTCCAGCCCTTGGGACCTTCCTTGTAGGTAACGTCGGACGGTGCGATCCCGTCGGGCAGGACCACCTCCAGCTTGGTGATTCCCGCCTTGTCCGACTCCGTCTCGGCGTTGAAGGCCAGGGTGACGTTCTCGGCGAGGGCGACGGCGCTGTCCCCCTCCGCCTCGACCTCCACATGCGCCGACGCGGGAGGGGCCACGGCGAGGGAGGCCGCTATGACAAGAACGGTGACGGCGGACAGACGGCGCGCGGTGCGCGGCCGGTTGATACGGGACACAGGTAACTCCTATGTGGGCGTACGGGCACGCCGAAGCGCGCTTCCGAGGTCAGTTGGCGAGAGCGGACTCCGCCGGAGGACCTCGACGCACCACCGCGTGCGCCAGCACCGGAGAGATACGCGGGCGCGACCGCGACCGCGCTCCTCCCGGCCGCAGAACGCGCGGTACAGGCGGGAGCGGTCCGGCGGTGACCAGCCGTACGAGGATCTCGGCGATCACATCGCCGAGGTGCTCGCCCACGGCCCGGCACGCGGCGTCCGCCCGCTGCAGAAACCAGGCCACGAGCAGGGCCGCCACGATGTGCGCCCCTGTCATCGACACCCCGTGACGGCCGGCGTGCCATGCCTCGTGCGCGTCGTGAGGTACGCCGTGACCGGCCATCACGTGCGGATCCTTGCCGGTGCGTTCTCCTACACGCGTGAGCCAGAGGTGCAGAGCGGCCTGCGCGGCCCCGGTGGCCGACACCACCACGGCCAACGACCTCGGCCCGCGGGTAGCGGGGACCGTCAGGAGGAAGAGCAGACCGAGAGCGGCCCAGACGCTCCGCCAGGGCACCGGATGCCCCGAGGACAGGTGGTGTCCGGTGACGGCGAGCCCCGTACTCACCACGGCGAACACCCCGGCGCGGGCAGCGGCGACCGGCGCACCGGTCAGCCGGTCCGGGCCGGCTCGGCGCGTAGCGCGGGCATCTCTCGTCCACGGCATGGCGGCCCCATCATGAGGCACGGCCACCGGCCGCCGGAACAAAATTCCGGTATGTCCCACCGCGCCCCGGGACGCGGCCCGTAGCGGCCGGGGCGCGGCGCTCCGGCGCAGGGCGTGCGCCGGAGCGCCGCGCCTACGATGTGTTCATGCCCGGACGCCATGAATCCTCAACAGCGAGCGATGCGCATCAGCACACGCCGAGCGTCCGCGAGCTTGCCGCGGCAGCGTCGGTCTTCTCCCTGCTCTCCGACCCCACACGACTGCATCTGGTGTGGCTGCTGACCCGCGGTGAGTCCGATGTGACCACGCTGGCGGCAGCGTGCGGAGCGGCACGGCCCGCGGTGAGTCAGCATCTGGCCAAGCTGCGGCTGGCGGAACTGGTGCAGGCGCGCAAGGACGGCCGTCACGTCGTCTACGCGCTCACGGACGGACATCTTCGTCGCCTCGTCGTTGAAGCGATCAGCCATGCCGACCACCAGGTCACCGGCGAACCCTGGCACGACTGAACACCGTTCCCTCCGACGCTGGCGAGATCAGGCCAAACACGTGCACGATTGCGCACATGTGCACTAGGTTAACGGGCGCACCCGTCCGCCGACCGAGG
Organism: Streptomyces sp. NPDC042201; assembly: GCF_055582185.1. Taxonomy (NCBI): domain Bacteria; kingdom Bacillati; phylum Actinomycetota; class Actinomycetes; order Kitasatosporales; family Streptomycetaceae; genus Streptomyces; species Streptomyces sp. NPDC042201. Next base: position 43,048 of record NZ_JBVJDS010000010.1, on the reverse strand, counting down.
AGCACGTCCCATGCTCGTTGTGCTGCGCAACCGCACCTATCGGCATCTGTTCATGGCCCAGGTCATCGCCCTCGTGGGAACGGGGCTGGCGACGGTGGCCCTGAGTCTGCTGGCCTACGACATGGCCGGGGCGAACGCGTCCGCCGTTCTCGGCACGGCACTGGCGATCAAAATGGTCGCGTACGTGGGCGTCGCTCCGGTCGTCGGCGCGTTCGCCGACCGGATACCGCGGCGCACGCTGCTGGTGGCGATGGACCTGACCCGCGCCGGTGTCGCGCTCTGTCTGCCGTTCATCGCCCAGGTGTGGCAGGTCTATGTCCTGGTCTTCCTGCTGCAGTGCGCCTCGGCGGCCTTCACCCCGGCGTTCCAGGCGATGATTCCGCACGTACTTCCCGAGGAGCGCGACTACACCCGCGCCCTGTCGCTGTCGCGGCTGGCATACGACCTGGAGAGCCTGTTCAGCCCCGCCCTCGCGGCCGCTCTGCTGTCCCTGATTTCCTACAACTGGCTGTTCGCGGGCACCAGCGTGGGCTTCCTGGCCTCGGGCGCACTGGTCGTATCCGTGCTCCTGCCCACACCCACACCGGTCGAACGCACCGGAGGCGTCTACGCGAAGGCGTCTTTCGGCGCCCGGCTCTTCCTCGCCACTCCCAGGCTCCGAGCCCTACTGGCACTGGACCTGGCGGTCGCGGCGGGTGGCGCCATGGTCATCGTCAATACGGTGGTGCTGGTGCGCGACAACCTGGGGCGGACCGTCGGTGACGTCTCGTTGGCGCTGGGCGCCTATGGAGCCGGCTCCATAGGCGCCGCCCTTCTGCTGCCGCGCGTACTCGACCGCGTCAGTGACCGTACGGTGATGCTGCCCGCGGCCTTCGTTCTGACCGGAGTGCTGACCGCGTTCTCGGCCGGCGCAGCCGTCACACCCGGCCCCTGGGCCTGGCCGGTCCTCCTCGCCGGGTGGACACTGCTCGGCGCGGCCTCCTCCGTGATCCTCACTCCGAGCGGACGCCTGCTGCGCCGCTCCGTCACGGACGCCGACCTCCCCGCCGCGTTCGCGGCGCAGTTCACCCTCTGCCACAGCTGCTGGCTGCTCACCTATCCTCTGGCGGGCCGGCTGGCCGCTCAGGCCGGAATGCCTGTGGCGGCTGCCGCGCTGGCCGTGATCGCACTCGCCGCCGCCATCACCGCGTCGGCCATCTGGCCGCGCGGAGACCCCGACCGCATCGACGCTCCTGCACAGCCACTGGCCCTCACCCCGGCGGACGTTCCGATAGGCGACAGATCGTCACGTCGGCAGTGACTGCTCGGCCCAGACGGTCTTGCCGGAGTCGGTGAAGCGGGTGCCTTGGTGCTGGGTGAGCTGGGTGACGATGGACAGGCCGCGGCCGCCTTCATCGCTCACCATCGGCTGACACCGACGCGGGCCCGCGCTGCTGCTGTCGGACACTTCGCAGATGAGTGTGCGTTCATCACGGATCAGACGAAGCCCTACCGGCCCGGCGGAGTAGCGGATGGCATTGGTGACGAGTTCGCTGACGACCAGGGTGGTGGTGAACGCGAGTTCGTCGAGCATCCATGTCGCCAACTGCCGGCTGGTCCAGGTACGGGCGACGGAGACAGCGGCGGGGTCCGGCAGCAGATTCCGGGTGGCGACGTTCCCGGCCTCCAGGGCCCGGGTGCGGGCGATCAGCAGGGCCGGATCGCGGCCCGGGGACGGGGCGTGAGCGACATGGGCGAGGACTTCTCGTACGTCCGGTCCGCATCGGGTCGTGGCCTCGCGCAGCTGCTGCGTGAACGGGTCGAGAGCGGCGTGCGGTCCGTCGGGACCGTCACTTCGCAGGAACAGGATGCTTCCCGGGGGAGCGTCGAACTCGGTGATCTCGAAGGGCCGGCTCTCGACGCCCAGGGGCTGGTGAGAGGCGAGGCGAGGGGCGCTGACGGTGCCGTCAGGCTGGGCGGTCATGAGAAACGCGGTGCCCGCCCGGGACGCGGTGCAGCGCCCGGTGACAGGGTCATGGACCACGTACAGGCAGCCGGCGCCGATCTGCTTCTGGTCGCGGGGGTGCTGATCGGCCAGGCGGATCACCACATCGTCCAGATGGGCGAGCAATTCGTCGGGCCGCAGGTCGAACGGAGCGAGGGTGGTGATCGACGCTCTCAGCCGGTTCATGCCCGTCACGGCGTGAACGCCTCTCCCTTCCGCCCTGCCCACCACCAGGGCCACCCTCGCGCTGGACAGCGGGAGAACGTCGAACCACTGTCCTGCTGAGCCTTCCGCCGCGGCGTCACCGTGGGCCGCCTCGAGCGCGCTGGCGGGCGGAATCACCTCGGGCAGCAGGGACCGTTGCAGAAGCCGGGCGAGGGCGTGCTCCTGGATGTGGCGGCGGATGGTGTCCAGGCACTGCGCGGCCCGGTTCGCGAGCCTGGCGGCCGCGTGGAGGTCCGCCTCCTCGAAGGGCGCAGAGTCGGCCCGCCGGTACAGGACGGCCAGGCCGAGGGCCACCCCCCGGACCGTCAGCGGCAGCACGATGAGGGAGTGCGCCCCCGCCTCCCGGAGCAGCCGCGCGGGCGTGGGGTAGCGGGCGAGCCATCGGCTGTCGTGGTCCAGGTCGCGGATGAGACGCGGGCGCAGATCGATGAGGCTCCGCCTGCAGGGGGTCGCGGGCGGGATCCGGCTCACGTCACCGACGGCGTACGGGCTCCTGATCCCTCCTTCCTGCGTGGAATGGGCGGAATGGAAGGCGGCACGCCGCAGCCGCATGTCCGCGTCCACCGGTCCTGGCGGGGGCGCGTCGCCGCGGAGCAGTACCTCCAGCACATCGACCGAGGACGCGTCGGCCAGCTCGGGCACCGCGGCCTCGGCGAGTTCCTGGGAGGCGCGGAAGAGCTTCTGCGAGGTGACGGGGGCCTGGACTGTGGCGGTGCGGGAGGGCATGGTGATTGTCCTGAATAGGAGACGCCGATCGGATGATCTCCTTCCAGCCTGACGCGTGAGCGGTTCCGGGGCGTTCGCACTGACCCGCAGACGGGCGTCCGTAGTACGCCCCGCCTGCTTGCGGGGTTGCACCGTCGGCGCGGAGTGCCGCGGGCTCGCCGCGGCCGCGATCCTCCGGACCGCACGGAGCGATCCCGGGATTTACGGTTGTTCCATGGACGTCGACCGCGGTGCCAGCGGGGAGGCGGCCGCGCCCCACCTGACCGTGGTGCTCGCGGACGACCACCTGGTCGTCCGCGCGGGCATGAGGCTGCTGCTCTCCCAGGACCCCACGTTCGAGATCGTCGCCGAAAGCACCACCGTTCCCGAGACCTTGCGGGCGGTGGAGCGGCACCGTCCCTCCGTGCTGGTCCTGGACCTGACCCTGACGGGCCGGTCCAGCCTGCGGTCCATCCCTGAGCTGCTGGCGGTGTCACCCCGTACCCGGATCCTGGTCCTCACGATGCAGGAGGATCCCGCGTTCGCCCGCGAGGCGCTGCGGACCGGCGCGGCCGGCTACCTGCTGAAGGAAGCGGCCGCGGAGGAGCTCCTCGGCGCGCTTCGCCAGGTCGCCGCGGGAGCCGCTTACGTTCAGCCCTCCTTGGGCGCCCGCCTGGCCGTCGCCGGCCCGGAGGACGACGACTCCCTGACGGCGCGCGAAGTGGAGGTGCTGTCCCTGCTCGCCCTGGGGCACACCAACCAGGAGGTCGCGGAGAGCCTGCATGTCTCCGTTCGGACGGTGGAGACACACCGGGCCAGGATCCGGGACAAGCTCGGGACCGAGACCAAGGCGGACCTGATCGCCGCGGCGCGAGAGCGCGGGCTGCCGGCATGACCGACACACCGCGAGCGCGCGCCAGCTCCGTCATGGAGACCGCGGGCTCGCTCCTCCTCGTCGTCGCTCTCGTTTTCGAGATCGCCCACCACTCGCTGCGCTTCGAATTCGCGCTCTGCCTCGCCGCCGCCGTCTCCTTCCTCGTGGCCGCGGCCCTGAGCGCCGATTCGCGGCGGTCGTGGCTGGTGATCATCAGTGGTATCTCGCTCGTGATCGCCGTGACACTGCTGGTTCACATCGTGCGGCAGCCGCTGCTCAACGGTCTGCACCTGGTTCCCCTCACACTGATCGCCTGCGCCGCCGCGATCGGACACCGGTCGGCTCTGCGCCACCGCAGTGTCGATCGGGAGTGGAGCCGGGCCCGTCGTGACGGAGAAGAACGAGAGCGACGACGCTGGGCCCGTGAGTTGCACGACGACACACTCCAGGAACTGGGCGCCGTCCAGATCGTGCTGGCCTCGGCAGCCGTCGGCAGCAGGCCCGATTTCATGAAGGAAGCCATCGACCAGGCGCGGGGCCTGATCGGCAACCAGATCACGTCCCTGCGGCATCTGATCGCGGAGCTGCGGCCGGCCGCCCTCGACGAGCTCGGACTGCGACCGGCCCTTGAGGCGCTGTGCCGGCGAACCTCGGAGATCTTCGGCGTCGACGCCGAGCTGCGCGTGGGGGCGCGCTGGAACCAGCCCGGCGCGAAGCTGTCGCCCGAGGCGGAGGCCCATGTCTACCGCATCGTGCAGGAAGCGGTGACCAACGCGGTCAAGCACGCCCGGCCGACCCGGATCCGCGTCGAACTCGACAGCGACGAACGCGTGATCTCCACGACGGTTACGGACAACGGCAGCGGGATGACGGCTGAGCCCGCTGCGTCCGCCGTCCGCCCTTCCGCTCGCGCGACCACCGCCTCCCCGCTGGCGTTCGGAGGGATGGGCCTCGTGGACATGCGTGAGCGCGCCGATCTGCTCCATGCGCGCCTCACGGTGCGCTCGACGCCCCAGCACGGCACGTCGGTCACCCTGCAGATCCCGCGCCACGGGAAGCGGCGGCAGACGACGAAGCCGCCGAAGGCATCGGGATAGGACCGCAACGCCCCCGGCGGAAGGGGGATGATGCCGGGAGCGCCGTGACCGCGCCCGCGCGGGCGGGACCAGTCCTGGAAACGCCGTCGCGCGGCGCGGCTCTACGGCCGGGTGGCGCGGCGGAACAGGGCTGTCCAGAGGAACGGTTCGCCGAAGCTGGGGGACTCGGGCGGTTCGTCGTGCATGCGGCGCAGTTCGATCTCTGTCAGGTCGGAGAAGATCCAGCGCAGGGACTCGGGCGTGTAGGCGAGGCCGCCGTGGAGGCGGGAGTGGCGGTAGAAGTCGGAGTCGGGGAGTTCGGACCCCATCCCGCCGGCCGCGAAGCAGGTGAGGGCGAGGAAGCCGCCGGGCGCGAGGACCCGGTCGAGGAGGGCGAGGTAGCTGATGCGGCGGTGCGGCGGCAGGTGGTGGAAGCAGCCGGAGTCGTGGATCAGGTCGTACGGGCCGCCCAGCTCGGTGCCGGTGAGGGTGAAGGCGTCACCGCATCGGAATCGGACCTCGGCCCCCGCCTCGCGGGCGCGGTCCTCGGCCCAGGCGATGGCCGCGGGGGAGAGGTCGACGGCGTCCACCGTGAAGCCCAGCGAGGCGAGGTGGAGCGCGTTGCGGCCCGGGCCGCAGCCCAGGTCGAGGGCGCGACCCGCGGTGATCAGGCCTCGGTCGAGGTAGGAGACCAGGTTCTCGTCCGGCTTCGCCACGAAGAAGGGCACCGGCTTGGAGCGGTCCGCGTAGAAACTGTCCCACCAGGAGCCCGCGCCGGCCGTCCAGCGGTCGGCCTCCGGCGCGAACAGGCTGTCCAGCAGCTTCAGTACATCGTCCACCGTGCGGATATGACGGTCCATCGGGGCCACCTTTCTCGGTCAGGCGATCGTAGGTCCGACAGGCACGAAAGCCCAGGTCAGGCGGTATGACCGGAGGCGGTGGCCGACCCGTGAGGGGCTCGGTCGAGGAGGGGGAAGGCCGTCACCCGCAGGCGCGGGTGAACCACCGCGCATGCCCCCGCCGCGGGTCGTCACGGGGGCAATCCCGGCCGCGCCGATCCGGGTTTCTGTCAACGTCCGCGCGGCGAGGGCCACCTTGGAAAGCGGTAACTATCCGGTTAGTCAGTGCGTGGCCCACTCCCCAGCCTCCCACACGGGCAGTGGGGTGTTCCGGCCGGGCTTTCCATCCAGTTAGTACGTTACGCTGGCGCGATGATACGAGACGCTCAGGCCACCCGGAAACGGCTGCTGGAGGCCGCCGCGGAAGAGTTTTCGCGGTACGGCGTCGCGGGGGCGCGGGTCGACAGGATCGCCGCCGCCGCCCAGAGCAACAAGGCCCAGATTTACCACTACTTCGGCAGCAAGGACCGCTTGTTCGACGCGGTCATGAACTCGATCGTGGTCACCACCGCGAGCGAGATCCCCATCGATGTCCACGATCTGCCCAGGTACGCGGGACGGCTCTTCGACCGCTACGAGGAGAGTCCACAGATCGCCCGGCTCGCCACGTGGTACCGCCTGGAACGTACGAATACGACGGAACAGGTCGAGGCGCTGGCCGACACCATCCACGAGGAGCTGGAAGAGATCCGCAAGGCCCAGGTGGCCGGCGTCCTTCCGTCGCGATACCGTCCGGCCGACCTGCTGAATCTGGTGCTGCACCTGTCATTTCTGTGGGCCTTCGTGTTCCCGGAACTCCAGGGGCACATCAAAGGGAACTCGCGCAGCCATCGCCGCCGCGTGCTCACCGACGCGGTGGCGGCCCTGCTGAAGGAGGACGACAGCGCTCCCGCCGGCACGAGCCGGTCGTGACGCTGATCGGGGGACCGGACCCGGTCTCTTCCCCTCAGTCGGAGAGTCCGGCCATCGCACGGGGGTTGATGACGCGGTCGTAGTCCTCGGCGGTGAGATAGCCCGTGGCGAGGGCGGTTTCGCGCAGGGTGGTGCCCTGGTCGGCCGCCCGGTGGGCGATTTCGCTGGCCCGGTCGTAGCCGATCTCGGGGGAGAGGGCGGTGACGAGCATGAGGGAGCGGGAGACATCCTGGTCGATGCGGTCGCGGTTGAGCTCCGTGCCCTCGACGCAGTAGACGCGTAGTTTCTCGCTCGCGTCGGCGAGGATCCTGGCGCAGTGGAGCACGTTGTTGATGATGACCGGGCGCATGGCGTTGAGTTCGAAGTTGCCCTGGCTCGCGGCGAGCGCGACGGCGCTGTCCTCGGCGAGGACCTGGATACAGACCATGACCATGGCCTCGCACTGGGTCGGGTTGACCTTGCCGGGCATGATCGAGCTGCCGGGCTCGTTGGCGGGCAGGACGAGTTCGCCCAGGCCGCAGCGCGGGCCGGAGGCCAGCCAGCGCAGATCATTGGCGATCTTCATCAGCGGTACGGCGACCCCGCGCAGTCCGGCCGAGGCGGCGGCCATCGCGTCCAGCCCGCCCTGGGCGGCGAAGTGGTTGGCGGCGACGGTGAAGGGCGTGCCGGTCAGCCGCGCCAGTTCGGCGGCGACCGCGGGACCGAAGTTCTCCGGTGCGTTGAGGCCCGTGCCGACCGCGGTGCCGCCGATCGCCAGCTGGTGGAGCGCGGGGAGGGTGGCGCGGACCCGCTCGTGGGCGTCGGTGAGCTGTGCGGCGTAACCGGACCACTCCTGACCGACCGTGAGCGGGACCGCGTCCTGCAGATGGGTGCGGCCGACCTTGACGACATCCCGCCACGACGCGGCCTTGTCCGCGATGGCTTGGGTGAGCGCGGCCAGCGACGGCATCAGATGGTCGTGCAGGGCCCGCACCGTGGCGAGGTGCATCGCGGTGGGGAACGTGTCGTTGGAGGACTGCCCCATATTGACGTGGTCATTGGGGTGGACCGGCGTACGCGAGCCGAGGGTGCCGCCCACCAGCTGGATCGCCCGGTTGCTGATGACCTCGTTGACATTCATGTTGCTCTGCGTGCCGGAGCCGGTCTGCCAGACGTAGAGCGGGAAGTGCGCGTCGAGTTCGCCGGCGATCACCTCGTCGGCGACCCTGACGATCAGGTCGGCCTGCCAGCCGGGCAGGCGGCCGTCGCGGCCGTTGACCAGAGCGGCGGCCTTCTTGACGTAGCCGTAGGCGTGGTAGACGGCCTTGGGCATCCGGTCGTCGCCGATCGAGAAGTGGATCAGCGAGCGCTGGGTCTGCGCGCCCCAGTACCGGTCGGCGGGCACCTCGACGGTGCCCAGCGAGTCGCGTTCGGTACGGGTGCCCTCCGCATCGATACCGATTCCCAGATCCCGCACCACCGGCGGGGTGCTGTTCATCGGGCACTCCCCGCGTCGGGAAGGGTTTCGTAGCGCGGCTGCCACATCGCGTCCTGGACGGCCTGCACCAGGTCCTCGGGGCTGTTCTCGGCGACGCCGTCGGAGATCGCGGCGCGCGCGACGGCGACGGCCACGGTGGCGGAGGACGCACGCAGGTCCGCCACGGGCGGCAGCAGGGACGCGCCCGGGGCGCCGACCCGCGCTTGGCCCGCGACGGCTTCGGCGGCGGCAAGCAGCATTCCGGGTGTCACGCGCCGGGCCCGTGAGACCACGGTGCCCAGGCCCAGCCCGGGGTAGAGCAGGGCGTTGTTGGCCTGTCCGATGACATGCCGGATCCCGTTCAGTTCGACAGGGTCTACGGGGATGCCCGTGGCGATCAGGGCCTTGCCGTCGCTCCAGGTGAGGAGGTCGGCGGGCATGGCCTCGATCCGCTCGGTGGGGTTGGACAGCGGAAAGATGACCGGCCGCTCGACGTGTTGCGCCATCGCGGTCACCACCTCACGGGTGAAGGCTCCGGTGGCGGTCGAGGTGCCGATCAGAAGGGTGGGCCGCGCGCCCCGTACGGTGGCCGGCAGGTCGATGCCGCCCTCGTCCGACCAGCCCCGCACTTCGGCGGCGGGGCGGGCGTAGCCGCGCTGGTAGTCGCGCAGATCGTCCATGTCGTCGGTGAGCAGCCCCTGCTTGTCCACCAGCCACACGCGGCGTGCCGCGTCAGCCGGCTCCAGGCCGTCGCGGACCATCGCCTCCACCAGCTGGTCGGCGATCCCCACGCCCGCGGTGCCGGCTCCGAAGATCACCAGCCGCTGGTCCCGGAACGGTGTCCCGGTGACCTTCAGCGCCGAGACGACAGCTGCGAGGGTGATCGCGCCGGTGCCCTGGAGGTCGTCGTTGAAGATCCGGTAGCGGTCGGCGTTCTGTTCCAGGATGCGACGGGCGTTGTCAGGACCGAAGTCCTCGAAGTGCAGCAGCGCGTGCGGGAACAGCTCGGCGGCCGTCTCCAAATAGGCGGCGACGAACTCGTCGTAGCGCTTCCCGCGGGTACGGCTGCGGCGTACGCCGAGGTAGAGCGGGTCGTTGAGCAGCGTCTCGTTGTCGGTGCCCACGTCCAGCACCACGGGGACGCAGCGGTCGGGGTGCAGGCCGGCCGCCGCGGTGTAGACGGCGAGCTTGCCCACCGAGATCTGCACCCCGTTGACGCCCCAGTCACCGATACCAAGGATCTCCTGCGCGTCGGTGACCACCAGCAGGTCCACATCGTCGGGCCCCAGCCCCCGCCGCTGGAAGGCCGGCCGCACATCCTGCGGACGGTCGATGGACAGGAACACCCCTCGCGGGCGGCGGTATTCGTGGCTGTACCGCTTAATCGCGTCCCCCACCGTGGGGTCGTAGACGATCGGCAGCAGTTCGGTCAGATGCTCGCCGAGCACCCGGTAGTACAGCACCTCGTTACGGTCGTGCAGCTGCTCCAGGTACACGTTCTTGGCCAGCGCGTCAGGCTGCCTCTGCAGCTGTTCGTACGTGCGCCGATGCTGCTCCTCCAGAGACAGAACCGCGTCGGGCAGCCATCCCACCAGCTCCAGCCTCTCGCGTTCCTCCGTGGTGAACGCGGTGCCGCGATTGGTCAGGGGATCGGACATGACCGCGGGCAGAGCCTGGGACACGGGAGCACTCCTCATCGAAGATCCTGCACTCCTTGTATGGTCGTCCCCGGGCGCGCGCCCCGCTCGCGCAGACCGTCCGACCGCGGTGAACGGGTGACGGCGGTGAACGGGTGACAGCGGCTCCGGAACGGCTCCGGAGAAGGGCGGTTGGCTATGTCACCGCGGTCAGCGTCGCGTAGATCACGATGTTTCCCTGATAGCCCGTCCGCCGGGAGTAGCCGCCGCCGCAGGTGATCACCCGCAGTTCGGCCCGGCCGGAGCTGCCGTAGACCTTCTCGTCCGGGAAGCCCTTCTTGTCGTGGACCTCCACGCCGTCCACGGCGAACACGGCCGTGCGCCGGTCCGCCCGGCTGATCTCGATGAGGTCGCCCTTGGTCACGGCGCCGAGGTCGTAGAAGACACCGGGGCCGGTGGGTGTGTCCACGTGCCCGGCGGTGACGGCTGTCCCCGCGGAGCCGGGAGCCGTGCCGTCGCCGTACCAGCCGGCCAGGCCGGGCTTGTCGGCGGGCGGGGGCCGTAGCGCTCCCGCCGCGTCGAGGTTCAGTCGGGTCAGGGGGGCGTCCACGCCGATGGCGGGGATCCGAAGCCGGACCGGAACCGACCGGGACAGGGGCAGGACGGCGGCGGGCGCGGCCGAGGGCCGTGCGGAGGCGGAGAAGGCCTGGGCGGCCGAGGGCTGCGGTGGCCGCTCGTCCTGTGCCCCGTCGATCACCAGCAGGCTGCCCGCCATCAGTGCGCAGGCCAGCAGCATGACCGGCGGGGTGAACCAGTCGGAGGAAGATTCGATGGTGTAACCGGTTTCCCTCACGGCTCAGCCTCTGCTTCGCAACGGGGCGGGGTTCTCGCGGCCCCCGGCACCGGTGTGGTGTCCGGGGGCCGGTGTGGCGGGAGTCCGGCGGTCAGCTTCCGGGACCTCGGGGGCGGCGGCGGATCCTGGCCACACTCCCGGCGGCTGCCGCGACGAGCAGGGCGGCGCCCAGGGCGAGCCGTGTCTCTTTGTCCTCGGCCCCGAAGCCGGCGTCGACCGCGCCGCTCGGGCGGCGGCCGGAGACCTGGTAGGTGCCCGTGAGCTTGATCCGCGGCGGGCACTTCACGATGACGGTGTCGCTGCCGGACCGGGCCTCGTCCGGGATCTGGAACTGGCCGGTGAGCACGCCCTCACGGTCGCCCTCGAAGAGGTGGAACGCCCCTCCCGCCTTCGACTCGCCCTTGCCGTAGGTCACTTCCGGGCCGCATGCCTTGGTACTGACGGTGACCGTCGAGCCCGGGGCTGCGTCCCCCGGGCTGATCTGTATGCCCGTGTCACCGGCGGGGGCGCCGGCGGCGGCCGCGGCCGGGACCGGCAGAACAAGGGCGCCGAGAACCAGGGCTATGCCTATGCCACATCGTGCGTTACGCATGTAGATCCTCCAACGGAGCAGTATCCGGCCTGTCTGCGCGGCGTCTCTGCTGTGCTCCGCTTACGAGGCAACCGACAGCCCGTCACCACCGCAACACGACGTATCGGCACCTGTGTCACCCGGGCGGCCGCAGAGGCTGCTCCCGTCCGGTCGTTTACGCAGGTCACCGGAGTAGCGGCGGTCGCCGGGGAGGAAACACCGGAAGGACGGCGAACGGGCTACGGACGCCGTCCCGGCCGGGTCAGTAGAACCACTGGGGCGCGGGGGCGGACTGGTCGGCGACGGCGCAGAACCTGCCCCCGAGGAAGCCGAGCGGCTCCCCCTCCCGGTCGGCGAGCCGGTCGACCCGGCCGACGATGATCTGGTGGTCGCCGGCCGGTACGACCTGCTCGACGGCGCATTCCACATGGGCCAGCGCGTCGGGCACGACCGGAACGGCGAAACCGCGGCCGTGCTCCAGGGGGAGCCCGGCGAAGTGGTCCGTACCGCGATGGGCGAAGCGGAGCGCGATCCGCTCCTGTCGCGCGGAGAGAATGCTGACGCCGAACCGGCGGCTGCGCACGATCGCCGTCGTGGTGCGGGCCGAACTCGCCAGGCACACCAGCAGCAGAGGCGGTTCCAGCGAGACGGACGTCAGGGAGTTCGCGGTCATTCCATGGGCCGCGTCGTCGTCCACCGCCGTCACGACCGTCACCCCGGTGAGGAACCGGCCCATGATGCGCCGCATCTCCAGGCTCTCGATCATGGCGCGTAGTAACGTACTTCGAAGGTCGTGCAGCCTTCGGTGGTGCGCCACGGCCCGTGCTCCATCCCGGGCGGCCGGCAGGCGTACATGCCCGCTGTGAAGGTCTCGCCGAGCCTCAGGTCCGTGATCGAACCGGTGAGAATGTAGACCTCTTCCCAGAAGTCGTGGGTCAGCACGCCGTTCGGTGTCGTGTCGGTCCCGGGGGCGAAGGTGAGGATCCGGGACGCCGCGCCGGAGTGGGGGTCCAGCGAGAGGACGCGCTCGCTGAGTGCCGGTACGTCCCCGGCGCAGGGTGTGGGTTCCACGGACTCGGCCGGGAAGAATTCGTACGCGCGCTTGGCCATCGCCTGACGCCTCCGTTCGGTTGCTCGGCCCACCGGCCGATCGGGTGTGGGCTATTCGTCGCTGCCGTAGCTCGCCAGGAACCTGTCGACCTCGTCGACGGCCTCCTCGTAGCCGTAGTTGCGGAACGCGTAGCCCTTCGCCACGAACGGGGCCCCCGCGTAGAACATCTCGTACTGCTGGTGGCGGCCGCCGAACTCGCTGCCGAACGAGTCCCAGGCCAGCTTGAAGAGCTTGACCCGGTCCTCCGCGTCGACTCCGGGGGACCTGACATAGCGGTCGATGTCGGGGCGGGTGGTGGAGCTGCGCATGTCCTCGACGCTGGACGGCACTTGCAGGACACCGCCGCCCACCAGCTCGCGCAGGATGGAGACCGCGCGTGGATACAGCTCCGACTGGAGCCCCATGGCGCCGTAGAGCGCGCGGGCGCCCGGCCGCCAGATCCCGGCGTCGTCCGGGGTCGCGGTGTGCTCGGCGGCGATCACGCCGGATTCCACCACCGAGGCGATGGCGGCGAGTTCACCCAGCTTCTCGACCACACCGGGTATCCGGTCGATGCCGTTGACGGCGGCGACCTTGCGTGCGATCCCGGCGAGGAACTGGAGTTTGACCGCCAGTCTGATCTGGGCCTGCCAGTTGCCGAAGACATGCGCGCCGGTGTCGAAGAACTGCCGCTTCAGGCCGTCGACATCGCGGTCGACGAAGACCCGCGACCACGGGACGAACACGTCGTCGAAGACGACCAGGGCGTCGGTCTCGTCGTAGCGGCTGGTCAGCGGATAGTCGTAGCCACTGGTCGCGGCGGGCGCGTAGGGCCGGCGGCAGTGGAACTTCAGGCCGTCGGTGGCGATCGGGAGGACGAAACTCAGCGCGAAGTCGCGGTCCTCGGGGCCGAGCGGCTTGATGCAGGAGACAAGGATCTCGTCGGCCACGGCGGCGCCCGTCGCGAGCATCTGCGCGCCGGACACCACCAGGCCGTTCAGGCCCGCCGCCGCCACGCCGACCTGGACGAGATCATCACCCCAGGCGTGTGCGGTGGTCGCACGCGACATCTGTGGCGGGATGATGGCGTACGAGACGTAGAGCTGCTCGCGCTGGACCTTGCGGTGGTACGCCGTCACGTTCTCGCCGAGCTCGCGCCCGCCGCTGTTGAACTCCTCGGGATGCGTCGCGAACGCGGTGAGGAAGGCGCCGACATGGTCGGGGCTGCGGCCCACCCAGCCGTGGCTGTGCCGGGCCCACAGCTGCACCGCCCGGCGGTAGGCGGCCAGCTCTCTCGGGGTGCGCGGGGCGGTGAAGACCCGGTTCGTCTCCTCTCCCGTCGCCTCGTCCACGCACGACATGCGCGAGTTCGGGTCGGCCGCGACGTCGTACAGCTCGGCGACCGTACGGGCGATCGGGGAGAAGGCCGGATGGGCCGTGACGTCCTCGACGCGCGCGCCGTCGACATAGACCTCCCGCCCGTCCCTCAGAGCGGCGAGATACTCAGCACCGGTACGCATCAGGGCCTCCTCCGGCCGACGTGGTAGGTGTGCGCCAGATGCGCACGACCCGGCATGGTGAGGGCGATGTCCCACCGCCTTCCGGGCTCGAACCGGCCGTGCAGCAGCGGCAGGGTGCCGCAGAAGAGGGCCAGGTCGCCGGCGTCGGGTGCGAGGGCATCGGGTGTCAGGGCGTCGAGTGCGCGCCGCCAGAGGTCGCCGGGCGTGCGCAGGCCGCCGAGCGTTCCGTCCTGGTACGCGCGGCCGTCCACGGCCGACGTGGCGCGGACGGCGTCGAGGTCCACCGAGGACGGCTCGCCGGGCAGGGCCAGCACCGAGGCGCCGACCGGCTTGGGGCAGACGGCCTTCGACTCGAGGACACCGCGCCGCTCCAGTTCCCGGTCGGTGTGGTCGGATCCGACGGCGAGATACCACCGGCCGCCGGCCCGGATCAGCACCGGTTCGACTTCCCCGGAGGTGTGCTCGCCGGTGACGGCGATGTTCTCGGCGGTCGTCAGGAGCCGTGGGTCGAGTGTGTAGAACATCGGGACCGTCGGCGGGGGTTCCACGCCGATCTCGGCCAGCTCGGCTATGTGGGCACGTACCGCGGTCTCGTCACGGCCGGTGTAGCCCGCCACGATCAGCCGCTGAGGCCGGACGACGACCTCCTCGTCGCTGCTGGCGACACGCAGCTCCAGCCGGGGCGCCACGGGGGTCGCGAGACGTGAAGGGCTCGGAGGGTTGGGGGGTCTTGGAGTTTTTCCGGGTCTCGAAGGGAGTGTCATCGGCCGCCGTCCCATCCGGTGAAGTGGTAGTCCGCCCATCGCTCGCGCACCTTGGCGAGGTCCTCGGCCGCCGGCGCCACGGTCGGCGGGAAACGCGCGCCGTTCCACTGCGGCTGTGGCTTGAAGCGCCAGGTCTTGGTGGCGTCGATGAGCATGCGGTTCCACAGCCCCGCGCCGAGGTCGTCGACGGAGCGCTCCTCCAGCGGGGTGCTCGGGTCGATCGGCGACCCGAAGGTTCCCGGGAAGACCACGATGTCGTCGGTGCCCGGCCGTACCCGGTAGGCGATGGCCCAGTCGGTCGCCGAGTAGTCGCCCGGGTCGATGTCCTCGTCTACGACGATCACGTACTTGTAGCGGTACAGCGCGGCGCCGCTCGCCCACAGCGCGGACGCGACCCACTTCGCGTGCCCCTCGTTGACCTTGCTGATCTGCACGACGATCGTCGTGCCGTTGTTGACGGGATGGACGAAGATGTCCCGTACACCGGGAACCCCGGCGGTTTTGAGCGTCTGCCAGGCGATGGCGGCCCGCTGCACGGACGACATATAGCTGTTCTCGCCCGAGGCTCCCGGCAGCGATCCTTCGAGCGTTCCCCTGAAGACGGGGGAGTCGCGGTGGGTGATCGCGGTGACCTGGATGGTCGGGCGCCGGGTCGGCACGTCGCTGACGTATCCGGTGAACTCCCCGAAGGGGCCTTCCATTTCGTAGCTCTCCGGGTCCGGCGAGATGAATCCCTCGACGACGATCTCGGCCGTCGCCGGTACCGGCAGGTCGACGGTCCGGCCCCGGACGAGGGGTACGGGCTCTCCCAGGTAGGCGCCCATCACGTCGTACTCGCACACGTCCGGCGGGAGCGGGCTGCCGGCGAGGAAGTCCATGACCGGATGCCAGCCGTAGACGCAGGCCACCGGCATCGGTTCGCCGCGCTGGACGTACTTCGCCCAGTGCCGGCCCCAGTGCTGGCTGGGCACCATCAGCATCGGGATCTTGTCCGGCCCTGAGATCATCCCGCGGTAGACGCCCGCGTTCACCGAGCCCGTGTCCGGGTCCTTGGTGATCACCGCGCCGAAGGTGTTGATGTAGCGACCGCCGTCGAGGTGGTGCCACTGGGGGACCGGCAGCTCCCGCAGGTCGATGTCGTCGCCCAGGACGACGTTCTCGTGGACCGGGCCGTCGTCGACGAAGACGGGCGGGATCCGTTCGGCGTTCATGCGCAGCACGTGCTGCACCAGTTCGTGGTTGCCGATCTCGTCGTCGAATCCCAGCAGCAGCGAGATCCTGCGGTGGCCGGCCAGCAGGCCGGTGGCCAGTTGGCCGCACCGGGCGCCGGGGAGGCCGTAGTCCTTGATGTTGCTGAACAGCAGGGCGGGACCTTTGCGGCGCAGCACCTCGCGGGCGACCGTGCCGAGTTCGCGGTTCCAGTCGACCTCCCCCTTGACCTCGGCGAGTTCACCGTGGGCGGCCAGCATCGCCATCGCTCGGCGCAGGTCCATGTCCGTCGGGGGCGGGGAAAGCGGCAAGGAAAGCACCTCCAGTCCGGAATCAGCCGGAGCCGGGCCGGGATGCGGCCGGGAGCCAGGATTCGGCGGGGAGTCGGGATTCGGCCGGGACGGCCGAACCACGCTGCAAGGCTGCGCCGTGTGGGCGCCGGGCAGCAATAACGTTCCGGCTATGGCGCCCATAGCCATTGGCCGACCGCCCGGACGCACGGGGGCGGTTAGTGTGTTTCCGCCGGTGACGGAGTCGGTGGCGGTGACAGAGTCAGTGTGGAAGGCGGCCATGGCGAAGCAGCGGTTGATCGTCGCGCTCACCGGCGCATCGGGGGTCGTGTACGGAATTCGCGCCCTCCAGATGCTGCGGCCCGACCCGGACGTGGAGACGCATCTGGTCATGACGAAGGCCGCGTGCGCGACGCTCGCCCAGGAGTGCGATCTGACCGTCGCCGATGTGCGCGGACTCGCCGATGTCGTCCATGCCGACGGTGATCTCGGCGCGGCGATATCGAGCGGCTCCTACCGCACCGCCGGCATGCTGGTCGCCCCGTGCAGCGTCAAAACACTGTCCGGTATCGCTCATTCGTACGACAACTCGCTGGTGGTCAGGGCCGCCGATGTGACGCTCAAGGAGCGCCGCCGGCTGGTCCTCCTGCTGCGGGAGACCCCTCTGCACGCCGGTCATCTGCGGTTGATGAGTGAGGTCACCACGGCCGGGGCGATCGTGATGCCGCCCGTGCCGGCGTTCTATCTCCGGCCGCGGTCCGTCGAGGACATCGTCGACCACACCGTCGGCCGCGCCCTGGACCTGCTGGACGTCGCACCGCCCGGCCTGCGCCGATGGGACGAGGACGGGCGCTCAGCCCGCTCGTCCGGCCCCGCCGTCGCCGTCGAGGGGATCTGGTAGGCCGAGAAGGCCGGGCGGCTCCGCCGTTCTGCCCCGGCCCGAGGCGGACGCCAGATGCGAGGCGGACACCAGATGCCTGACGATCGCGCGGGACGGCGGCGCCAGACCGCCCCCGCCGCGCCACACCACGACGAGGTCGCGGTGCAGATAGGGCTCCTGGATATGTACGGTGGGAAGCCCGGCGTCGGCGGCGAGTTCGGGCAGTACGCAGATACCGATGCCGGCCCGGACCATGGCCCAGACGCTCGCCAGATGGCGCGCCTCGATCGCGATGGCGGGCGCGAAACCCACCCGCCGGCAGGCCGACTCCATCAGCTCGCGCAGCGCGCTGCCCGCCGGCATGGCGACGTAGCTCTCCCCGGCCAGCGCGCGCAGGCTGGTCTCGGACCGCCCGGCGAGCGGGTGCCCGGGCGGCAGCACGGCCGCCAGCGGTTCGCGGGCCAGCGGCATCCGGCTCAGCTCGGCCTGTACGGTCTGCTTCCGCACCGCGGCCAGGTCCAGCCGGTTCGTACGGACCATGTCGACGAACTCCTCCGAGGAGTCGCGTTCGACCACCGAGACCGTGACCTCCGGATGCTCGCGGCGCAGGCTCGCGAGGGCGCCCGGGAGCAGCCCCGCGCCCACGCTGGGCAGCACCCCGAGCGTGACCCGCAGCCGGGCCGCGGGCCGCTGCGCCTCCCGTACGGATTCACGGGCCCGGTCCAGCTCGCCCAGCGCCCGGTTCGCGTGCTGGAGAAAGACCTCGCCGGCCGCGGTGAGGGTGACGTGCCGCCCTGACCGTTCGAACAGGGCTGCACCCAGCTCGTGTTCGAGCTTGCGTACCTGGACCGACAGGGAGGGCTGAGCCAGATAGAGGCGGGCGGCGGCGGCCGTGAAGCTCCCGGTCTCGGCAATCGCCTGTACGTAACGGAGTTGGTGTATCTCCATGCCGGCTCACGTCCTATCGCGCGGCGGAGGCCGCGGCCGGCGGCCGGCGGGTGGCGCGGAGCCGGTCCAGCAGGGCGTGGACGACCGGCCGCCAGTCGGCCACGACGCCGAGGTCGGCCGTACGGAACACCGGCGCGTCCGGATCCCGGTTGACGGCCACGACGGTGGCCGCGCGGCGCACCCCGATGGTGTGGTGGTCCTTTCCCGACAGACCGAGGGCGAGGTACACCTCCGGAGCGATGCTGCGCCCGGTGACCCCCACCTGACGGCCGTGCGGCTGCCATCCCCGGTCGGTGACCTTGCGTGTCGCGGCCAGCTCCGCGCCGACCGAGGCGGCCAGCTCCCGCAGCAGCGGGTAGTCGTCCGGGTCCACACCGGCGCCCACGCCGATGACGATCCGCGCCGAGGCCAGTTCGTCGATCCCGCTGTCGGTCCACTGCCGTACATGCGCCACCCGGCTGTCCGCCGGGGCCGTCAGCGAGGTCACCGGGATCCCGGCGGGTACCCGGGAGACCGGCGTCGCCAGCACCCCCGGGCGGACGGTCACGAGCTGGACGGCGGAGTCGGCGTACACGGCCGCGAGCGTACTGCCGCCCGCGACCGGCTTCTGGCAGATCACCTGTCCCTCCTCCAGGGCCAGCTCGACCGCGTCACCCACCAGCCCCGCGCCGAGGCGGGCGGCGATCCGCGCGGCCACCTCACGGCCCCAGCTGGTGCCGGGACCGAGCAGCACACGGGGGCCACGGTCCAGGCACCAGCCGGCGACGGCGGAGGCGATGTCCTCCTCGGCCGACGGGCGGCCGGGGAGGCCGGAGATGATGACCGCCTCGTCGGCGCCCCAGCATTCGGCGGTCTGCGGGGTGAGATCCGCCCCGGACAGGACGGCCGTGACCCGGCCGGGACTCAACCGGGCCGCCTCGCCCAGCAGTTCGCGGGTGATACGCGGCCGGCCCGGCTGGGCCAGCACGGCCACCATGTACGCGCCGGCCTGCCCGGCCCCCCCGGGATGCGGCCGGGCCGGGGCGGTGTCGGCCGCGGCCGATTCCAGGATCTCCGCGATCCGTCCGGCCTGTGCGTCGAGACCGTCGGCGAGGACCGTTCCGGCCCGTACGGACGTCAGCCGGCGCAGTGTCCCCACCCGGGTCGGGCTGCCGGCCTGGCCCCATGGTCCGGCGCCGAGGTCCGCCGCCGTCACCAGCCGGATCCGGTCGCGCAGTGCGGGTGTCTCGACGGCGTCGGGGCGCTTCGCCGGCGCGCACAGCCGCTCGGCGCAGGACAGGACGGCGGGCAGCGCGACCACCGAATCGCGCCAGCCGTCGTCCCGTTCGGTACGGGCGGTCAGGACCTGGCCGGCGAGGCGCAGCTCGCGCACGCCGGCCAGGAACGGCAGGCCGGTGAGCTCCGCGAGCTGCGGCCCGACCTGCCCGGTGTCGGCGTCCACCGAGTTGCGCCCGGTCAGGATCAGGTCGAAGGGGCCGGCCAGGGTGAGGGCCGCCGCGAGCGCCCGTGCGGTGGCCAGGGTGTCCGACCCGGCGAACGCGGGGTCGCTGATCAGTACGCCGTCGTCGCAGCCGAAGTCGAGTGCCTCGACCAGCACCTGACGGGCCGTCATCGGCCCCATGGTGACGACCGTGCAGTTGCCGCCGGCCGCGGCGGCCAGCTCGACCCCCTTGGCGACGGCCCGCCGGCAGTGCGGGTTCATCTCCATCGGCACGCCCGAGCGGGCCAGCCTGCCGTCACGGTCGAGCGCGATCTCCTCGATCAGCGGGACCTGCTTGACGAACACCGCGATCCGCATCGGCCCGCTCACAGGATCGTGAGCCGCGGGGGCAGCCGGTTGACCGAGCGGGCGCCGTCCTCGGTGATCACGAAGGTGTCGCCCATGAAGACCCCCTTGGTCACATCGGCGCTGCACGGGTGGATCTCCACACAGCAGGCCATGTTCGGCTCCAGCACGATGTCCTTGTCCGGCCGGTGCGAGGTGCCGACGAAGGGGCCCGCGTCGAGGGGGTTGAAGACGCCGTGCACGAGCGGGGCGACGACCTGGTATCCGCGGTCGAGGATGATCTGCCCGGCCTCCCGCAGGTCGCGTGCGGTGCAGCCGGGGCGCAGTGCCTCGGTCACCTGCTCGTACGCGGTGAACATGACGTCCAGGAGGTCTTCGTACTCCGGCGGCGGTGCGCCGAAGACGATCGGCTTTCCGGTCTGGGCCTCGTATCCGTGTCCGTCGCGGGCGCCTATCTCCATCAGCAGGACATCGCCCTGCGCGATGGTGCGGTCGATCGGGCGGGGCCGCTGGAATCCGCTGACGGGCGTGAACATCGATTCCGCGCAGGCGAGGACCATGCACGGGATCTCGCCCCCCTGGTCGGCGATCGTCTGGTAGATGATCCGGAAGAGGTCCTTCTCCTGCATGCCGGGCCGCAGTTCGTCGATCACCGCCTGTACGGCGGCGTCCCCGATGCGCCCGGCCTCTTCCAGGCAGACGAGCTCCTCGTCGGACAGGACGGTCCTGATCCGCCAGAACTCGTCGGAGAACTCCGGGAATTCGGCGCGGGGAAACGCCTCGCGCAGCGCGTCGTGATGGTCGCGCGGCAGCGAGAGCCAGGGCGCCGGCTTGACGATGCCGATGCGTCCCGTCTCCAGGCGCAGTTCCCGCAGCCGCTCCACCAGGATGCCGGAGGTGTTCAGCGCGCCGCGCACGTCCGGGATGACCGAGCGCGCCACCCGGTCGGGAAGGCGGGCGTTCAGTCCCAGGACGGCGAGGGTCGGCTCGCCCTCGCGCGGGAAGATGACGAAGGAGTCGAGTTCCATCGTGCCGATGTAGTTCGACAGCCATCGGATGTTCGCCCAGCCGCGTTCCCAGATCGCGTTGCTGCCGCTGACCAGCAGGCAGTCGAGGTCGTGCTCGGCCATGAATCTCCGGGTGAGGTCATGGCGCCGGGTGAACTCCGCGTCGGAGAACGTGGGCCACCGATAGGCGGCGCGGTCGATCTCATCGTCGTATCTGATGATGCCGTTGCGGATCGACATGCGGGACTCTCCTTCCTGGTATGGGGTCGTCTTCCTGGTGTTGATCGTCGTGTCGGGGCCTGCGCCGCCCGAGCGGCCCGTTCAGCACCCGCTGACCGCGGCGCCCCGGCGGCTGTCCGCCACCGCGTACGGCTTCGCCCCCGGGCCCGTGCCCACCACCGTGCAGCTGCCGAAGAGGTCGTCGTCGCGGAACTCGGCGACGGCCACCGGGTGCCCGAGCCGGCGCAGGCCGTCCGCGTGCTGCTCCGGGAAGCCCTGTTCGAGGTGGAGCATTCCGTCGTCGACGTTCCGGCGCGGGGTTCCGTGCAGCCAGCGGGGCTGCTCGACCGCGGCCAGCGGCGCCATCCCGAAGTCGAGGTGGTTCACCAGGACCTGGAAGTTGGTCTGCACCTGCCCGCGCCCTCCCGGCGTGGCGCCGGCGATCACGAGCCGTCCGTCCCGCTTGGCCATGTACGTGTTCAGGGTGTGCAGCGGCCGCCCGCCGGGCACGAATTTCGGACCGGGGCCGCCGTCCAGGCGCAGCCCGGCCAGCCTGTCGTTGAGTACGACGCCGGTGCCCTCGACGATCTCGCGGGAGCCGAACGTGTTGAACAGGCTGTGGATCAGCGTCACCGTCGTGCCGTCCGCGTCGGTGATCGCCAGGCAGGTCGTGTCGTTCCCGCCGGGCAACGGGATCCGGCCGCCCTCGGCCCCGGCCGTCAGCCGGTCCCGCCACCACGCGGCGCGGGTGGGGGAGAGCCGTTCGACGATGTCCGGGAGTGTCAGCTCCTGGGCGTTGCGCAGATCCGAGAAGGCCGCCACCTTGCAGCGCACCATGAGATCGACCAGCTCCACACTGCCCGGTTCCGTCCCGGACAGGTCGAACTGTTCCAGGAGGGCGAGTTCGGAGAGCATGAGCATGCCCATGGAGACGGGCGCATGCTGGTAGATCCGGTATCCGCGGTAGCCGACCGAGAGCGGTTCGGTCCACTGCGTCAGATGACCGGCGAGATCGACCGCGTCGAGCAGCCCGCCGGTACGCCGCATCTGGCCTGCCAGCTTTTCGGCGAACTCCCCCCGGTAGAACCAGTCGGTCCCGTAACGGCCCAACAAGTCCAGGCTGCGGGCCAGATCGGGCTGGGTGAAGACCTCGCCGGCCCGCCGGCCGTTGCCGGACAGGAGTGAGGACAGCCCGGGATACTCCTCGTCGCCGGCCGCCGCGACAGCGGCCACGGCCGCCGCCGTACGGTGGTCGAGCGCGAATCCCTTCCCGGCGAGGCCGATCGCCGGTGCGAGCAGCGCCGCCAGGGGCATCGAGCCGAACCGCTCAAGGGCCAGGCTCCACGCCATCGGAAGCCCCGGTACGCCGACCGACAGCGGCCCGAACCTCGGCAGCCGGTCACGCCCGGCGAGCGCCGCACCGCGGCGGAACGGCGCGGCCCCGCTCCCGTTGAGAGCGACGACACCGGTGTCCTCGCGATCCACCATCAGGAACAGGTCCCCGCCCAGACCGCACCACGGGAACTCGACCACGCACTGCGTCGCGGACGCGGCCACCGCGGCATCGATCGCGTTGCCGCCGGCCGACAGCACGGCCGCGGCGGTGTCCGCTGCCTGCCGGCTGCCGGCCGCGACCACGCCCTGGTCACCGTAGACGAGGGAGCCGCCGCGCGGCCCCGGCTCGGCGGCGGGGCCGGTGCTCAAGCCTGTGCGGGGTGAGCGCCGGGCGCCGGGGAGTCCCACGGCGTCGACAGCAGACGGAGGTAGTCGCAGGCGTTCCCGCCCATCAGCTTGCGCAGCGCCGGCTCACCGATCGTCTCGCCCCAGGCGAGCACATGATCGGTGTGTTCGGGGAACATGCACTCCGGGTGCGGGAAGTCGGAGGCGTACATGAGCACGCCGTCACCCAGGATGTCGTTGGTGGCCTTGGTGAGCTGCGGTCCCTCGTGGGCCTCGATCGCGCAGAACACCTTGCCCATCTGCACGTACTCCAGAGGCGTGTGCTTCAGACCGGGCTTGACCCCGCCCTTGACGTAGGAGACCTGGCTGGTCAGCCGCACGATCCAGTGGGCGAGCCAGCTGTGCCCGGTCTCGACCGTGGCCAGGCGCAGGTTCGGATAGGTGTCCAGCATGCCGCTGATCAGGACGTAGGACATCAGCCGCTGGGCCCCCCACACATGTGCCGCCGTGCGGGCGACGATCGGGTTGTCCCAGATGTCGCGGTAGCCGGGGAAGTAGGGGGGCTCGTAGAAGAAGCTGTGGTGCAGCAGCGGGAGGTCGGCCTCGTCCATGGCCTCCCAGATGGGCGCGAGATCCGGATCGTCCACCGGCACCCCCTCCGGCAGGAGCGGCCAGGCCGCGGCGACCCAGTCCTCGCCGGCCAGTTCGCGGATCGTCTTGGCGGCCCACTCCGGGTCGGCGGCCGGCGCGAGGACCAGGCCCTTCAGCCGCCGGCTGTCCGCGCTGCAGTAGTCGGCCTGGTAGCGGTGGTAGGCGCTGTACATCGACTTCGCGAGACTCAGATCGAGGGCGGTGCTGCCGGGCGCCCACGGCGCGGGGATGAGGACGTTGATGTCGACGCCCTCGACGTCCATGTCGAGGAGCCGTCCCTCGGAGTTGTCGTGCTGGATCCCGTCGCGCGGCTTGCCCGTCGCGATGTTCTGGACACGGCCCTCCAGCGCGCCCTTCCCGCCGCCGCCCTCGCCCTCCTCGCTGTCGCTCTTCATTCCGGCGACCCGCTTGTACGGGCGGGGGTCGACCCGTACCACGTCGTAGTCGGTGGTCGGGTGCCCGCGGCCGGGGACGGGGGTCATGGTGCGGGTGTACGGCGCCAGCTCGGCCTTCCGGTCGAGCAGCTCCCGGTCGGCGTAGCGGAGCAGGACCTCCAAGGAGGGTGTGACGTGGGTGTCGACATCGACCACTCTGTAACCGTTGCGCATGAAGAGCACTCCCTATCAAGGTGCGGGACGGACGCTCGCTACGGCCGAGTCCGAGGTACGGACCCGTTCCATGAGCGCGTGTGCGGTGAAGTTGAGGTGTTCGAGGGTGATGCGGGCGGCTTCCTCGCCGTCCCCGGACGCGATGGCCCGCAGGATTTCCTCGTGCCCGAGCGGGCCGCGCCCGATGGGCTGCTGGCCGGGCCGGCCGAACACCCGCCAGAAGGCGGGCCGTTTGAACAGCAGATGGCGCGCGGAGTGGTAGACCTGCGCGAGCACCGGATTGCCGCCGGCGACAATGACATGGGTGTGGAACTCCATGCTCAGCGTCTGGTAGGTCTCCGGATCTCCCGGCTCCATGGCCGAGACGATGTCGTGCAGTACGGCGAGGTCCTCGGCGGTGTGGTGCGTGGCCGCGAGCCTGGCGCCCTCGACTTCGAGGAGTCTGCGCGTGGCGAAGACCTCCTGGATCGACGCGCGCACCGCGAAGGCGCCGTAGTCGACCTCGTTCTCGGGTACCTGCTGCGCGTCGTTGACGATCAGCTTCTTCGCCCGGCGATGGACGAAACCAGCGACCTCCAGCCCACGCAACGCCTCCCGGACCGTGGTGCGTCCGACGCCGAAGGCCTCGCCGATCTCCCGTTCCGTGGGCAGCGCCGTACCGGACGCGAGACGCCCGGACAGGATCTGCTCGCGCAGCCTGGTCAGCACCGTCCCGGCGAGCGTGCTGCGCCGGATGGCGCCGCTCGGGAGCGTGGGGGACTGGTCCTGTGAAGTCTGGTCGCCGGTCATGAGCGTGTGAACCTCCGTGGCCCGGCTGCCCCGTTCATCCGGGCTCGGGCCGACTCGTTGTCGCTTACTGTCAGACAATAAGATAGAGCTCCAGCGGCGCTCGTCAAGACCGAGTCGGCCGGAACCGGTCGCCGGGGCCGACTTCTGCCCTGTGATACCGCATGTTTCCGTCATGTTTTTTCGCGTCGCATCGCTTGACGCGGATGCCATGGGTGGTGATGCTGAGGGCCAACTTGGTCAGACAAACGGTCAAACAGTCCGGCCTTGGAGGGTACGGATGGACGCCATGAACCGCAGGGGAGCGGACCGCGCTCCGATGGATTTCGAGTGGGCGCTCCGCTACGTCATGAAGGCGCGGGAGTTGGGCGCCGAGCGGGGGCTGCGCGTCACCGTCGCCGTGCACGACGCGGCCGGACACCCGGTCCTCGTCGCCCGTGGCAGCGAGAAGTGGCACGGCCCGTACATGGCGATGGGAAAGGCCCGACTGGCCGCCGCGTTCGGAAAGCCGACGGCGGTCCTACTGGAGAACTGGCGCGACCGGCCGCTGTTCGCGTCCAGCCTGAATGATGTGCTGCCCGGAGGAGTGACCTTGAATCCGGGCGGCTACCCCATCGCGGTCGACGGCAGGATCGTCGGAGCGATCGGGGTCGGGGGCGGGACCCCTGACGAGGACGACATGGTGGCACGCCTCACGGTCGAGGCGCTCGCCTCGGGGGACTCCGCATAGGAGGTATGCGACCTCCCTTATTCACCGCGCCAGGCGGTGGACCAAGAAAGGACCCCAGGAGATGGGTTCACTCCGAGCAAGACAGCTGATCGGCTTCATAGGCTCCGGCGCGATCGTAATGTCCGGCCTTACCGCGTGCGGCGGTTCGCCGTCCAAGGCGGACAAGGGCCCCGGCGCGCTGGTCGCGGCAGTATCCACGGAACCGTCCACGCTCGACCCCCAGCTCAGCAATGACCGCAGCACGCGGATCGTCACCGACAACGTATTCGAGACCTTGCTCGTACGGGATGTGAAGGCCGCGATCCAGCCCAAGCTGGCGACGGCTTACGAGCGGGTCGACGACACCACCTGGCGGCTCACCCTCCGCAGTGGTGTGACCTTCCAGGACGGCTCTCCGTTCGACGCCGATTCGGTCGTCTACAGCATCGAACGGATCATCGACCCCGACTACGAAACACAGCGCACCTCGTACATCGAGGGAATCGCCGGCGCCCTCAAGGTGGACGAGCTGACGGTCGACATCAAGACCGACGGCAAGAACCCCATTCTGCCGGCCGAGTTGACCAGTATCCCGATGGTCTCGGAGAAGTCCGCGTCGGCCAAGGGCTTCGGCCAGAGCGTCGTGGTGGGCACCGGGCCCTACCGGTTCAGTAAATGGGACCACGGACAGGACATCCAGCTCACTCGCTACGACGGGTACTGGGGCAGCGACCCGTCGATCGAGCGATTCACCGTCCGGGTGATCGCCGACTCGCAGACCGCGCTGTCCGCGCTCCAGGCCGGCGAGGTCGACCTCGTCTTCGACCTCCTGCCGGAACAGGCCCAGCTCGCACCGCAGGTGAAGGAGATCAAAGCCTCCGACTTCAGCTACGCGGCCTTCAACACCTACAAGAAGGAGCTGTCCGACCCGCGGGTCAGGGTCGCGATGAACCTGGCGGTCGACAAGGAACTCATCGCGAAAACGAGCTATCAGGGACACGCGACCCCTAACGCCGCACAGAACCTCGGGGAGGGCATGATCGGGTTCAACTCCGCGGTCTCCGCCTTCCCCTATGACCCCGAGCAGGCAAAGAAACTGCTCGCCGAGGCCGGCTACCCCGACGGATTCGACATTCAGCTCAATGTCCCGATCGGGCGGTACAGCAAGGGCGAGGAGACGGTCGAACTCATCGCCGACGAGCTCAAGGACGTCGGCATCAGGGCCGAGGTCGTCAAACACGAGTGGAACGAGTACCGCGCCGCCGGGCGGGTCAAGGGCACCAAGAAGGGCGCCTTCGACATCAAGTACGGCTGGAACTCGAACGAATGGTTCGACGCGGCCCGGATCGAGGCGCACATCACCTGCGACGGCGATTCCAGCAAGTACTGCAACAAGGACGTCGACAAGCTCATGGCAAAGGGGCTGACGACCTTCGACCAGACCGAGCGGCAGTCCATCTACGCCGAGGCGTGGCAGGAACTGCACGACGACCCCTACTCCATCTATCTGCTTCAGCAGAACTACATCTACGGCACAAGCAGCCGACTGGTGTGGACGCCCCGTCCCGACGACACCTACTTCGTGTCGACGATGAGCTTCACGAGCGAGTGAGGGTGATCCGGAGATGACGCTGACGACCGTCGCGCGCCGCAGCGGTGCCGCGCCCGCCCGCAAGGGCAGGGGGTCACGGCGAACCGCACTCGCCTGGATCGTGCTGCGTCGGTTGCGCGACGCCGTCGTCGTCCTCGCCTTCGTCCTGGTGGCGATCTTCCTCATCGGGCACTTCGTCGGAGACCCGGCCTCGGCATACGCGCCACCGGACGCCACCGACGCCCAACTGGCCCAGCTCCGGCACTCACTCGGACTCGACGAACCGTTCTGGGTGCAGTTCGCGGATTTCCTGCGCGACGTCGTACGACTGGACACCGGTACGTCCATCTGGCAGCAGCGGCCCGCGATGGACGCCGTCATGGAGGTGCTGCCGAACACGGTCCTCCTGGCGGCGGCCGGCACCCTGGCCGCGGGGGTGGTCGGGGTGCTGACCGGGGTGCTGGCCGGCGCGAACCCCGGATCGCTCGCCGACAGAATCATCAACGTGTGCTCGGTGGTGTCGCTGTCGGTCGCGAACTTCTGGGTCGGTCTGCTGCTGATCATCGTCTTCGCGGTGCAACTCGAACTCGTGCCCACGTCGGGCTGGTACGACTGGCGTGGCCTCGTCCTGCCGATCGCCACACTGGCCTTCATCCATGGCGGGCGCATCTGCCAGGTGACCCGCTCCGCGGTCCTCGGCGAGATGACGAAACCCTATGTGCAGGCCGCGCGGAGCCGCGGCCTGCCGCGATGGCGCCTGGTGGGCGGGCACGTCGTGCGCAACGCCGGTACCACGGTGCTCACGACGGTCGGCTGGGAGTCCGCCCGGATGCTCGGCGGCTCGCTGTACCCGATCGAACTCGTATTCGGCTGGCCCGGGGTCGGACCGTTGATGACGACCTCGGCGTCCAGACACGACTTTCCGATAGTGGAGGCTGCCGTGCTGGTCACCGCATCTCTGGTGATCCTGATCAATCTGGTCGTCGATGTGGCGACGCATCTGTTCGACCGACGGTCGCAGGCGACATGAGCGCCCCGGCGCTGCGCGCCGCCGCCGTCCGATGGCCCGAACTCGTGGCCGGTATCCGGTCCAGGCTGTGGTGGATCTGGGGCGCCCTCCTTCTCGCGCTGCTCGTCGTGGCCGTCGCGGGGGACCGGTTCGCCTCCCAGGAACTGCTGGCCCAGGCACCGACCGACCGGCTGCTGCCACCGCTGTCGCGTACCGCGACAGGACTCCATGTGCTCGGTACGGACGAACTCGGCCGCGATCTGCTGTCCCGGATCATCGTGGCGGCCAGGCTGACGGTGTTCATCGCGCTGAGCGCGTCGGTGATCGGCCTGGTCGTGGGGGTCACGGTCGGGATGTGCGCCGGCTACTTCGGAGGCTGGATCGACCGGGTGGGCATGCGCCTGACGGAGATGCAGACCGCCCTGCCGATGTTCCTGTTCGTGATCATGCTGATGACGGTCACCGGCCCGTCGGTGACCAATCTGGTCGTACTCCTGCCCACCTTCGTCTGGCCGACCATCGCCCGTGTCGTACGGGTCGAGACCCAGCAGTTGCGCGCGGCGCCGTTCGTCATCGGAGCCGTCGCGCTCGGCGCCGGCAACCGGCAGGTCCTGCTCGGGCACATCCTGCCCAACCTCGCGCCACGGCTCGCGGTCCTGTTCGTCATCGAGATCGGACAGGTCGTGCTCGCGGAAGCGGGGCTGAGCTTCCTCGGCGCCGGGATCCAGGACCCGGACCTCACCTGGGGACTCCTCATCGCCTCCGGACGCGACTTCCTCGCGGTGGCCTGGTGGCTCACGATCATGCCGGGCGTCTTCCTGGCGTGCGGCGTGTTCGCCGTGAACATGCTGTCCCGGACATTCGAACGGAGGTCGCAGGCATGACGGTCGGAATCCCCCTGCTGGAGGTGAAGGACCTCACGGTCGTGTTCTCGACACCGAGCGGCCCGCTGCGGGCGGTCGACGGAGTCTCGTTCCGGCTCGACCGGGGGGAGGCGCTGGGCGTGGTCGGGGAGAGCGGCAGCGGCAAGTCCGTCACCGCCTCCGCCTTGCTGAGCCTGCACCCGGTCCTGAGCCGGGTGCGGGTCAGCGGCGAGGCACGGCTCGACGGAACCGATCTGCTGACGATGCGGGAGGCGGCGCTCCGCCGGATCCGCGGCAGTCAGATCGGGTATGTCTTCCAGGACCCGCTGACGGCGCTCAACCCGGCCATGAAGGTCGGCGCCCAACTGGCGGAGACCCTACGGGTGCACCTCGGACTCGACCGGAGCTCCGCGCGCCGCCGCGCCGTGGAACTGCTCGAACTGGTCGGCATCCCGAATGCGGCGGGCCGGCTGGACGACTATCCGGACGAGTTCAGCGGCGGGATGCGGCAGCGCATCCTGATCGCCGCGGCCGTGGCGTGCGAGCCGAAGCTGCTCATCGCCGACGAGGCCACCACCGCGCTGGACCCGACGGTGCAGGCCCAGATCCTCGTCCTGCTGGGAGATCTCCGGCGCGAACTGGGCATCGCCATGATGATCATCTCGCACGACTTCGGCGTGGTCGCCGCCACCTGCGACCGGGTGCAGGTGATGTACGCGGGACAGATCGTCGAGAGCGGTCCGGTGGGCCGGGTGCTCCGGAGCCCCCGGCATCCGTACACCGCGAGTCTGCTGCGGCTCGCACCGCGGTTCGAGGTCAACCAGCACCGCAGACTGCGTCCGATCCCCGACCGCGCGCTCACCGTGATCGACGAGCGGAGCGGCTGCCGCTTCGCACCCCGCTGCGAACTGGCCCTCGGCCACTGCGGAACCCAGGATCCGCCGTGGTCGGCCGCGACCACCGAAAACACCCATGGCGCCGCGTGCTGGCGGGACGAGGACGAGGTCGCCGACTTCGCCCTGGCCTCGGCGGCCGAAGGAGGAGAACCCTCGTGAGTACGATCCGGGAACCGGACGTGGCGGCGCCGTCCGCCCAGCCGGCGAACGCACCCGTCCTGACCCTGGAGAACCTGACGGTCCGCTATGCCGGCCCGTCGGACACGGAGATCACGGCGGTGGACGGAGTCTCGCTGAAGATCTGGCCCGGCGAGACGGTCGGGCTGGTCGGTGAGAGCGGCTGCGGGAAGTCCACGCTGGCGCGGGCCGTGCTGCGGCTCCAGCCGGCCGCCGAAGGCCGCGTCGTCTTCGAGGGCCAGGACCTCGGCGGAATCGACGCGGTCGATTTGCGTCGGCTGCGGCGGCGCCTCCAGGTCGTCTTCCAGGACCCGCGCGCCTCGCTCGACCCGAAGATGCGGCTCGGTGAGCTGATCACCGAGTCGCTGAAGCTGCACGGGCTGGCCGACCGGCGGGAACGCCGCGCGGTGGCCGTGGAACTGCTGGGAGAAGTGGGTTTGGACCCGGCGCTCGCCGCACGCCGTCCCGCCCAGCTCTCCGGCGGGCAGCAGCAGCGGATCGCGCTGGCGCGCGCCCTGGCCAGCAAGCCGCGTCTGGTGGTCCTCGACGAACCGGTGTCCGCGCTCGACGTCTCCGTACAGGCACAGGTCATCAACCTGCTCCAGAGCCTCCAGGAGAACCACGGGATCGCCTATCTGTTCATCGCCCACAACCTCGCGGTCGTCCGCCACCTCAGCCATCGGGTGGCGGTCATGTATCTGGGCAAGCTGGTCGAAGTGGCGCCCGCCCACAATCTGTTCGCCAACCCGGTCCACCCGTACACCAAGGCGCTGATCGCGTCCGTCCTGCCGCCGCAGGAAGCCGCGAGACAGCGGCTGGAAACGGCGCGCAGGCTGGCGCCCGGCGAGGTGCCGAGCCTGACCGACATCCCGAGCGGCTGCCGCTACAGCACCCGCTGCCCCTTCGCCGACCAGCGGTGCAGAACCGAGGAACCGCAGCTGGCACCGATCGAGGGCGGTCACTCCGAAGGGCACCTGGTCGCCTGCCACCACTGGCGCAGAGTCGCCGACTCGCTCGGGGAGGTACGAGCCCGATGAGCAGACGGACCCCGGTCTCCACACCGGAGGCACCCACCCCCACCGGTCCCTTCAACCAGGCGGTCCGCGCCGCGGGACTCGTCTTCACCGCCGGCCAGGCCGGGCGCAACCGCGAGACGGGGGTGATGGGTGACCTCGCCGAGCAGACCGACTGGGCGCTGCGCAATCTGGACGCGATCCTCCGGGCCGGCGGCTCGTCGCTGCGGGACGCGGTGAAGCTGACGATCTTCCTGCGGGAGGGCGCCGACCCGGCGCCGCTCAACCGGGTCTACCAGGAACACCTGCCCGAGCCGCGCCCGGCCCGAAGTCTTGTCCTCGTCAGCCGGCTCAAGGGCCCGGACATGCTCGTGGAGATCGAAGCCATCGGTGTCGTGACCGGTGACCCCGAGCCGTAGCCCGTCGGTCTCCCGGGACGTACGCCCCCCGTCAGTGCGGCACCTGCTCCAGAGATACGCCGGGATCCGCGGCGAACTGGCGCAGGACGTCCACGTAGTCCTGGAGGAAGCGTTCGGCCCAGCCCTCGCTGTACTCCCGGGTATCCGTCCTGAGCTCCACGAGAGCCGTGTCGCCCGCGTCCCGGACGAGCATCCGGATCCCGCCGCGGGGCACCTCGTTGCGGGGGATGCGTGTGGTCCTGATGCGCAGCTGTGCGGTGTCGAGTCGCCAGGCCGCCCCCGCTCCTGACACGTCGAAGTTCACATATCTCGGTCCCTGCCCCAGCGCGGAGCGGTGCCGTATGCCGTAGTGCGCCGCGTCGATCTCCCGGGTCATGAGAGCGTGCGGCAGTTCCTGGTGCCGCAGAGCGCCGAAAATGGTACGGCTCTCCCGCTGCGCGGCCTCCGCGAGTGTGGGTGCGCCCGACAGGTCGGTCCTCAGGACGCAGGGCGTCGCGAAGTAACCGACCGCGCGCTCCAGTTCCTGATGGTTGCGGTTCGCGAGCGATCCCATGATCGCCACGTCCGAGGCGATGTCCTCGGCCACACCGAGCCGGCGGCGCCAGTGGCGCATCGTGATCTTCAACGCCGCCGCGAAGACGGCTGACGGAGTCACGCGGTGCTGCCTGGCGGAGCGGGCGAACTCGGCGTACAGCGGTCGCTCCAGGGTGAATCTCCCCACCCGGAGCCGTGGTTGACCACCCGGCGGCCCGTCGGGGTCGGTCAGCAGCGACGCCGGGACGGTGCCCACACCGGCCAGCTTGCGACGCCAGTACTTCATCAGCCTGTCGAGTTCGTCTCCCCGCAGGAACTGACGCTCGGAGAAGGCGAAGTCACTGAACTGGAAAGGCAGGGGCGGCAGCTCGGCGTGGGCCGGCGCGCTGCCTGCCGCGTACAGCGTGAAGAGGTCGTCGGCCAGGATCTGGCACGACGCGCCGTCGGCGATGACATGGTCGATGACAAAGCCCACCAGATGGCGGGCCGGGGCGGTACGGATACACAACACGCGTATCAGCGGGCCCTGCGAGAGATCGAAGGGCACAGCCGCGGCATCCGCGATCAGCTGTTTCGCGGTGTCCATGGCTTCGTCGGCGTCATCCGTCTCGGTGGAGAACTCCTGGAAGTCCACCTCGTCCACGGCGCGCAGATCCACCGGGTACGCGCCGGTGCCGGTCTTGGGAAAGACCCATCGCAACGCCTCGTGACGTCGCCGCAATCCGATCAGCGCGTCCCGCAACCGGCCGGGTTCGAGGTCTCCTTCGACCTGGCAGCCGAAGACCAGGACATTGTTCATGAGGTGGATGTCGCGGCCGTGGGTGAGGCGCTCTTCCTGCGTGAACGAGGCGAGTCGCGGCCCGGAGCGGTCCGCCGGGAACAGCTTCATCCGGAACACAATGCTCCTTCGGGAGTGTGAGCGAGTGCCGCGGCGAGATCGCGGGGACGGGCGGCCGCGCCGAGCAGGGCGCGGTGCAGTGGTTCCAGCAGCCCGGGCCCGAACTTCTCGGCACGCCAGTCCTCGTAGCGCACCGCGAACCCGAGTCCCGTCCACAACTCGGCGTTGCGCGCCTCGTGTTCGCCGGAGGGTTCCAACAGGACGAGCGGGGTGGCCGACCAGAGAGAGTCCAGCAGGGTGCCGCCGCCCGGCTTGCTGACCATGGCGCGTGCGTGACGCGCGAGATCGTAAGAGGTGTGGTGCGTCGTACCGCGGCTGTACCGGACCGTCGACATGTCCTGACCGGGCAGGATCCGGCCGAGCGGCGGATAGCCGTCGTCGAGCCAGGGATGCCATGCCGGGTCGATCATGAAGTAACGAGACCGAGGGCCACCCCCCTGGGCTTCGGCCGCCTCGTGGACGACGAGGTCGAGCGCGTGTCCCGCGCTTTCCAGGGTTACGGCGCGGTCGCGGTACGTTCCCATGCCCCAGCCGCCGCCGTGCACCAGCAGGCGCTCGTCGCGTTCGGCCCAGGGCACGGGCGGCCGCGGGTCGACCGGCACCGTCCACGGCAGCGCCTGGTCCGCCGCGGAGGCCAGCCAGATCTGCTCGGTACCCGGGGGCAGCGGCCCTGCCCGGCGGAAGGACGGGGAGACAGCCGAGTCGACATGGCAGATCACCACCCGGGGCGGCCGCGCCGAGCGGCGCGCGAAGTCGTCAGCGATGCTCAGCCAGAATCCGGAGAAGACGACGAGGGTACGCACGTTCTGGTCCGTCCAGCGCTGCTCCAGTTCGGCGAGCGCGCCGGCCGGGACCGACCGCGCCGGGTCGGAGGCGAGGCGCTGGCCGGCTCGCGCCGTACGGAAGTCGCGGTGGAAGAGGGTCCGGGAGGCGGCCACCGCGTCGCGCCGGTCCTCGGGCAGGAGGCGCTCCAGTACGTTCACCATCACCTCGGCGCCCTGCTCGCGCAGCCGCGACGCCAGCAGCAGCCCCGGGACGTGTACGCCGAGAGCCACCCCGGAGGTGAGGATCGCGATCATCCGCGCTCCCCGGCGGCGGACTCCAGCTCCCGCAACGCGGCGACGAGCTGAGGTCCCACGGTCCGGCGTGCCCAGAGCCGTTCCTCGGCCGGACGGTCGCGGGGAACGACCTCCACCAGCATGATCAGATAGAGGTAGCCGCGGTACAGCGCCAGGCGTCGGCGCACCGACGCGTCAAAGACCGTGGAGCCGCCGCCCGCGGCGTATCCGGCCAGGAAGTCCGCGTCCTCCTCGATGTTCGCGAAGAGGGCCAGGGAGACGAAGTCGGCGACGGGGTCGCCCCAGAACATCCGCTCGCCGTCGATGATCCCACTGAGGGTCCGTGTCCCCGCCTCGCCGTCGAGCAGCAGGTTTCCCTGCCACAGGTCGAAGTGGACCAGGGCCGGCCTGCTGACCTCGTCGAGTACGTCCGAAGCCGCGGCGAACAGTTCTCTGATCCGGGCCAGGGGCACGGGCAGCCACGCCTGATAGCGCTCCGCGTCGCCCAGTACCGCGTCGGTCATCGCGGTGAACGCCTGCCGCCAGGTCGCCGCCAGTGGGCCCAGGGGCTCCGCGGGATATCCGAAACCGGGTCCTGTCACGGTGTGGAGTGTGGCCACCAGGTGTCCCAGACGCTCCCTGAGCCTGCGGCGCTCCTCGTCCGGCAGGGTCTCGGCCGCCTCGTGCCAGGGCGATCCGGGCCGTCCGGTCATGATCAGGTACGGGTCCGGCGTGGTGGTCCCGTCGAAGTCGCTGTGGACGACCTCGGGAACCGGTACGTCCCCCGCGGTGGCCGCGGCGGTGTAGAAGACGGCCTCACCCCGCAGCAGTTCGCGTTCGTAGCTGAGCCCCGGGGTGTCCGAGGGCGGCGGGATCTTCACCACCCACTGCCGCCCGTCCGGGAGCGTGACCCGGACGACGGTGTTGTAGGTGCCGCCGGCGAGTGGTTCGTACCGTGCT
This sequence comes from Streptomyces sp. NPDC042201, assembly GCF_055582185.1. Classification (NCBI taxonomy): domain Bacteria; kingdom Bacillati; phylum Actinomycetota; class Actinomycetes; order Kitasatosporales; family Streptomycetaceae; genus Streptomyces; species Streptomyces sp. NPDC042201. Next base: position 8,291 of record NZ_JBVJDS010000010.1, on the reverse strand, counting down.
GTCTCCGCGTCGGTCACGCCTGCGGCTTTGAGGACCAGGGCGGCGCGGTCCTCCTGGTGATGCTCGTTCACGTACGTTCCTCCTCGGGCCCGGTCGGAGCCACTCGCTGACGTGCTTCCTGATGAATGGCGGCCATGCGTGCGATCCGGGGACCTGACGCGTCGAGTTCGGCGCCCCAGTGGCCGCTGTCTCCCCGCATGAGCCCGCGGATACGCGCGAATTGCTGGTGGTAGTACGAGACCGGCGCAGTCCGGGTGACGGTGGTGTGACCGGCCGACGTACGCACGGCGAGATTCAGCGGGACGGCGCCCCGTGCGGGCAGCAGTACACCACGTATGCGTACGGACGCCTCGGCGAAGACGAACGTGTGCTCGGCGACGTGCCGAGGGCCGAAGGAGCACTCCAGCCGCGCGAGGCGTCCCGAGGGAAGGCGCAGGGAAGCGGAGAACGTGCTGTCCACCCCACCGGGACCGTCGAAGTCCGAGCGGCCGGCGCCGTCCGTGCCGTCAAGACCGACGGTGTCCTGAAGCGCCTGGAGCCAGTAGCTCGCCGCGTCGAAGAAGCAGCCGCCACCCAGGTCCCGACGCAGGCGGTAACCGCCGCGCCGCGGTACGGCGAAGCTGAACTCACTGCGGACCTCGCGCAGTTCTCCGTACCGCCCCGAGCCGATCCACTCCCGCACCGTCGCATGCCAGGGGTGGCCCAGCGTGGGCAGCGCTTCCAGGACATGTCCGCCGCCGCGGCTCTCGGCTCGCTCGATCGCCGTGTGGTCGTCCGAGCTGAGGCAGAGCGGCTTCTCGACGACGACGTATTTGCCCGCGGCCGCGGCGCGTTCGGCCCAGACCGCGTGCGCCGAGTTGTGCAGCGAGACATAGACCAGCTGGATGTCAGGATCGGCGACGACATCGGCGTAGCGGAGGTGGGCACGGCCGAGACCGTGCCGGAGAGCGAACGCCTGCGCCCGGCCGGTGTCGGACGCGGCGACGGCTCGTACCCTCATGTCCTGGTGGTCCGCGCTGGGCTGGAGCATCGTACGGACGGCGATGTCGGTGGCCCCGATCAGGCCGATACCGAAGGTCATGGCGCCGCGCTTTCCGCCGCGCTGGTTCTTCCCGCGTCGATTCCGGCCCGCCGGGCACAGTCGCGCGTGTACGACCGCCAGGAGGAGAAGTCCTCCGGCGGGCAGAACACGGCGCAGACCAGGCGGCCCCGTGGAGCCAGGATCGCGCTGCCCACCAGGGGAAGGACTCCGGCCCGGCCACCGCCCGTGTACAGCAGGCCGTCCGCTGCCAGCGCCGCGAGCAATGTGTCGATCCCGGTGCCCGGCGCCACCGAGACATCGTCCTGCCACAGATGGGAACGCAGCCCGTGGGTGCGCGCGCGACGGTCCAGCTCCAGATTGAGCAGGCCGATCGACTGCCGGGCGTTGATCTCGACGACAGGCACCCAGCTTCCGTCGCGCAGCGTCATCGAATCGATGCCGACCGGCCCGAAGTAGCCCTCGGCGGCCAGCTCCTGGGCGACGGCGCCGAGCAGCGCACCGTACTCCCGCCGGGCGAGCTCCACTTCGAGCCGGTGCGGAACGGGAAGGGAGGCGGCATGCCGGTATCCGTTGTTGCTCATGCGCTGAAGCCCGAGCCGATGCCAGGAGCCGTCCTCGTTGATCATGAGGTGGGCCGAGAAGTCCTGGTCCCGGTCGTAGCGGTCCTGCACCACGAACTCGATCCGCGCGCCGCGCTCCTCCTGTCCGCGCAGGTGGCGGAGCAGCCGGGCGAGCGCGCGCGGGGTGGCGATTTCGAGCGTGCCGCGGCCCGCGACCCCGTACGAATCCTTCACCAGGGCGATGCCGGCGCCGGCCTCACCGATGACGGCGTCGACAGCGGATTCCAGCTCCTTGGCCGACCGCACCACCTGCCCGGCGCCGGGCAGTCCGATGCGGTCGGCCACGGCGGACGACCAGGCTTTGCCGTTGACCCGTACGACCGCCTCCTGCGGCGGCAGGCCGTGTGAGGCTTGCATCTCCCGCGCCAGCTTCGTGGTGGCCGGAAGCACGGCGAAGGGACTCAGCCCGCCCTGCCCGGCCACAGACCGTCGAAGTGCCGTATCGCGCAGGAGGGCCTCTTCGACGCTCTCCGCCGGCCCGGCGTGGGCGGCCAGGTGCCGGAAGGTGAAACCCGCCGCGCCGAGGGCTTCCCACTGGGCCGGGTCCAGCGGGTTGTGCGTGATCAGGAGATCGTCGGGAGAGGCCAGGCCGAACAGCATCTCGTCCAGCCCCGCGACGACGGGGTCGGCTCCTCGCGCGGCCAGCCGGGGCAGTTCAGCCAGGTCGGTGGGGCGCCAGTGCTGTTCGGCGTCGAAGGTGCCGAAGCGGACCGCCCCGGTGGAGGCGGTCACGGACGCTCGTCCTGCCCCCCGATGACCTGCGCGCTGAACTGCCGCACGGAGCGCAGGTGCTCCAGGCTCAGCGTCTCGTAGTCCAGCTCGATGTCGAATTCGTCCTCGATGCGCAGCAGGAACTGGATGGCCTGCAGGGAGTCGAGACCGAGCTCGCCCACCATGTCCGCGTCCGCTGATATCTCGTGCGGCGCGAACTTGCCCCCCAGAATCTCGGACAATACCTTCTTCACCCTGATCTCGGTGTCGGCCGGGACAGTCACGTCACACTCCGTTCAGATAAAGGAGAATGCACTTCGAGCACACGGGCATCATGCCGGTATCGGCGAGGATCGAGCGGACCCGGCGGAACTTCTCGCTCTGCCACAGTTCGAGCGTCGGCGTCTCGTAGAGATTCCCCACCACGAACTCCGGGAAGAACTTGCACGAACTCACATTTCCGTCCGCATGTACTTCCATGCGATTGGTCACCGCGAGACAGCGTGTCCGTTTCTGCGCCGGCTGAGAGGTGCCGGTGATGAACGACTCGATCTCGCTCTCGTCCAGTTGCGGCTGATACCGGACGCGAGGCCCCCAGGTACGGCCGGCGAGCCTGGCCATCGAGTCACGCAGTACGGGGAGGAGCTCCGAGGGGAGCTGGTAGGTGTACGAGTGCCAGGTGGGCCGCGCGGTTCCGGTTTCCGGCGCGAGCCACTCGAAATGTTCGCGGTAGACGTCGTCCATCGCGTGCGCCACTTCAGGGCTGATGTACCAGGGAAACTGGAAGTAGACGGTGTTGACGTCCAGTTCTTCCGCCCATTCCATGAACTCGTACATGCGGTGCACGGTGACATGGGACACCATGCAGGAGACCGAGAGCTCACCACGGAATTCGCCGCGCCGCTTCAGGTCCAGCATGGCCTCGATATTGCGCACGGTCCGGTCGAACGTCCCCCGGCCCCGCAGCTCTTCGTGATCCTTTCCGAGTCCGTCCAGGCTGACCAGGAGGTTCAGGTTCTGTCCCATCCGCAGCAGGTCGTCCATCCTGCGCTGGAAGAGCAGTCCGTTGGTGCACATGTTGACGGTTCTCGGATACGTCTCGATGAGGCGCGACACCTCGTCGAATTGAGTGTGCATCAAGGGCTCGCCGCCCCAGAGGAAGAGCTTCCCCCGTACCTCGGCCGTGTCCTTCAGGACGTTGGCGACCACCGCCGTGTCCAGCTCCGTGCGCTGCTTCTCGACACTCCAGTCCCGGAAGAATCCCTGTTCGTTCCACTGGTAGCAGTGGGTGCAGCGCAGATTGCACCGGTAGGTGAGCTGGAGGCTGACTTCTCGCGGAATGTCCGACGCGTAGGAGGCGTTGCTGCGCAACTGGGCCCGGGACTTCGAACGGATCGACACCGTGTGCTTGATGTCGGCGAATTCCTTCTCGGTGAGCGTGCGGCGTGTCTGTGGGTGCATGACTCTCCCTAGGCTTCACGGACGTGACTGGCCGATGGCGCTGGGTGCGGCTTCTTCGTGACGGCCGGGATCCTGCTCATCCGGACGACGGAGGGGACAAGGAGCAGAACGGCGCAGCCCAGGACGAGGAAGGCGGAGGAGCTCAGCAGCACGGTCGCCGCGCCGACCTGGGCGGCGGCGGGCCCGGTGAGAGCCCGGCCGACCGGCATCAGGCCGGTTGAGCCGATGACGTCGTAGGCGGAGATCCGGCTCAGCGCGTGCGGGGGCGACTGCGACTGTACGGCGGTCGCCCAGGTGACGGCCCAGAAGGCGTTCGCGGTACCGCCGAGGACCATGGCGAGCGCGAGCACGGCGAGCGGCGCCTCAAGGGCGATGGCCGCCGGCAGCGGTGCGAGTCCGGCCAGCGCCGTTATCCCCGTACGCAAGGGCCTCCCGGGTTTGATCCACAGTCCGAGCAAACCGCCCGCGATGGCGCCGAGGGGGAAAGCCGAGATCAGCAAACCGTAGGTCGACGCGCCGAACCGGTCTATCAGCAGGACCGCTTTGAGCACGTCGAAGGGGCCGAACACCACGAGTCCGAAGAGCGTGAACATCGAGACGACGGACCACAGCCACGGCCGCGAGGAGAACTCTTGCCAGCCGGTGGCCAGATCGAGCCAGACCCGTGGCGGACCGGTGGGGCGCGTGGCCGGCGCCTTCCGGATGCGCCAGAGCAGCCAGCCGCTCGCGGCGTACGAGAGGGCGTCCATGGCTATGACCATGGAGGCGTCGGTCACGGCGATCAGAAGGCCGGCCAGGGCGGGGCCCGCGAGCGCCACGATCGATTCCGTGGTGCGGACGGTCGCATTCGCCTCTTGGAGCCTTGTCGGTGCCAGCTGTCGGAGCAGCCCCGCCACCCCGGGCTGGAAGAACGCCTGGGCCACCCCGATACTCGCGGACAGGGCGATGATCTGCCACATGGCAGGCCGGCCGGTCAGGAACAACAGCGCGACGCAGCCCTGCAGAAGACATCGGGCAAGGTCCGCGACGATCATGGGAATTCTGGGATGGAAATGATCCAGAACAACGCCACCGACCAGCATCAGTAAGACGACGGGGCCCATGGCGGCGCCCAATACGAAGCCGACTTCGGATATTCCGTATCCCGCACTGAGCATGGCGGCTGTCAAGCCGATGGGATAGACCGCGTCGCCGAGCCTTGATAATGCGCGAGCGACGACGAAACGCCTCACGTCCGTATCGCCTAATATACTGGTCATCAAATCGCGACTTCGTCTCCGGCCTCCGGCGCACCGATATCCCACCTGCTCGGGTAGGAGTGAAGCGGGTTGCCGGGGCACTGTCAACAGTGCCCCGGCTTCACGAGGCCCCGTCCGGTCGGTCTCCAGGTGGCGCGATAGCGACGGTGGTTCAGGCCCACTCTGTCCCCTATTGCGGGCAGAGGTTCCTGGCGATGGTCAGGAAGACATAGAAGTTCGCGATACCGCTGATCGGCTTGCTGGACCAGGGGCTGGATTCGCCCGCCCTCATGATGTGGACCCTGCCCGCCGTGACGCGGATCTCCTGGACGCCGGACCAGGGGAGATGGTGGTGCCTTGTGGTGGCCAGGCCGGTGCGGGAGACCGTGAAGTCACCGAAGGTCATTGCCTGGCCCTCCAGGATCGTTTTCAGTACCGCCGGGCCCTGAGCGCGGACGACGGCCTCCTGCATCAGAGGGCCCCAGGTTTCGGGGCCGTCATAGAATTCCGTGATCCTGGCGTTGGTGAGCCCCGGGCCGACGGCGGAGTAGGCGTAGGTGACAGGGCCGGGGATACCGTTGATGATCTTCTGGGTGATCTCCTGATAGAGCCTTACGGAATCCCAGCGGATGGCGACCATGCCGTCGCCGAGCTGCGGGTGCACGATCATTCCGTTCTCGAACAGGTGGAGCCGCTTCGCGGCCTGCTTCCTGCTGAAGTTCGGGGTCCGGCGCAGCCACCAGTAGAACAGCAGGCCGGGAATCACGAAGAGCAGTAAGAGATGGACGGCCGAAAAGATGTGGAGGGCGACGAGCAGTTTGCCCAGGCGTTTGGGGACGAAGGAGCGCTGAAGCGCGCCGAGTCGGTGACGGGTGGCCAGTTCGGCGGCCGCAGGCGGCAGGGGAGAGGTCATCGCCGTGTCCTCGCGATCAGTTGAGCGAGCAGACGCGTGCGGGGTGCCATCCACTCGACCACGACATGCTCGGTGTCCGCGTGGGCGCCGCTGCCGACGGCGCCTATGCCGTCCAGTGTCGGACAGCCGGTGCCCGCGGTGTAGTTGCCGTCGGAGGCGCCGCCGACGGCGATTCCCCGCAGCGGCTCCTGGCCCAGCTCCGAGGCGATCTCGGAGGCGAGGGCGAACAGTTCGGCGGAGGACGCCGGTTCCATGGGCGGTCGTTTCTTGCCCCCCAGTACCCGCAGCCGCGCTCCCTGCGTCCGGGCGGTCAGCCCGCGTATGAGGTCGTCTACCAGGTCCTGCGCCGCCAGTGTCGGAACGCGCACGTCCACCGATACGCGCGCCAGCGCGGGCACCGTGTTGAGCGTGCTGCCGGCCGACAGCAGGGTGGGCGTGATGGTCGGGACTCCCAGGACGGAGGGAGCGGCGCGGTCCATCGAGGCCGCCAGGCCGGCGATGGACAGGACCTGATGCGCCGCCTCGACCGCGGCGTTGACCCCCTTCTCCGGTTCGAGACCGGCATGGGCGGCCTTGCCGTGCACCACGACCTCGTACCGTGACGTGCCCTTACGGGCGGTCTTGAGTGCGCCCTCCGCGTTCGCGGACGCCTCCAGTACGAAGGCGGCCGCGCAGCCGCGCGCGGACTCCTCGATCAGCTCCCGGGAGGTCGGGGAGCCGACCTCCTCGTCCCCGTTGACGAGCACGCACACGCCGTCCGGGGACGGCAGGGAAGCCAACGCGTGGAACATCTGCACCAGCCCCGCCTTCATGTCCAGGACACCGGGGCCCCTGGCGATCCCGTCGGCCACCGACCAGGGATGGGTCTCCAGTGAGCCCATGGGCCACACCGTGTCGTGGTGTCCCACCAGGAGCACCCGCGGGGTGCCGAAGGTCCACCGCAGATGGGTCACACCGTCGATCACGATCGTCTCGGGCACGGCGCCCAGCAGCCTCGCGCCCTGGGCGCCGACCACCTCGGCGCTGCGGGCCACTGCCGAGTGGTCGGCCGAGAAGGACTCACAGACCACGAGTTCCTTCAGATCGGCCAGCATCGCCGGTAACGCGATCGTGGCTCCCGCGGTCACCGGACCCGCCCCGTCTCGGCCTTCTGCGACAACAGCACGCTTCCTCCAGGGATTTGATCGTGGGGATGTCATGGCGGGCCGCAGTGGCGAGGGTGACCTCGAACCGCGGCCAGGTGATCGACGTTAGGAGGGGACAAGACATTCCACCAGCGACTAGATTGCATGTGAGCCATGCATAGGAGGAATGTGTTCGAGATCGACGCACTGCGTCTGCTGGTGACCGTGGCCGGAACCGGGTCGTTCACCGGAGCGGCGACGCGGCTCAATTACACGCAGTCCGCGGTGTCCCGGCGGATCGCCTCGCTGGAACAGCAGGCGGGCGGGCCGCTGTTCGAACGGCTCCCCAGAGGCGTACGGCTGAACCCCGCCGGTCACGCGCTGCACCGGCACGCCGTGGACGTGCTGGAGCGCCTGGCGAGGGCGGAGCAGGAACTCGCCGTGATCCACGCGGGTCAGGGCGGGACGCTGCGCGTCGGGGCGTTCGCGACGGCCAACATCTCGTTGGTACCGACCGCCTTGCGGGCGTTCAAGCAGGCCAGGCCGGAGGTCGAGGTCATCGCGACCGAGGGCCGGAGCGGCACGTTGACGCAGCGGCTGGCGGACGGGGCGCTCGACCTTGCCGTGGTCAGCGACTACCCGTCAGGTCTGCCGTCGGCCGACGGTGTCACGACGGCCTTTCTGCTGGAGGACGAGTTGCTCGTCGCCCTCCGGCGCGAGCATCCGCTGGCGGGAGCCGGGACCATCGACCTGTGGGAACTGCGCGACGAGGCCTGGCTCCAGGACGCGCCCGCCGGCGGTCCCACACTGCTCCTCGACGCCTGCGCCCGGGCGGGCTTCAGGCCGAAGAAGCTCATCAGGATCGCGGAGTGGACCGGGAAGTTCGGTTACGCGGCCGCCGGTCTCGGGATCGCGCTGGTCCCGTCACTGGCCGCGTGGGCGGTCCCGGCGGAGCTCGTCCTCTGCCGGCTCGGTGACCTGGCTCCGCGCCGGACCGTACACATCGCGCTGCCCGCCGCCCCGCTGCCGGCGGCACGGGGACTGCGGGATCTGCTGCGTGACACCGTTGCTGACGGGTGGTCGCGGGTCCACGAAGATCGACCGGACAGGACCTAGTAGGGCTTTGTTAGCTCTCTAGGCAGGTGGTCTTTCTGGTGGTTTCCTGCTGGTATGAGGGCAGAT